>CAZCVY010000069.1:0-31858 GCA_964501985.1 uncultured Acidobacteriota bacterium | reverse complement strand
TCGAGGGCGATACTTCCACCGCCTTGCCCAGCCGCCGCTTCCGCTTGCTGGCTTTCGACGTCAGAATGTGGCGAGCGAAAGAATGGTGACGCATGACTTTGCCGCTGCCGGTAATCTTGAAACGTTTGGCAGCACCTTTATGAGTCTTGAGCTTGAGTTTGACTTTCGTAACCTTAGCCAATCTATCCTCCTGAAGATCCTTGCGACCCCGCGGGCTTGGCCGAGGCCGTCACTGGAACACTGGGTTTGACAGCCGCTGACGGGGGCGGGCCAGCCGGATGGCTAGCGGGAGGCCGCGGGGATGTTCCCCCGCCCTTGCCCGCCGCTTTCTTTGGCGCCAAAATAGCGGTCAGGTTCGGGCCTTCGAGCCGTGGCCGCGCTTCCACCTGTCCAGCTTCTCCCACCTCTTGAATCAATCGATCGATCATGTCAAAGCCCAGGTTCCGGTGCGCCATCTCGCGTCCGCGGAACATGATCGTGACCTTGACCTTGGCCCCCTCTTGCAGAAAATCCACAATCTTATTGCGCTTGGTCTCAAAATCGTGGACCGAAGTGCGGGGCCGCATCTTGACTTCCTTCAGCCCGATGGACTTTTGATTTTTGCGCGCTTCGTGTTGCCGCTTGCTGAGCTGATAAAGATACTTTCCATAGTTGATGATGCGGCACACAGGAGGATTGGCTGTCGGGGCAACCTCCACCAAGTCCAAGCCCTGAGTTTTGGCCAGCTTGATTGCATCGAAGGGAGGCATGATACCAAGCTGCCCTCCTTCCTCATCAATCACCCGGATTTCCTTGGCACGAATCCTTTCATTGACTCGAACGAATCGGTCGGCGATAAATCTTCCCTCCCAGCCCCCGCGGGGGCCCTAAAACTGCACATTGCTTTCAAGCTTGGAGACCACCAGGTCCTAAAGCTACTGCCTAGCTTACCATTTCGCGGCCCTGGTGTCGATAAGCTCCCGGGCCCAATTGACGAACTCAGCCAGGGGACGAGAACCTGCGTCGCCCGTATCTCTCCGGCGAACCGCCACGGTGTGATTTTGCGCCTCGCGATCCCCCACCACCAACATGAAGGGGACCTTCTGCATTTGCGCGTCGCGAATCCGCGCGTTCAGCTTCTCATTGCGATCGTCCAACTGGGCACGAATCTTGGCGCGCCGAAGTTCTTCCAGGACCTCCCGGGCATAAGGCGCGTGCTTATCGCTGATGGGCAGCACGACGGCCTGCACAGGCGCGAGCCATACAGGAAAAGCGCCCGTGTAATGCTCGATGAGAACCCCGAAGAACCGTTCGATGGAACCCAACAACGCGCGGTGCACCATCACGGGAGTGTGCAAATGCCCATCCGGCCCCACGTATTCCAAACCGAAGCGCCGCGGCAAGTTGAAATCAAACTGCACGGTGGTGAGCTGCCAGGGCCGGCCAATCGCGTCCACCAGCTTGATGTCGATCTTGGGACCATAGAAAACCGCTTCGCCCGGCATGTACTTGTACGGAATTTCCATGCGCTTCAGGGTGTTCATCAGCGCGCCTTCTGCCAGGTTCCATTCGTCCACCGTGCCCGCGTAATGCTCGGGATTACCGGGATCTCGGGCGGAAAGCTCCACTTGATACTGATCGAAGCCGAAAGTCTTGAGCACCAAGTGGGCAAAATCCACGCAGGCCTGAACCTCCGCCTCCAATTGGTCGGGCATGCAGAAAATGTGAGCATCATCCTGGGTGAACCCGCGCACGCGCAGAAGGCCGTGCATCACCCCCGAGCGTTCGTAACGATAGACTGTTCCCAATTCCGCCAGGCGCATGGGCAATTCGCGATAGCTGCGCGCGCGCGACTTGTAGATCAGAATGTGGCCGGGGCAATTCATAGGCTTGAGTTGATACTTGTCGTTCTCAACGTCCATTGCCCCAAACATGTTCTCGCGGTAAAAGTTGGCGTGGCCGCTTATTTCCCACAAATGCAGGCGCATGGCATGAGGAGTGTGGACCATGTCATATCCGCGGGCGGTCAGCTCGTCGCGCAGCCAGTCTTCGATCTCGCGGCGAATGACGCCGCCCCTGGGATGCCAGAAGATCAACCCCGGCCCGGCGTCGTCTTGAATGCTGAAAAGGTCAAGGTCTTTGCCCAGTCGCCGGTGGTCGCGCTTCTTGGCCTCCTCAATCTGTTTCAGAAAGGCATCCAGGTCCTTCTGGCTGAAAAAGGCAGTCCCATAGATGCGCTGCATGGGGTGCGAATGTTCATCACCCTTCCAGTGAGCTCCCGCCACGCTCAAAAGCTTGAACGCCTTGATCCGCCCGGTGGATGGAATGTGCGGCCCCCGGCAAAAATCCAGGAACTTGCCGGTGCGGTAGGCAGAAAACACGGGGTCGGCTTTTTCCTCGATCAACTGGCATTTCAGGAACTCGCCCATCTGCTCGAATAGCTTCAGGCCTTCTTCCTTGGGAAAATACACGCGCTCGTTGGGTAAGTTGGCCTGAACGAGCTCCTGCATCTTCGCCTCGATTTTTGTCAGATCCTCCTCGGTGAACGGCTTTTCGCGGTAAAAGTCGTAATAGAAGCCGTTCTCGGTAGGCGGCCCAATGCCGGGGTGCGCGTCCGGGAAAAGTTCGGTAACGGCGGCGGCGAGCAAATGCGCAGTGGAGTGGCGGAATATCTCGATCCCCTCGGCGGATGCCGGCATGATGAACTGGATTGGCCCATCCGCTTCGAGCTTGGTCGAGAGATCAACCAGACGGTCGCCCTGCTTTGCCGCCAAGGCTTCGGCAGCCAAGCGCGGGCCAATCGACTTGGCAACCTCGAGAGCAGTCGTGCCTTGGGGGAACTCTCGGGATGCGCCATCAGGAAAGGTGATGTGGATACTTGCCATTGACTAGACGACTTCCTGGCTGCAAGTTGCAGACTCTAAATATAACAATGATGCACACATTGGTCAAACACTAGAAAGCGATAATCGGAAGGCAGTTTGGACCATATGGGCCTTGGACGCTTCAGTGTGAGTCCTGGGTCGAAATCGCCGGTTACTGGGAAGGCATCCCGCCTTTTCACTTCGGATTAGCGCTTGGCTTCCGACCGGATTCCGCCGTGCGCGACACTACGCGCGGGTCCTGATAGATCGTGCGCAGGGCGTCCGACTGATCGGATGACTCCGTGACGTCTGGCGAGACAAGGAACCACGCCCAGCGGGGCTGTTGCGTGAAGACTTCGGCGGGCGGGAGCTTGCCGCTCAACCCAAGGCCAATTACCTTGCCGGCACCCTCCTCAGACAGCCCGAGATCAAGGGGAAAGCGGAAACTTCCGCCTGCGACGTCCACGGACAGCGCGTCAACGTAGGTCAGACCCGGGAAAAAGTCGCCGTATCGGCCGGGCGCACCGGGTCCAAATCCCGGAGCGGCGGCTACCCATACCCAGATGAGATTTCGCAGGCCGTGAGTAGTAACCAGGCGGTCATATAGTTGGCGATAGAGCATGGCCGAGCCATGGATACCCTTCCGGCCCGCCCACCAAAAATGCGCACCGTTATTCTCCGGATACGGCTCCCAGAGGACTGGGACCCCGGCATCCTGTAACTGCTTCAAGTAGGCTGCAACCTGATCCACCTGATCGCACCAGCGCTTGTTGAGATCGGTGCAGGGGGTGAGAAGCTCATTCCATTCAAAATCCGTCGACTGTGCGGTAGGGCTATCACTCGAGGGCGGGGCGTCGGTGGGGCGCGGCGCACGCCAAGTTAAACTCACGATGGAGTTGTTCTTGTACTGCCGCTTAGCCTCGTCGACGACAGCCTGCCGGGCGACATCAAGCGTGCTTCCATTCTTGTTGGGGAGCGCCAAATCCTGTCCGTAGATTACTGGATACTTGCCGGTCGCGGAAAAGACCCTGTCGGTCTGTTCCGTGGCTGAGGACGAAGGATTCTCCTGGCCGCTGAGCGTGGCTTTTCCCGAAACGCTGTACAGGCGCGCCAGCAAGGATTTCGCTTCGGTTGTAGCTCCGGGTGTGACGGGCAGTGGATTCGGCGTTGCCGAGGCATGGCGGATCGCCGCCATGGGTTCGGCCACCTTTGGATCGTCACGTGTCAGAACCGCTGGGCTATCGAAGATCGCACGTAGACCATCGAGGGGGTTGAAATCGACAATGTTGGCCCAAATCATGAACCAAGTCCACCCGGGCTGCGCCTTCAGAACATCCGGACTCGGGGCTGTTCCAACTTCCCCCAAGACTATTGGCTTCCCTGCGGCCAGGGTCAGAAGGTCGTCGTAGTAGCTCTGTTTGAACGGGCCATACACGTCAACCGACAGGACGTCCGCGTACTTCCCGCCGGGAAAGTAATCAACATAAGGCCCCGGTCCCGTCGAGTCTTGCCCAGGAGAGTTGACGTTCCACACCCAAATGAGATTGTCGAGGTGGTGGTAATTCACAAAGTGGTCGAACTCTTGGCGGTAGAGCGCGGCAGACCCCTGTTCGCCCTTCCGCCCACCCCACCAGAACCAATTGCCGTTCATTTCGTGATACGGGCGCCAAAGGACGGGGATGCGCGCATCACGCAATTGCGCCAGATAACCCGCCACCACATCCACTTGCTGGCACCATCGCCTGTTGAGATCAGAACCCGGCGTCAGCAACTCGCTCCACTCGAAATCCGAAAGGTGGCTCAGGACGTTATCGTTGAATAAAACCGGTTCGTCGAAGGTCGGCCGGACTTCATGCCAAGTCAGCGTAATGAGGGCGCCGTTCTGGTATTGCCGCTTGACCTCCTGGATCATTGCCGGGCGGGCCTCGACCGAATCCTTGTCCTCGCCGCCCGCGAAGCCAAAATCCTGTCCGAACAGCGCTGGGTATTTACCGGTTAAATCGTAAGTCCGGTCCGTCCAGCGGGAAATGCTGTTGGGAAAATTGTGCTGACCCGCCAGGGTGCGACGACCCGAGATGGAATATAGGTATTGCAGCAGAGCCCGTGCCTCAGGTGAAGCATGCGGGTTAGCGGGCTCGGCCTGTGTCGCGGCCGGCCCCGTCTGAGCTGCGTTCAGAAGTGCATACGGAATCACCAAAATAAATGCGGCGAAGATAATGAGTCGACATTTCATTTTGATTCCCTCCCATAGTCCGCCGAAAGGAATCAAACTGTACCACTTCCAAAGCGATGGTGTTGAAAGAATCAGGAATCAAGACGGTCCCAGAACCGGCACGGCCAGGGAGCGCACCGCACGCGCGTCGTCGCTCAACAGAAAGCGGATGACCCGCGCGACGTCCTCGGTCGCGACCCATTGGGTAAAATCCGCTTTGGGCATGGCGCGGCGATTCGCTTCCGTGTCCATGGTGCCCGGCAGGATGCAGTACGCATGGATATTGTAATCCTTCAGCTCACTCGCAAGAATTTCCGTGAATTGGCGGACCGCGCCTTTTGACACGGCGTAGGCGGCAATGCCCGTGCCGCCGCCGTTTAAAATCGCTCCGCTGGAGGTCGTAATGATCCGGCCGAAATTCTGTTGGATCATCACCGGTACCACGGCATGTGCGGCGAGGTAGACTGTCCGCAGGTTCAGATCGAACATGCGATTCCAGGTGTCTTCGTTGGTTTCCTGAATCTTCCCCGCCGCGAATCCGCCGGCAAGGCAAACCAGGAAATCCACTCGCCCCCAGTGTCCGACAACGTCCCGGACGAATCGCTCGACGGCGGCGGCCTCGGTCAAATCAGCTTGAGCGCCCCATAGTTGTTCGCGCGCGGCGCCCGCACGGCTCGCGAACGCCGCCCACTGCTCCTCGGAGGTATACGGGACGGCAACGCGCGTTCCGTTTCCAGCCAGGTCAAGACAGACGGCACTGCCCAAAGCGCCCGATCCGCCCGTTACGATGGCGATTCGACCTCGAAAGTCCATAGAGACACCTCGCTGTTTATGGTTTCCCAGAATACCGAAATGATAGCAGACGAAAGTTACGGCGACAGGATGAAATTAGGGGCGCATGGAGGCGTGCGGCGAAGAGAAGCGCAGGCGAACGGACAAGCTGTCCGCCAAATTTGGTCTATTTGGCGCTTAATGGCAATATGCACAATAACCGTTTTGAATTTGTCTCTCTTGCGTCTTACTATGGCGGGTGGAGGAGGCCAGACCGGCATGATCGGCACGACCCTCGCCCACTACGAGATTGAGGGCCGCCTGGGCGAAGGCGGCTCGGGCGTGGTGTATCGCGGGCGCGACCTGCGCCTCGATCGGGAAGTGGCGATCAAAGTTCTGGCGGATGCGCTCCGCGACGACGAACTGGCCTGGGCCCGACTGTTGCGGGAGGCACGTCTGGCTTCGCAACTCAATCATCCGCATATCGCCGCTATCTACGACCTGGGAGAGGAAGACGGCTGTGCCTACATCGTCATGGAGTACGTCGAAGGGTTGGCACTTTCCGACATCATCCCCTTTGGCGGCATACCAGGCGAGCAACTTGGGCGCTATGGGGCGCAGATTGGCAGCGCCCTGGCTTTCGCGCACGATCATGGAGTCATTCATGGCGATCTAAAGGGTTCAAATATAATTGTTACCCCAGAAGGTGATATCAAATTACTAGACTTCGGCCTGGGCCGCCGCATTCCGCGCAACGGCATGGCCAAGGTCACAAGTTCATGCCTGCCCCTGGCGGATGGCGGCGCTGCGGCCGGAACTCTGCCTTATCTCGCGCCGGAGGTCCTGCGCGGCCACCCTTCCAGCCGCGAGAGCGATGTGTGGGCGCTGGGAGTGCTGCTCTACCAAATGGCCACTGGTGAGTTGCCCTTCAACGGGGGCACGCCCTTCGAATTGAGTGTAGAAATCATGGTGGGCGCCCCGGCCAAGCTCGCACAACTTCCGGAGCCCTTCCGAGCCAAGCTGCGCACCTGTCTCGAGAAGGATCCTAATGCCCGCAGTATCCAGGTAGGCGAACTTACGAGCGCGCTCGAGGGAACCCTGGAGGGCGCCAAGCCCCCGTTTTTAGCAAATCCCGACGCGGCGCCAACCACTGCCGCCGAACCAACGGCGACGCCTCTCGCTCCACACAGGGATCTCAGGCGGTGGGCGGCGTGCGCTGTGGCGTTCGGAGTTTTGTTGCCGGCGGGCATCTACGCCCGGCACTTCTGGGTTCTTCGCCAAGCTCCCCGCCCAAGCCCCCAGTCCCAGGTGCTCAAAGCTTTCGGCATGGGAATTCCCGGGGTTGAGGTTTGGGTGAATACGGACTCGGGAGTCTACCACTGCCCCGGCGCAAAATGGTATGGCAAGACGCATGTGGGCGAGTACATGACGCAGAAACAGGCTCAGGACAAAGGTTATCATCCCGCGGCGAACCGAGCCTGCATGTGATGGATTGGCCGCGCAGGTGCGCGGAAGTATTCGCGCCAGGGAAAGACAAGTAAGCAGAGGAAACTGAGTTAATCGCCCACTGCCGAATCCGTCGAGGAGGCGGTATAGGTCGAGTTGCCGTGGATCACGCCGCTCTGGTCGGTGTAGTAGTAAACGCTGCCGGTCTGGCCATAATTAGTAGGATTCGCTTGCAGGGAATAGGCATTCCACGTGTTGGTAGTGGCATTATACTCGCTCGCAGTATACACAAACGCGTATCCGCTCTTAACGCCCGAAGCGAGAAGGGAATCCAGCAACCCTGCCGCGGTCGAAGATGTTCCTTGGCCGGAAGCAGGTTGGCCCAGATATGCGAGTGAAGTCGAGTAGCCCGTGCCGTAAGTGGTCGAGTAGGTCACCTCTCCCGTCGTGATGACACGCAGACTCTCAATGGTGGAAGCTTGATTGGCGGCAATGCGGCTGCGGAGAAAATTGGGAATGGCAATTGCGAGGATCACCAGGATGATCGCAACGACAATTAACAATTCAATCAGCGAGAAACCCCGCTGGTCTTGACGCATAGCCTGTCTTCCTTCCCAACGGGCTCGACGTGGAGCAATTGAGACGCGTGAGGGCTGAACCCGTCCGACACTTCGCTAGAAGCACGTCAATTACCAACCATTCAGGTCTTCCGGCGGCCCTGAACAGTTGAAAATAGAGCCCTTCCCTCACTGTCATTCGCGCATCGTAGCACAAGCCGACAAGGAGTGGAATAGAAGTTGACAAAAAATGTCTGCCCTTGAATTGCCGTGCCGGTGCGGCAAAATCCGCCCCATGGGGCATATCCCTATAGGCCAGGGTGCTTACCAGGTTCGATCCCACCAGGCGTGGTAAGCCCCAAAGTGCTCCATTTCCCTCCCAATGGCGCCCAGTCTGCGGGAAAGGCTTATCGCGGGATTTCCACCTCCAGGCCCCGGCGTTCCGCTGATAGGTACGCGCTATAAAGCACCGCCATCGTGTCGCGCGCCAATTCCCCGCTGGAAAGCGGAGCGCGGTTGGCGGCCATGCTGGCCATGAAATCCTGGAACTCCTGCGGGTAGCCGTGTTGCCAGTCTTCGTCAGGCGCGGGATTGCTCCAACCCTGCTTGGTGCCGAGCTTTTCCGTCAAATAAACATCCTTCAGAATGTCCTCCCGCGGATTGTAGGTCTCAATCGCGTCGATGGGATTCAGGTTGCATCGGGTGCGGTGATTATTGGCGAAGACCTCCAGCCAGTTGTGGACGCCTCCGAGGACGAGTTCGGTGGAAAAAACATCGGCCACCGTGCCATCCTCAAAGGTGACGTGCACCTGGCCGTAATCCTCGATGTCGTCGTAAGTGGTGCGCAGGAACCCCGAGTCGCGGTAATTCGGGAGGCGCGTGATTTCGTGGGTACGAGCGGAAACGGTGGCGGGGCGAAGGGGTTTGCCATCATGCGCCTCGCCTTCCACACGCTTCAGGTGAAGGATCGCCGACATCGGGTGGCATGCCTTGCCCACCAGCGAGCCGCCACCAGAGAATTTCCAAATACCGTAGTAAGGGGAATGAGAACCGCTGTGCGATTCGTCGCCGATCATCCACAGAATCTGCCCGCCGCTTTTCTGGACGATCTCGCGTTCCTTCGCAAGGGCCGGGGCGTAAATGAAATTCTCGGCGTAGCCAAGCTGCTTCCCCGACGCGCGCGCGGCAGCGAGAATGCGGTCGCAGCTTTCGAGCGCCTCGCGTAGCATCACTTCCTTGCTGAAGGTGTTGCCGCGAAAACCGTCCGTCCCCGGCCCGTAGTAGCCTGTAAACGGCTTTTCGACGATCACGTGCTTGCCGCGCTGGAAAGCCGCGACGGCCAGCGGTTCGTGCGTCGAGCCGGGGGTGCAGAGGTCAACCACATCAACGGCCTCGCATAACTCCGCGAAAGTGGCAAATGCCTTGACACCATGCGCGCGCGCAAACTCCTCGGCTGACTCCGCCGACTTCGCGGTTACGCCCACTACTTCCACAGGAACGCCGTAGACCCGGCGCAGCCCTTCCCAGTGAAATCGCGCGGCAAACTGCGCTCCCACCAATCCGATTCTGATCACACCGGACATAAAAAACCTCGATTATTATTTTTTGCAACAGCGCCGGGAGCCAACCTACGTCTCGCGGCGCGCAAGTGCGTAAGGATTTTACCATCTTGCTTGGGAATTCCTTTCGTGGCGCGGGCAGCCTGCCCCGATGAATCGGGGTCCCGTCCGTTGGGGCGTGAGCATCCCGCCCGCGCGCCGACGGGAGCGGGACGCTCCCGTGACAAAGGTGCCCGCGCTACGAAAGGCATCAGGAACCACTGAGAAACGCTAGAAGCGCCTTGTTGAACTCGTCGGACTTCTCGAGCTGGGGCATATGCCCGCACTGTTCGATGACGACAAGCTTCGAGCCGTGAAGCGCCTTGCCGAATCCGCGGGCTTCGTCGAGGGAAAAGAGGCGGTCATCCCTGCCCCAGACGAGCAGTGTGGGTAGAGCCAGATGGCTGAGCTTCTCGTTCTCAAATTGATCCTCGGCCAAGCTGCCGGCAAGAAACCTTTCGACGGTATTCCCGTCGCCTATTCTGAGGTGCCTCTGGAACTCCTGCTCCACCATTTGGTCGGTGATGAGCTGTTTGTCGGCGACGAGGAATTCCAGCATCTTGCGTGTCGCTTCGAGTGATCCCGGGTTGAGATCGATCGGAATGGCGCGACGTTCGAACAGCATCATTTCGATAACCTGGCGAATGCCGGAGATCGACGAATCATTAAGACTCTTGGCCATGGGTGGGGGCATTTTGATAGGCCGCCACCCGGCGGCGTCGGCTAAAACCAGCTTCGCCACCCTATCCGGGTGTTGGCGGGCAAAGTCCACCGCGATCCAGCCCCCCAGAGAATTCCCCACGAGGGTGGCTTTGGGCATATTGAGGGCATGCATGTATCTATCCAGGAACTCCACCCACGTTTGGATGGTGTACTCGATGGCAGGCTTGTCGGAGTTTCCGAACCCAAGCTGGTCGGGTACAAAGACGTGATAGTGAGGGGAAAGCGCGGGAATATTGGCGGCCCAGATGTCCGCCTCAGCACCGAGCCCGTGGAGCAGGATAACATTCTCGCCCTCGCCAGCCTCGTAGTAATGGATATGCTGGCCGAGAATTTCAATCACCTTCTCGGTGGGCATGGGAGGTAACGAAGGGATTTGAGCATGGGCCCCGCCCGACGATCCAAACATGCCCACGGACCCCGCCAAGAGGAGGAGACAGGCCTTTAAGACACGGGCCCTGAAACTCGCGTTGCCTGTGCCGCCTCGTGCGATCGCTGGTTTGGCCTTCATCATATCCAGAGTCTCCGTTAGTTTCTAAACTCAGAAATTCCCTAATACATTCCAGTGTGGCACGCATTCGCAGTTTCTTCCTCAGTATTCCGAGTGACCCCCCACAAGCTAAGAGGAAGTCATCTCCTCGTCGGCACGAAGGGATCATGCTGGAGCGAGCCCGTGTACCCGGAAGTCTAACGCGACTGGCGGAGATTCAACAACAAGTAGCGCGGGCGTCCCGCCCGCTGTCGCGGGAGCGTCCCGCTCCCGCCAAGAACGCGCGGGCAGGATGCCCACGCCCCAGCGGGCAAGATGCCCGCGCTACATGCAGGGGTTCTTCTCAGGAAGGCAAGAGGGTGCCGTGCGAGGTTCTATTCGTTTTTCAAGGCGGCCCAAGGGTCAGTGTGCATCGCGCGGCGCGCAGGAATGTAACACGCGGCAAAAGCAACGCCGGCAAGGATCGCGGCGACGCCGGCAAACGTCGCGAGGTCGTTGGGCGAAACTCCATAAAGGAGGCCGGCCACGGCGCGACCCATTCCCAGGGCAAGAGGCAGCCCTGCCAACAAACCGATCAGCGCGAGCGCCATTCCCTGGCCGACGATCAGACGAAAGACTTCATTCGGCGCAGCTCCCAGAGCCATGCGCATGGCGATTTCATGCGTCCGCTCTTTCGCCGCGTAGGCAATCACACCGAAAAGTCCCAGGGCGGCTAGCCCTAGCGCAAAGCCCGCGAACGCGGCCATGAGCGTGCCACCGAGCCTCCACCCGATCAGAGTCACTGAGCGCAAATCGTCCATGGTCATGATGTCGAACACCGGCTGGTCGCGGTCGAGGGCGGCAACTTGCACGCGAACGCTTGCTTCCAGGCTGCGTGGGTCGGGCGACGTCCTTACAACCAACGCCATCGTGCTCTTCACCTGCTGGCGCAGCGGGAAATACATTTCCACGGGTGGGGGGACGTTCAACTCATCTTGAATGTTGCCGACCACAGCCACTACCGTGCGCCAAGGCTGGTCCGCCAACGGTCCGCTGAACCGTATCCGTTTTCCTAGCGGGTCTTCCCCAGGCCAAAAGCGGGCGGCAAAGGCCTTGTTGACGGCAACGACCAGCTGGCCTTTGGTGGAATCCTGGCTGGAGAACTCTCGTCCTCGAAGAATTGGAATTTGCATTGTCCGGAAATAGGAATTGGTTACCGTGCGAAAATTGGCCTCTGGTTCCTGTCCCGGCGCTGGTTCCGGCCTGCCTTCGATGCGTAGGGTTGAGGTTGAATTCATTCCGCCTAATGGCAGTATGTTTGCGGCCGCGGCGCCTTGCACTCCGGGAAGATTCTGCACGCGCTCAACGAGCTGCTCATAGAAGTTCACCGTTTGCTCACTGGAGGTGTATCTGGCGTCAGGCAGGGCAATAAACATCGTCAGGAGCCGGTCAGGATTGAATCCGGGGGACACGCGTTCGAGGCGGACGAAACTTTTCATCATCAGCCCCGCAGTAACGAGCAACGCCAGCGAGAGCGCCACTTCCGCGACAATCAAAGTATTGCGCAACAAACGGTGTCGCCGTCCAAATCCCGTCGAGGGCGCGCCTTCTTTCAAGGAGTCATTTACGTTCGGACACGAAGCCCGCAAGGCGGGCAGGAACCCGAAGACCAGCCCGGTTCCCAGCGAAATGAGCGAAGTGAACAGCAGGACGGGAGTGTTGATCGCGATCCTGCCCCAGCCGGGGATCATGCGCGCGAATTCGGGTGGAATACGGATAACTTGCACTTTCAGGCACAAGAATGCCAGCAAAACTCCCAGCCCTCCGCCCAACGATCCCAGAAGCATACTCTCGACAAGCCATTGGCGAATCAAGCGCCGCCGCGTGGCGCCCAAAGCAGTGCGAATTGCGGTCTCGCGCTGGCGGCTGGTGGCCCGCGCCAGCATTAGATTGGAGATATTGGCGCAAGCTATCGCCAGAACCAGCCCGACCGCCACCATCAAGACAATCAGTGGAGCGCGCGCCTGGCCGACTTCGCTTTCCACGAGCGGCATGACTTTCACGTCACGGCCGATGTTGGTGGCGGGATACTGTTTCGCGAGGCGTGCGGCGATAGCACTCAATTCCGCTTGCGCCTGCTGTGGACTTATTCCCGCGGCCAAATGGGCCACGCCATGCAGATAGTGCGACCCGCGATTCGCTCCCGACTGCGGCGTGAAGGCGAGCGCCGCCCAGATCTGAGCGCCCGATGGGTAGTTGTAATCGGGGCCCATCACGCCGACCACCGTGTAATCAATTCCATTGAGCAGCACGGGCTTGCCCACGACGGAGGGATCGGAGGAAAAGTGGTCACGCCAGAGCCTATAAGTCAGCATGGCGACGTGATCCTTCCCCGGTGTGCCTTCCTCTGGCAGAAATGCGCGGCCCAGCATTGGCTGCGCTTCGACCGTGGCAAAATAATCGGGAGTCACCAGAAACCCGTGGAGGTGTTCGGGATATTCGACGCCGCCGAGGTTGGCATCCCACCACTCTTGTGCCGCAATGTGATCAAACACGTGATTCTGCGCCCGCCAATCCAGGAAATTTGCCGGAGCCAGTTCGTTGCGGTCGATGCCGAGGTTGGGCACACGCTCCCAAAGGGCGACGACCTTGCCGGGGTCGGGAAACCTGATGGGCCGGAGAAGCAGAGCATCCACGATGCTGAAAATGTACGTATTCGCGCCGATGCCGAGGGCCAGGGTCAGCGCTGCGGCCGCGGTGAAGCCAGGGTTCTTACGAAGTTGCCGGGCGCCATAGCGGCAATCGGCAAATACCGAGTGGAGCCAATGGCCCATCCGCCGTTCTCGAACCTGTTCTTTTACCTGTTCGATTCCCCCGAGCTCGATCCGCGCCGCGCGTTGCGCTTCCTCGGGCGGCATACCTCGACGGACGTTTTCCTCCGTCAGCATTTCGAGGTGGGCGCGGACCTCCTGGTCGAGGTCCACCTCCACACCGCGAGAGAGAAAGAGGTTGCGAAGAAAACTTCGAGCTTTCACCAGGAGCGGCATGCGGACTCCCTCCCTACGATGCTTCCAAAGCTTGATCGATGGCCCAGGCAATCCGGCCCCAGCGCGCGGTCTCCACTTCGAGCTGCTTCCGTCCGGCCTTGGTCAGGCGGTAGTATTTCGCCCGGCGATTGTTTTCCGAGTCTCCCCAAAAGGAGGAAATCCAACCCTCGTCCTCCATGCGGTGGAGAGCGGGAAAAAGCGACCCGGGCTTAACCACAAAAGTGCCGCCGGTGATCTGCTGGATTCGGCGCGAAACCCCCAATCCATGCTTCTCTCCGGCAACCAGCGATTTCAAGATCAATAAATCCAGCGTCCCTTGCAAAAGGGTCGTCGGTTCAGCGCTCAAAATGCCCCTCCTATCGGCGGTCGGTAGGAATAATAACCATCTACATATAGAATGTCAATAGGAAGCAGTCACGCCGGCGTAGCATGGTTTCATCCTCGGCGTAAGGGGCGATGCCGGCGGCGTCCGCGGAGGTTTCCTGATGGGGAAGGAGAGGCCGAGGAGATCGCTCAATGGCCCGATGGCCCGATCGGCTTTTATTCGAATTCCGAGCAGGACATGAAGTATCCGCAGCGTGGGCAAATCATTTTGCAGTGTCGGGATTCGAGCCGGCTGGAGCAGACAGGGCAAAACTGGTTGGGGAACTCTGGCGCGGCGGCTGAGTTGTCAGCACTGGAATCGGGAGGTTGAGATTCGACAGGTTCGGGAGTCTCATCATTCATTTTCAGCTTCCCCTCACGCGTAGTGTTCCGCGATGAAGGCATGCAAACCCTCGTAAGCGCGCGTGAGGATGGCCTCATCGGGAAGGAAGACGATGCGGACGTGTTTGGTCCCAGGTGCTTGGCCAAAGCCCGTGCCATGCACCATGAGCACCTGCTTTTCCACCAGCAAGCGCTTCACAAAGTGTTCGTCGCTATCGGGAATGTCGATTCTGGGGAAGGCGTAAAACGCTCCCCGCGGCGCAACGCAGCTCATGTGAGTCGTGCCGCGGCAGGCCTTGACGGTCAGGTCGCGCCGGGCGCGAAGCTTCCCGCAAACCTCAGCCAAGTGGCTCTGCGGACCCTCGAGCGCGGGGCGCACGGCAAACTGCTGCGGTTGATTCGAGCACAGCCGCGCCCGCAGCAATTGATGAATGCCTTCGAGGTAGGGTTTCACGGCTGCCGCATTGCCGCTCATCACTCCCCATCCCACTCGCCAACCGGGGACGAGGTAGGACTTGGAGAGTCCGTTGAAGGTCACCACCGAAACGTCCGGAGCCAAAGCGGCCAGCGAGGGAGGTGGGTCGCCGTCCAGAATCAGCTTATCGTAGATTTCGTCGGCGAAAATCAAGAGATTGTGCCGGCGGGCGATTTCAACAATCCGCTCCAAAGTCTTAAGCGAGTACACCGCGCCCGTGGGGTTGTTAGGATTGCTCACCACGATGGCGCGCGTGCGGGGATTGAGCTTTCGGGCGATGTCTTCCAGGTCGGGCTGCCAATCATGATTCTCGTCCAGCAAATAGGGATTGGGCACCGCACCAAGCTTGGCGAGGACCGCCGAATACAAGGGGTACTCCGGGCTGGGCGTCAAGACGTTCTCCCCCGAGTTCACCAGAGCCGCGAGGCAAACGTCCAACGCCTCGCTCACGCCCGCGGTCAGGAAGACGCTTTGAATATTGCGAATCCCTTTGCGTTCGGCTTCCGCGCGGACCGCCTCAACGGCTTCGGGAACGCCCAGCGAGGGGGCATATCCATTGCAGCCGTCGCGCATCGCTTTCTCCACGGCTGCAATCAAATGGGGAGGCGTGCAGAAATCAAAGTTAAGAGGGTCGCCGATATTCAACGGAAGGATGCTCTTGCCCTCGCGCGCCAGTTGCTCGGCTAGCACGGCCATGTCGCGAATGGCGTACCGGACGTGTTCAAGCCGTGTGGCGGCGCGGACAACATGATGATCGAGGGATGGGCTCATAGGAATTACCCGCTGACCACGGAAAACCCTTGGGCGCCAGGGGCTGACCGCGAGGGGCGCGTGGACTTCAATCGTTATGATAACGCAACGCGCCAAACGAGCTTATTGTTGTTTCTGTTTTCTCAACAAACCCGCGAGGCCGCGCACGGCTTTGACCGGCTCTTCGGCAGCAGCTTTGGGAGCTCCGGCCTCTCCCGACGCGCCCTTTATGGAAAACTTTGGTTTGGCGAAAGTCCCGCCCACGGTGAAGGGGAATATCATTTTGCCGTCGGCAAATTTGGCGCCGGCCAGTCCTCCCAGAACCGTGGCGAGAGGATTGGTCCCGCTCGACGCCAGGCTCGCGTCGCCCTGGTAATCCAGGCTCCCGTCGCCGGCCATGGTCATGCTGCCCGTGCCATCCACATCCACACCGTTGCCCACCATGGAGATCTTGTCATTGGTGAGCCTGGCGTCGGCGATGTGGAAATTCGTAGACAGCGACGAGAACGACGAGGGGTCGCCGTTGGTGGGGCCGACGCTTGCCAACTTTGCCAGGGCCCGCAGATTGCTGGTGAGTTGCAAGCTGGGCATTTGGCCGTTGCGAATCGCCACTTGCCCGGAGCCGGTAATTCCCACCAGGGGATCCGTCGAGTGGGTGACCGCACCGCTGAGTTTGGCCGACCCTTCCAGGGTGCCGGTCATCATGCCTTTGGCCTGCGGAAACGCTTCCAGCAAGCCGGCGACATTGACGCCTTTCATTTGCGCATTCACGGTATAGGCCAGATTCGCGCCCCCAAAGTTCAGGGAAAGATTTCCGGTGGCGCTGCCGCCGTAGCATGTCAGGTCCAGATTATCGGCGAAGACCTGTTTGGGGTAGAGACGCAGATTGGTTTTTAGCTTGGTCACGGCAAGATCGCCAAATTCAATCGAGTCAGCCTTGAGTCTTCCCTGCGCCACCGGCGGTCCAGCCGGATCCGCGGCATACACAGTAGTGTTGAGCCAACCCGTCACCCGCGCAAGCGTGCCGGGCGGGGAGGCGGGATCCCGGAGCAATGCCGTAGTGGCAAAGGCGTTCAGGTTCACATCGCGCAAGTCGATCGCGGCGCCATGAACATTCACCAACGAGGGACCGGGGACTCCCGAATCCAGCAAGCTCGCTGCGGAAAACTGCCCGCGCGCAATCGTCACCTTGGCGATGACACCCAGCGTAAACGAGGCGCTGTTCTTCTCGCCGGCCGCACTTGGCGGGCCTGCGTCATGAGCAGGTGGGTTTTCAAAGTTCCATTTGCCGTGCGTGTCCTCCAACATGTTCAGGGTGAGATCGTCCAGTTCCAGAGAGGTTATTTCCACCTGGTGATTCATCAGGGCAGAGGCATTGACCACCGCGACGATCTTCTTGGCCTTCACAAAATCGCCGGTGGGAAAACCGGCGGGATTCCCCATGGAAAAATCATCCACGCGAATGGCGACTTCCGGAAGGATCGTCAGATCCAGGCGCCCGATCTGGACTGGCTTTCCGGTCTCCTGCTGAATTTGCGCGATCACCTGCGGCCGATAGCGATCGATGTTGAGGAGCAGTGGAATGAAGATGGCCAGTGCCACGATGACGAGGACCACTCCAACGACAATGGCAAGCGCAACCTTTTTCACTTTGGACATGGAGGTTTCTCCTCGGAGTTTTTCAAAAGGTTTAAGACGGTCACCCTCGGCCTCGACGCGCAAAGCAGGCCACGAAATCGGCGCTTCAAATTCTACACCGTTTTTTTCTCCGGTGCCTTGTTCAAGGATCAATTAATGCGCGGGGTTGGGTTTGGCGGGAGGGGGGACGCGGGCAAACTTCGCGGAGTAATAATCAAAGAACGCTTTTCCTGGCGGCGCCACCTGGACCGCCTCGGTAAGTTCGTCGGGCCCGGTTCGCACCCAGGTTCTGCGGAAGAGCCATCCGGGCGGAGGAGAGTCCCCGCCTTCGGGATTCAGTTGAATTTCCGGACCGGCAACGATCAACCGATACCGGCTGATGAATCCCTTGCTGGAGAATACTCGCAACGTAAACCCGGGACCATTAGTGCTGGCGCTGAGGATTCCCATCCAGGATTCCTTCATCGCCGGCACAGTTGGAGTGGCTGCGAGCGAAACCTCGCCGCGAAAAACCAGGAAACGTTTTCCCAAGTCGGACGTGACGGAAAGCTGTACGTCGCCGGGAGGACTGGTGGGAAGGGTTTTGCCAACCCATTGACCCTGCAACCAATCGAGTGAGGAGTAATCCGGCGGCGTGGGAATGGAGATTTGATATTGAACCGGAGGTTTGTCCTTGGCGACCGCGGTGGCGCAAGCAAGAGGGAAAATCAGGGTGAGGATCAGTGAGCGCACCAGCATGGGAGTATCCGTGGGCATGGGAGGCGTGATAATCCCTCGCTCAGGCTTGTGGGAAAGGTTTAGATGTCCCCTCGGACCACCGATCCGCCGGGAAGTTGATCTCCCAAAACCCTGGTGGTTCCAGAATTTCAAAGCCGACTTCGTATGCGTAATCCTTTGGCCCAGCGGAGGTCCACACGACTCGGCCGCGTGTAAATCGCTGATTGCTTCGCGTGCGAATGTCCAGCGTCGTGCCGACGGGAAACTGCTGGTGGCTGCGAATCATTCCACCGTGCAGGCTAATCACCAGCGTTTCCACTGGTTCCCACTCATCCGTAGCGGGCGCATCGGTGGGGCTGACAAACAACTGCACCCTCATGACGATACGAAGACTTCGTCGCCGGAATGTCCGCTCTCGGGAAACTCCCTCCATCAATGCCACCAGAAAGGAAGTTCGCCTTGCATCTTAGCCATTTTCCTCCAGCCATAATAACACACGACTCTGCACATGCAAGCGCGGCCGGACCTTGGCTGGTCACGCAGCCACGGCTTCTGCTCCTGCCGCGGATACTTCGCACAGAGCGGCTTTGGCTAATCCGGCAGTACTCTCTTCAGTGCTTCCAATTCCGGCTCGCCGGGGCCGAGGGGCAGATTCACTTTGCCGCGTTGAACGACGGAGCGGCAGAGGGCCATCATGATTTCGAGGTCTTTGTAGGCACTTTCGCCATTGCAGGGATGTACCTTGGTCTCATCGTCGAGCCAGTCAGCCATTTCCTGAACGTATGGCCCCATATCATGCTCGTAGTCCATGCTGCCGGGGCCGGAGGTGATGCCGTCGCGCGTGACGGCGCGCCACCCGCCGCCAGTGAGGGCTTCGGCAAACCCTTCGCTTCCCTGGGCGCCGATTCGGCACTTGCGCCACCAGTAATCGACTTCCGGCACATCAGGGGCGCCATCACCCGCTTCCACGATGCCACGCACGCCATTGGAAAACTGAATCAGCCCGCCGATGTAATCGGGCGAAGGATGATTGTCTGCGAACTTCGATTTTCCGTGCGCCTGTCCGACCACCCATTCGGCTTCGGCATAGTCGTTGTACCACCGCGTATAGTCAATCAGGTGCGTCAGCATGTGTATCATCCAACCGGTGGCGGTGCCGTAAACGGTGTGTACCCGGCCGATGGCGCCGCTCGCGATGATCTCCTTCACCTTCTTGTAGTGTTCGCCGTAACGGTGTTGGTGGCTGACCACCGTCTTCACTCCCGCCGCGCGCGTGAGCTTCATCATCTCCAGCGCCTCGTTCGTGGAAAGGGCCGTGGGCTTTTCGTAGGCAATGAGCTTCACTCCCGCGTTCACGCCCGCCCGAATCAAGGGCAGGCGCAGGTCCGGCAGAGTGCAGAAGCAGAAGATATCCGGATGGGTTTTCGCGACCAGCGCGGAAGCGTCAGCACTGGTTTCGCTGACGCCGAATTTCTTGGCCGCGGCGTCCAGACGCCCGGCGTCGATATCGCAGAGCCCGACTAGCTTGAAGCGACCGTTCTTCTGAAATGCGGTGGCATGATGCGTGCCGCGTTTGCCCATGCCAGCAACAACGACGGTGAATTGGTGGTTTGCACTCATGGATGGACTCCTGAAATCGGGAGATTGGGTGAACAAATCGGGAGATCCGGTGATCGGGAGATCGGGCGAACAAAGTGAGACTTAGTCCCGCACTGGCTCTCTGTTCACCCGATCATCGGATCACGGGAATGTTAACTCGCGGCCTTGAATTTGCCGGGCTGTGCTTTGTCCCAGGCCACGGTTGCCTCAATGACGGCCTGCACTTCCTCGCTGGTCAACTCTGGGAACATGGGGAGTGAAAGCACACGCGCCGCCGACGCTTCCGCGTGCTTGAGCGAACCCGAAATGCGCGCGGCTTTACCCCACGGGAATCCTTCCTGCTGGTGGATGGCGATGGGATAGTGGGTGAGCGCGGTGATGTCCCGCTCCTTCAGATACTCCTGAAGATTGTCGCGATGCTCAGTTTCGACGATGTACAGGTGATAGATGTGGCGGTAGCCCGGCAATGCGGTGGGCAGTTTCAACGATGTGCCCTTCAGGCCCTCGTCGTATTGCTTTGCGAATCCGCGGCGCAAGTCGTTCCACTTGTCCAGTTGCCTCAGCTTCACGCTGAGCACTGCCGCATGCAAGTCATCCAGGCGGCTGTTATACCCCATGCTGTGCACGGAGCGCTTCACCGAGCCGTGATTGCGCAGCTTGCGAACGCCCTCGGCGATGTCAGCACGGTTCGTGACCACGGCGCCGCCGTCGCCAAAGCAGCCCAGATTCTTCTGAATGATGAAGCTGGTGCACATGGCGTCGGAAAGCTCGCCCAGCTTGAAATCCGGGCCGCGAGCGCCCAGCGCCTGCGCGTTGTCTTCGACGAGGTAGAGCTTGTGTTTCTTCGCGATTTCCGCGACGGCGCGCATTTCGGCGGGCTGACCATACAGGTGAACCGGAACGATCGCCTTGGTCTTGGGCGTGATGGCCGCCTCAATCGCCTTGACATCGATGTTGCAAGTCTTAGGATCGCAATCGACCAGTACGGCGGTTGCTCCAGCGATCCAGATAGCTTCAGCGGTGGCGAAGAAAGTGTTCGAGTTGGTGATGACTTCATCGCCGGGTCCGATCCCCAGCGCCATGAACACCAACCAGAGCGCGTCCGTGCCGGAGTTCACCCCCACGGCTTCGGACGTGCCGCAATAGGCGGAGAGGTCCTTCTCAAATTGTTTGAGCTTGGGACCCATGACATAGCTGCCGCTCTCCAGAACTTCGTGGATAGCGGAATCGATTTCACTCTTCAGGTTGTGGTACTGCCGAACGTGACCATAAAACCCAACTTTCACCGACGCCATATACACCCTCCCTAATTTTGCCTATTAGCTTTATTCTCGCAGATGAGCGAAGTTGCGCGCTAGATGAAACTCGCTCTGACGAGACAAACATTGTCCTCGGTTCGTTTACAAACCCCTACGTTATAGCACAAAACGTACGAAATTTTCGGTTAGATTTTGCTAAACTTACAACAAACTTATCTTTCCGGCCCCCTCAATCGAAAAGGCGCAGGAAACGCTTTTGGAACATCAGAAACGATTGCTAGGAGGCGGCGCTGCGTGTCAACAATCCTTGCGTGCTCAGAACCTTTTCAAGCTTGGCGCGATTTTCGGGTTTCATGGGGACCATGGGAAGACGGTAGACCTCTTCGATCATGCCCATCATCGCAAGGGCAGCTTTTACAGGAATAGGGTTGGTCTCAATGAAGTTGACCTGCATCAGCGGTAACAATTGCCCGTTCAGCTTGCGAGCCTCATCGTACTTGCCGTCAAGCGCCAGGCGCGCGAGCCGCGCCATGGGCCCTGGGATTTCATTTGAAACCACCGAGATCACGCCGACCCCGCCCACGGCGATCAGAGGAAATGTGAAGGCGTCATCACCCGAAAGGACTCTGAAGCTCGAAGGAACAGCGTTCAGGACCTCCATCTGCTGCACGATACTCCCGGAAGCTTCCTTGATGCCGATAATGTTCGGAATCTGCGCAAGGCGAGCAACGGTGGCCGGTTCGATGTTCGACGATGTGCGCCCCGGCACGTTGTAGAGGATCACTGGCAAATCGGTGGATTCTGCAATGGCCTTGAAGTGCTGGTAAAGACCCTCCTGCGTCGGCTTGTTATAGTAAGGGGCGACGGAAAGGATTGCCTGTACGCCGAGGTCTTCGACTTCAGCGGCCAACTCGCAGACCTTTTTCGTGTTGTTCCCGCCCACTCCGGCGACGATGGGGATTTTCGTGCCCGCCTCTTGCTTTACGACTCGAATCACACCGATGTATTCGCCATGTTCAAGCGTTGGAGTTTCTCCCGTGGTGCCGCAGGGAACAAGGAAATCGATTCCCTCACGAACCTGGAACTGCACTAACCGCCGCAATGCTGCCTCATCCACCGAGCCGTCCTTACGAAACGGCGTGACGAGGGCCGTCCCGCAACCACGGATTTCCAAGTTCATGGAACCTCCAACACGAAGGGCTGGGGACGCATTGCCGAAGGGATTCATAATTATGAGTTCTGAATTATGAACCAACGACCTGCTCCGGGTTAGATTCTCGCCACCCAGGCGAACTCGCCGTTCAATTCAGCATTTATAATTCCGAATTCCTTACCCTCCCGCTCCCAACTCCAGCACTTCTGCGAAACTGTAAAAGCCCTTCTTGCCCACGACCCATCGTGCTGCGAACAGGGCCCCTTCTGCGAAGCCTTGCCGACCACGTGCCGTGTGGCGCAAAACCACGGTGTCCGCCTCAGAATCAAAGCCCAGCTCGTGGGTTCCTGGAATGTAACCCGCGCGCACACTGGCCACGGGAATGTCACGGTCCACCAGGTAGGGTTGAATCCGCCGCGAAATGTCGAGCGCGGTCCCCGACGGCGCATCCTTTTTCATCTTGTGATGTGACTCGGTGATAAAGGGGTCATACATCGGGAAGGGCGCGAAGATTTCCGCCGCCGCCCGCGCCAGCCGGTAGAACAGATTCACGCCGATGGAGAAGTTCGCCGCGTAGACCATGCCGACACCCGCGTGCTCGATTACCTTGCGAATCTCCGCCTGATGCTTCTGCCAGCCGGTGGTCCCGACCACCAAGTTCACTCCCAACGCCGCCACCCTGTGCACATTTTCCACTACCGAGTCGGGCGTCGTGAAGTCGATGCAGACGTCGATACCGCTGAATTTCTCTCGCGTGATGCCGCGGCTTTGGGCGTTGACGTCAATGTCCATCACCAAACGCACTTCGAATCCTCGCTGCGGCGCCAGTTGCGCCAGCGTCTTTCCCATTTTTCCGTAACCGAGGAGCGCGAGGTTATTCATAATTCACCGCGAAGATCAGTCGACGGCATACGGAATACCGCATACGGGTTTTCCCCGTCTACCGTTTGTTGTCTGCCATTTGCCGCGATCATCACACGGCAGAGGGGATATCCCATACAGAGTTCCCAGATTGCCGTCTATCGTATCCCGATTACAGCCCTTTAGTCCAGGTACCCTTCCGACTTCATCAACTCCGCATTCAGCAGCGCTGCGCCGGCGGCTCCGCGAATCGTATTGTGGCTCAGTGCGACGTATTTGAATTGCAGCACTGGGCATTCGCGCAGGCGGCCGACCACAGTGGCCATGCCGTGTTCGGCGTTCAGGTCGAATTTCGGCTGTGGCCGGTCCCGCTCGTCCCGCACAATAACGGGGTGCTTCGGGGCGGACGGCAAGTCGCGTTCTTGCGGCAGGGAGCGATAAGCGCGCCAAGCCGCGGTGATATCGTCAATCGTGGCTTTGTTCTTAAGCGCCACGGAGATGGTTTCTGTATGGCCGTCTTCAACCATCACGCGGTTGCAATGGGCGCTCACGATGAATTCGCCCATCTTAACGTGGCCGTCCACGCACTGGCCCAAAAGCTTTCGCGTCTCGCGCTCGACCTTTTCTTCTTCACCGCCAATGAAGGGAATCACGTTGGCCATGATGTCGAGCGTAGGGACTCCCGGGTATCCGGCGCCCGAAACTGCCTGCATGCTGGTCATCAGCACCTTCTCGAGTCCAAAAGCTCTTTGCAGAGGCGCGAGCGACATCACCAGCCCCACCGTGGTGCAATTGGGGTTGGTCACGATCATGCCGTTCCATTGACGCACCTTTCGTTGTTCGCGAATCAGCGCCAGGTGCTCGGGATTAACGTCCGGAATCAGTAGAGGGACGTCCTGCTCCATCCGGAAGTTTGAAGAATTCGAAACAACAACGTGGCCCGCCTGGGCGAATTCCTTCTCCACGTCTCCGGCTACTTTGGAATCGAGCGAGGAGAACAGCAGTTGCGGAGCGCCGCCCGTCTTGCACTCGTGTACGGGAAGATCCCACGCACTTTGCGGGAGGGGGTCGCGCAAACGCCAGTTACAGGCTTGGCGGTATGTCTTGCCCGCCGATCTCTCGGAGGCTGCCAGCCATCTGATTTCGAACCACGGGTGATGCTCGAGCAGGCTCACAAATCGCTGCCCGACCATTCCTGTAGCTCCCAGAATTCCCACTCCAAGTTTCTTCATGAACGATAACGGCGGATGAGTTCCACCATCTCCCTTCTTAATGAACAGGCATTAGGAGTTAGGACTTAGGGATGAGGGCCCAATCCCTAAAACCTAATCCCTAACCCCTGCTTTTCAGGTCCCGCACCATACGACAATAAAGATTGACTGCGGCAACCAGGTCCGCTTTGCTCACGCACTCGCGTTCAGTGTGGGCCATGCTGATGGAGCCTGGCCCGAGCAGCAATGGGCGTCCCCAGTTGGTCAGCGACGGCAAGTCGGTGGTAAATGCCACAACGTCCGTTGCGTAGCCATCAAGATCTTCCATCATGAGCAGAGGTGTGTCGCGCACGAAATCCAGTTCGCAGCGCGCGGCATTGGCGTCGGTAATCTTCTGCCGCAGAGGCGCAGAATCCTCAACAGTGCGAAACAGAATCTGGGCCACAGCGCTGTCGGGAACAACGTTGGCGGCGCGCCCGGCGGTGATCATGCCGATATTCATGGTGGAAGGCCCCAGCACCGGATTAGTGGGCAGCGGAATCCGGCGAACATCCGCAAGCACGTCAAGTAGTTTGTCGATGGCATTGACGCCCAATTGCGGGTAAGCCGAATGCGCCATCTTGCCATGCCCGCGAATGTCGAGCCGCAGGTTTCCCTTGCACCCGACTACCAGTTTATTCTCAGTCGGCTCGCCATTGATAATGTACCGAGAACCCCGCGGGTGGAGATTAGCTTCGCGGGCGCCGTCGCTCACGGTCTCCTCTCCCACCAAAAAGAGCAGGGCAAAATCGTGTACGCCCTCTGCCTTAAGCTTTTCCGCCGCCGACAATTGCGCCGCCAGAATCCCCTTGGCGTCACAGGCCCCGCGGCCGTAAATGTTCTCCGCATCATCGTGCGCGGGAAAGAAGGGAGGCACGGTATCCAGGTGCGTGCTGAGCACCACGTCGGGCGCTCCCCACGTGGCGAACACATTGGAACGGTCACGCGACACGGGCATCAGTTCGGTCTGAAAACCCATTTGGACAAGATGCCCTCTTACAAATTCCGCGCACGCCTTCTCATGACCGGTTACGGAGGCCATGTTGACCAGGCTTTTGGTAAGTTCAAAAAGATCCATAGAGGTTTCCGTTGGGCGCTCATCGCGGGATATCTTGCACTCGCCCTACAGTGGCAGTCCCCGATTTTAGCGCAACCTCACCACGTTAGCCCACCCCCCAAAAATGCGTCAAGCCGAATCGGGAATAGGAAGTGGACTGGCGTGGGCGTGACGCCCGTCATCATCGCGGCTTCAATGCCGAACCGAAGCCGGCGGTACACTTCAAACTTCCCGGAAATGCGCCAGATGATCCCCGCGTTTTTGGGTGTGGATTTGCTCATGTTGTGGGGTAGGTGGAAGGAGGCGCGCATGGGCACCTTAATGGTTGTGCTCATTTTGTCACTTTCAGGCCTTGCCTTGGGTATGACGACCCTGATGTCCGTTCGGGGTGTGCGAGCTTATTGGCGGGCGCGAGGCAAGCGCCTGGTAACGTGCCCGGAAACTCACTGTGCCGCGGCAGTGGAGCTGGATGCCAAAGGCGCGGGCTTAAAGGCTTTTCGGGGCGGGATTTACCTCTGCCTTCAGGACTGTTCGCGGTGGCCGGAACGGCAAGGCTGTGCCCAAGACTGCCTGAACCAGGTGGAATCGATGGGGCAAGCCTGCTTGGTCCGCAGCATCGTAGCGGGATGGTACCAAGGAAAGACTTGCGTCTATTGCCGCAAGGCGGTGGACAGTGTTGCAGAATGGACCGGCCACATTCCCGCCCTACTCTCCCCGGACTCCAAGACCGTGACTTGGGCCGATGTCGCGCCGGAGAAACTGCCGGAGGTCTTCGCGACTCACCAACCCGTGTGTTGGTCGTGTCACATCGCGGAAACCTTCCGGCGTGAACATCCTGAGCTTGTCACCGACCGCCCAGCACGTTGGTAAGGCGGAAGTGATAAGTGGCGAGTGACCAGTGACGAGCAGGACTCGTCCCCGGAGTTTCGGGGATTTGGCCTGCATCTATAGCCTTTCGCCTACGGCTCTACCGTCCTACGTAGCTCACGCGCCAGATGCAATTTCCGCCGTCATCGGTGACCAGCAGCGACCCGTCAGGCGCTACGGCCACACCCACAGGCCGTCCCCAAACCCCTCCGTCGGGGGTCACAAAACCCGTCAGGAAATCCTCATATTCACCGGTGGCATGGCCGTCTTTCAAGGGCACGCGAATCACTTCGTACCCGGTGCGCACGGACCGGTTCCACGATCCGTGTTCCGCCGCGAAAATATCGCCTTGATATTTCTTGGGGAATTGGTCGCCCTCGTAAAACGTAAGCTCGAGCGACGCATTATGAGGCTCCAACAGCACGTCCGGCAGTACCACCTTGTCGCGCAGTTCGGGATGCTTCCCTGCATGGCGAGGGTCCTGGTGCGATCCGATGTAAAACCAGGGCCAACCGTAGAATCCGCCGTCTTGAACGTGGGTGATGTAGTCGGGGGGAAGGTTGTCGCCAAGCAGATCGCGCTCATTGACGGACGCCCACAGTTCGCCCGTCTGGGGACTCACCGCCAGACCAACCGGATTGCGGATGCCCCAGGCATACACGCGCAAATCCGTTCCGTCAGGGTTAGCCACCAGAATGTCGGCGCGGTGAAATTCCGCCGTGTTTCCATCCGTGTCATCCACATTGGAGTGAGAGCCCACGGAGACGAACATCCTTTTGCCGTCGGGTGAGAAAGCGAGGTCACGCGTCCAGTGTCCACCGCCGCGCAGCCGCCCAAAGCTTGGAATGTTGGGAACGATCACTTGCTTCGGGCCGGACGCCGCCAAGTCGCCGTTCTTGTATGGGAAGCGGACGACGGAATCGGTGTCGGCAATATATACATAGCTCGGATCGGAGCCGGGAGGATAGAACGCGATGCCGAAGGGGAGCGTAAGGCCGGACGTGAACAAATGCACGGTGGCCGCTTCGCCGTCTTTGTTGATGCCGCGATAAACTCTGATGCGGCCCGGCTGACTCTCTGCCACAAAGACGTCGCCGTTAGGCGCAATGCGAATTAAGCGAGGATTCTGTAGCCCGCCGGCGAACTGTTGGACTTTGAAGCCCGCGGGCGCCTGCGGCCACGCATTGGTTTGATCCCAGGCGCGGGGGTATAGGGCCGAGGCACGACGTGCGGCCCGGCGTCGACAGACTCCGTCGCATACGGGGCAGGAAGGTCCGCGACTGTAATGTGGTGGGTCGTCCCAGGACTCTCGCCATGATAATCAGTAAACGTGGGTGCGCCGCCATCCCCATTCCCACTCGCCGCCCAGACCTGCGGCGATGGGACTCGTCCTGCCAGTATGAGAAGGACGATGGCTGCGACTCCGGCCCCTAGTGCTATTTTGTACAAATGACTCATACGCTCGCTCCTTGATTGTGGATATTGCCCAAGAGCTCGACACTCCCTGGCGCCCCCAAGTTTTCGATGATGGCGGGTGGACCGACGGTTGCGGACATTCTGTCGCGTCCCCGCCTCACGTTCGCGCACCGAGTCGCGGCCCCTGCCGGGTTCGACCTCACCGGCATCGCGCGCTGGTTTGGATCTGCGGATTTGCATGCAGGATTTGCATGCACCTTGCAGTCTGATCTTCGAGCCGTGTTATACTTTTGCGAAGATGGGACCTTACTGTTCGTGAAGCGCGATGAAAAGCTGTCCTGAGTGTTCGGCTACATATCCGGATGACTACGCAATTTGCCCCAAGGATGGAGCCCCTCTCCATGAAACCACCCTTTGGCAAATCGGGACGGTCGTGCGCGGCAAATACCGCATTCAGGCGCGATTGGGCGAAGGCGGGATGGCCTACGTTTACAAGGCCCACCACGAACTGCTGGACGAGCTGCGCGCCCTCAAAGTCATAAAGCCCGAACTCGCCCGCGACGCCGAGTTCATGGGCCGCTTCAAGAACGAGGCCATTCGGGCTCGCAAGCTCAATCATCCCAATGCCGTACGCGTGGACGACCTGGACATTGCCGAAGACGGCTTGCCCTTCATCGCCATGGAGTTGGTCGTAGGCGACACGCTCAAGACCCTGGTTCAACGGACCGGCCCCCTGCCCGTGACCCTGGTCCTCGACGTCGCCGCGCAAGTTTGTGACGCCCTCGATGCCGCGCACAAGCTGGGCCTCGTTCATCGCGACATTAAGCCCGAAAACATCGTCTTGATCGCCCAGCGCAACGGTCCCCCGGCCGCCAAAATTCTGGATTTCGGAATTTCCAGCCTGCGTGAGGAGAGTGCCGGAGGGAAGGGCCTAACGCAGACCGGCATGGTGATCGGCACCCCGGAGTACATGTCGCCCGAGCAGGCCATCGGCAAGCGCGGCAGCGAGATAGACGGCCGTTCCGACCTCTACTCACTCGGCATCGTCATGTATCGAATGCTGACCGGGGAGCTGCCTTTCCGGGCGGATACGACGGTGATGATGATCCTTCAGCATATTAAGACTTCCCCCGAGGCGCCCAACAAGTTGAAGCCGCTCCTGGCCATTCCGGATGCCGTTTCCGCGATTGTGATGAAAGCACTGGAAAAGGATGTCAACCTGCGCTATGCCACCGGCGGAGAAATGGCCGCCGCCATCAGGAAGGCGCGTGGTAGCACCACGATCTCCTCGCGCAAAATCGATTACGAAGCCCTGAGCAGCGCCACCGCGACGTTTGGCACCGAGAGTCCTGCGCCCGGTTCGCCTTCCAGCCCCAGTTCGGCTCCCCCAGCGCGCCCGGTGACATCGTCGGCCGCGGCACCCGCGCAGGAGAAAACGATCTACAGGACGTCCGCGCGGATCGGGCCTCCCCCCAAGGAGTTTCCCACGCAACTGGTGTTGACCCTGGTAACGGCGGTCGTTCTGGTGGGTGGAGCGTTTTACGCCGGAAGGCACATCGAGTCCTGGCACTCGACGAACGGCGCCGCCGGCCCAGCAAAGCCGCAACCCGCGAAGACGGCCGCCGGGGACCAGGCAACGGCCAAGACTGCCAAGACGGCGCCCTCTTCACCCACCTCCAAAGAAGAGGAGCCGACGGAGCACAAGAAGCTGACGTACGGCGAGCAGGCCCGGATCCGGGAGCTAAACTCAATGGCTGCAACTTACTACGGCCAGGGTGGGTGCGACAAATCCATGCCGGTTTACGAGCAGGTTCTGGCCATAGACGCCCACGATCCCCAAGCCTACGCCGCCGTCCAAGACTGTTTTGCCAAGGCCAGAAACGACGACAAGACCGCCCCCACCATCCCCTCCGATAATCCCCCCAACCCGTGAGCCTCTGGCCAAAACCACGGGACGGGAGGTTGCCACTTCCCCGCATAATTCCTCTGTCTCCGTGGGTTGACCCCAACATTTCCGGTACTGTTTCATTCTTGTGTTGTTCTCCCATAAGATTCTGTTGCGCCTCGCAAGGACCGTGCTAGACTTTGGGTATGGCAGACCCGATTAAGACGGCGAAGGGAATGTTTGATAACTTCCTTTCCAAAGTTGACCCAGAAGCGGTTGGGCCAGCGGAGGCACAGATTCAAGTCGCTAACCCTTCCGCCGGGGGGAAAGCCAGAGCGGCAAATATGTCTCCAAAGAGAAGAAAGCAAATTGCCAAGAAAGCAGCAAAGACCAGATGGAGCGCCAGAACATCATAATTTCCCCGCCATCTCTCTTGTGCCAAGCCACTCAGAATTTGGGTGAATAGCAGGGTCTAGACCCTCTCGAATCATTTCGTCAATCTCATATCTTTCCAAGCCTCTTGTGGTTTTCCGCTTGTATTGCTTCGCCCAAGTCTTAAGAATCGGATGATTCCACTTGAACCGTGAAATTCCCCCTCGTCCCGAAATACCGCGTTTACGAATGACCACAAAACTATCCATCTTCCCTACGGATTGATCGTGTTTTTTTGCCTCAGCCATAGCCTCGTAGGCATGAAACAAACTTCTCGCAATTCCCATCTCTGAGCTTTGGCCTCTTCTGTGTAGCACCTCTTGGGCATTCTTCGCTCCTATCCCACCAATTACAAACAGGGCCGGGGTCGGCCCATCCTCAGCCGCTCTTTTCCCAACTCCTCGCAAGAGAAAAGGTTTGTGTCGAATAAATCCACCTACGATGATCTGAGCTTTTTTCCACATTCCTTCCCCAACTTCGCGGATAACCTGTAGACCCTGTATCTGCAAATAGTTATTGATGTTTCTCCCATCAGAAAGTTTCCCAGCTATCCAATCATTGACCTCTACACCTATAGAAGCACTTAGAGCGCAGATCTGTAGGCGTCTAAGCTCTTTCTTCCTCGACTTTTCTAGCGCCGCCCTGATGTGCTCAAAGTAGATTTCAAAATCCTTGTTGTTTTGCTTGTGCTTAATGAGCGCAGATAGCCACGCGGAAAACTCGGAAACTATCGCGTGAGTAGAGCTTGTGTCCCCGGCGATAGTGGCCGCAATGTCGTATGGGGGGAAAGGATATTGTTTTCCTGTCCAGTCATGGGGGACTGAAACAGTTCGGCTGCGTGATCTAATATCGCTGCATAGGATTACGCAGTCGCCACTTTCGCAAATCAACCCTAACCCGACGGTCATTGCGCGATTCTCTTCTTCGAAACAACTCTCAACATAACTTCCCTCAAACTCCCAATACGGAAAGTTAATTTTAGGGGGAAATACGGATTTTTCACGAATCAATGCAGATTTTTCTTGACAATGCTTGCTGTGTTTGATAATCTTGTGTTGTTCGCGAGAGGACACGCCATGAACTGCCCAACCTGCAACGTACCAGCCAAGAAGTTTGGGAAGACCCGCAAGAATCAGCAACGGTATCGCTGCCCGCAATGCGGCAAGACGTTCATAGAGATACAGCCAAAACCGCTCGGCGATATGATCTTGTCCGAAGAAAAGGCTATGAGCGTTTTGCAGCACTTGGTGGAGGGTTGCAGCGTCCGCAGCACTTCCCGAATAACCGGAGTCCACCCGCGAACCATTTTGAATCTTCTCGCCCTCGCTGGCGTTCGCTGTGAGCGATTGATGAACGAGCGCATCCACGGGTTGCGAGTCAAAGAAGTGCAATGCGATGAGCTTTGGGGATACGTCGGAATGAAAGAAAAAACCAAGGTCAGCAAAGGCAGTAACGATGTCACTATCGGCGACGCCTGGACGTTCGTCGCAATCGAACGGCACAGCAAATTGGTTCTGGCTTGGCACCTTGGAAGGCGTAGCGAACGCGATACGGTAGCCTTTACGGAAAAGCTGGCTGCGGCTACTGAAGGCAGCTTTCAGATCACCACGGACGGATTCAAACCCTACCAAGATGCTGTTGTGATGAGCCTTGGCGTGCAAGGCGTCGAGTTCGCACAATTGGTCAAGCTGTATTCCGCTACGCCCGAGGCAGAGGTACGGTACTCTCCCGCCGAATGCATCGGATGCAAAAAGGTTCCTATCTTCGGCAACCCCGATATGAGCAAGGTCAGCACTTCCCATGTCGAACGGCAGAACCTGACCATGAGAATGCAAATGCGCAGGCTCACCCGCTTGACCAATGCGTTCTCGAAAAAGTGGGAGAAGCTCTATGCCATGCTGGCTCTGTACTTTGCGTGGTATAATTTTGTTCGTATTCATCAAACCCTTCGGGTTACGCCCGCGATGGAGGCGGGGGTAACAGATCACGTTTGGAGTATCGGAGAGTTACTCGGCCAACCATAACCAAAGGAAAGGTCATGGAATTTGTTTATCTTTTCCACTGCAAGGATTGCGGATTCCCCATGACGCTCCGCGCTGAAACGCTTGGAAATATGTTTGGGCATCCAGGA
>CAZCVY010000068.1:27572-32179 GCA_964501985.1 uncultured Acidobacteriota bacterium | reverse complement strand
AGGTCTCGCCTTTGCGAGCGTAAAAATCTGCGACTTCACGCCGGATTCAGGTATCAGGATGCGGCCGTCGTTATTTGGCCACGGGGAAATGCAGTGTGAAGGCACTCCCTTCGCCCGGCTGGCTCGTCACCGTCAGTTTTCCGCCCATCGCTTCCGCTGCTTCCTTTGCCAAGCTCAATCCCAACCCGGTGCCGTGCGTCTGGGAAGCTCGAGCGGCATTGCCGCGGTAAAAAGGCTCGAAGATATGGGGAATCTCGCCAGCCTCGATCCCCTGCCCTCGATCCTGCACGGTGATCAAAACCTCTCCTTCCTCCATCCCCGAGCCGGGTTGCGCGCGGACGGCCATCCAATGCCCGCCTGCTCCATACTTCAGAGCGTTCGTCATGAGATTCTGGAGGCAGCGGCCGAGGGCCTTGGGATCAGCCATGACGGGAGGAAGTCCGGGAGCCACTTCCTTCTCCACCGTGAAACCCTTGGCGGAAGTGAGAGGGGCCAAATCCGCCAGGGCTGAATCGATGGTCTCCGCCACGGGAACGGGAAGAGGCTGGTATTGCTGATTGTTGCTACGGGTGGCGGCAAAAAGCAGTACCTGCTCGATCATCGCCGCCAGGCGATGGGCCTCATTGCGGATCAGCGAGCCATATTGTTTCACCTGAGGCTTAGCTTCCACCACGCCGTCAGCAAGATTCTCCGCCGCGGAGGAGATGACGCTCACGGGAGTGCGCAGCTCGTGCGAAACCCCGGCGACAAAATCCATCTGCATCTTCGCCAGACGCCGAATTCGCTGTGTCCAGATCAAGACCAAGGTCATGCTGGCGGCGAGGACGAGGAGCACGCCGAAGCCCAGCAGCAAATCCCGCGTCCAGGTCATCGCCACCGCATCTGCAAGCGATCCTCCCGAATGGCGGACCACCAACCGCCATCCCGAGGCGGAAGAGTCCGCAAGGATCGGCGCGCCCAGGAAACCCCGCACACGCCCAGCAAGGTCGCGCCCAGTCCCTCCCGGGGGTGGGAACGATGGAGGTATTCGCTCGCGAGTTTCCGCATTTCCCGGCCCGCGGAAATTCCCTTGCCGCAACTCATACGCGCGCCCGCGTCGCGAGCTGAAGAGATGCACCGTCTCATCGGGAGAATTCAAGAGTTCCGGGGAGTGGCCCGCTTCCGACGAATAAATAAATTGTGGGGGATTTGCACCGTCGATGACGGCCACCGTATAGAGAAGACCATTGGGACCGGCGAAGTATCTCTGGACGAGTTCGGGAAGGAATCGCTTCAGAAGGACGTCACGGTTCAATTCGACAATCATGAATCCGGCGGGCGAGCAGTCAGGTGGGCAGCCACTTCGATCTCTTCGATTTCGCCAGCCCGGCTGGGGGATGGGACGCCCCAGCGCTAACGAATCGCCTTCAAACCGCCACCTTGACCAAAGGGGTACAAAATCTCCGCCTCGTGAGGTTTGCGCGGTGCTGAAATTGGAAGTCGCGCAAAGGGCCCCCAATCGCGCCGGACATGGGACTGACTGGAACGTGTCGTCTTGGGGATTGAACTGGAGGAACGAATAACTCTCCCCCTTATTCTGTTCCCATAAAAAGTAGTTGGCCACCAGCTCGCGGTGGTCGGAAGTTCGTGCCCATTCACCGCAATTCTGCGCGTAGAGATCCTCAATAGTAAGAGCCTGATCCGCCGGGCGGTAGGTGGCGGGGCTGGCGCAGATTCCCGCCAATTCGCGATGGAAATCCTCGCGAAACCCGTTCATGCCCACCTCGAGTGCGGCCTCTTTCTTTTGCAGTTCCGCGGTCCGAATCTGCTGGGTCCATCGGAATTGCAAGACCGCCAGAGCCACCAGCAACGTGCTGAGGCCGACGATAATGCCAAAGGCGCCGAGCGATTGTTTGAGTCGGGTGGACATAGACTTATAGACGTTTCAGATGCGCGTTGCGCTACAGAGGTCGCCCGGCAAATTGGCAGCCCTGGCTACAGTGTACGGCTAATGATAACGCGCCGGTTCACAAACTTCTATTGTGCTGATATAATTCTTGAGGTATCGTTCTCGGCGCGCGAATCGTAAGATAAGCATGCGTGTGCGGGCTTTGCGTACCGGGTTAAAGCGAGAAGCCGCGGCGGAAGATGTAAAATGGCTGTTAAAAAAATTTTCGCCGTCCTTCAAACCCAATCGCGGTAAATGTGCATCTCAGCGTTCTGTGGTTCAATCGTGCGCGCCTTTGCGGGGGCTTTGAGGAGTTGGAAGTGGCTCGTGGTCTCCGGCAAGGTGTTTTGAGGCGCTAAGGTTTACGCGGTTCCAGAACGCGCCGGCGATGCGGTTCGGCTCGGAGAAAAAACAGCGGCCGCTCCGATACGGTAAAGCCTTCTGCCCCGCGGTTTGATACTCTGCTCAAAGGGACCCGAGCGATCAGGTAGCCGCCATTAGCCCACCTGCGCTGCGCAGCATAGTCGGGCGCCGTATCGGGAACGAGAAGTACGATCCGATTTCACCGAGATCTGTTTTATTAAGGCTGCAACCAAGAGTAAGTCGAGCCCACCGGCCGAGATTCGGAGTGGGAAAGGCACAGAGGCTAAGGCGCTCACCGCCAAGCTCTCCGCCCACCCCCGGTTGACGAGTTCGCCTGGAGAAGAAATTTGTTGGGGAAGGGGAAATGTGAAGTGAGGCTAATTTATGCATTCCTGCTCGCTGCCTTTCTAATGGCACAATCCGGGATGGCACAATCCACTCCCGACCAAAAGATGGCTCCGACGGCTCAAACTACTACTGCGACCGCTACTCCAGAGGATTCCGGCCCCACCGCCTTTGTGCAGGCGAGCGGCAACAATTTCAACATGGGCACGATTGTGACTTGGGACTTTGACCTCGGATACAAGATCAATCAGCACACGTCCGTCGACATCGGCGTGCCACTCTTCTCCACTCGAACCTTTTTCCCAATTGTCGCCGCTGACTATAGATATCAGACAGCCCTTGGAGCCCCCTACCTCGATGTCCGATACGACACCCGACGCAACAAGACCAACATCACCTCGATTTTGACGCTTTCGATGGGGCCCAATATGGTGAAAACTTACTCCAACGGCCGAGGGGTCGTGGAATTATTCAACCATTTGGATCGCAAGTATCAGATCCTTAATTACGATGTCAATTTTTCCCCCTTTCTGAATTTTGGCTTCGGTACAGGGACCGTCGACCGGCAGGTCTTTCCCCGGCCTTACGAGCTCGATCGACCGTATGAGACCCTGGGCTTGATCGGCAATGGCGAAGTTGGCGGGGCATTTACGTTCAGGAAACTCTATCGCTTGGAAGGGTCGGCTTACGGCCTCTCCCCGGTCGGCCCACAGAAAGTCTATAGCCGGATCGTGGCGCCGGACAGTCTTCTGGGTTGGGCGGGCTGCGCTGGAGTACTGGTATGTCAAAATGAAAACCACAACCGTTTTTGGGATTCATACTTTGAGACGGGCGGGGAGTATGTCAACACCTATGGTTCGGGCCCATCGAGGATTTCCCGTGACAATGGCTTCGGCGGCTATCTGACAATCAACAGCAAAAGATTCAAAAATTTCAGTGTCATGCTGGGATATACGAGGAGCGTCCACTACGCGTATGATAACGCTTTCATCATGCTGAAGTACAACTTCACGAGCCTTTTGCGGAACTTGACGACAGGCGAGTAGCTCGCTCATCGCCCGAGGACATGTAGGATTAAATGACTTCGCCGGTCGCCCGTCGAAAATCCGCTACCCAACCAATCGAGCGGCCCCGAAGCAATGACAAGAGGACCTTTGAAAACTGAGAGTCGGTTCAGATCATCCCTCCTTTATTTGGCGGTTGGATTTTGCTTGGCGCATTCCGGCCTCGGGTGGGCCGGCACCACGGCCCCACCCGAGAAGGCCTTGAGTCCGTCCGCGATTCGTTCCTACATGCTGCCGTTGAGTTTCGAGGCCAACCAAGGGCAAGTCGATGAGCAGGTCAAATACTTAGCGCGGGGGCAGGGCTACACGTTGTTTCTGACCCCTGGCGCCGCGGTTCTCGGCCTTCGCAGCCCAAGCGCCGGGAATCCGACCGAATGGCTGCGTCTGGCGCTGCAAGGCGCTAGCCCCAACCCCGCGATCCGCGGCGAGGAGGTGTTTTCCGGCAGAAGCAATTATTTTGTTGGCAGCGATCCGGCGAAGTGGCGCACGAACATCCCAAATTTTGCCCGTATCCGTTATCAGCAAGTCTATCGCGGGGTAGACTTGGTTTATTACGGCCGGACAGGACAATTGGAAAATGACTTCGAGCTCAATGCCGGAATTGACCCTAAGGTGATTTCCCTCGAACTCGAAGGGGCGGATCGAATTCGCGTGGACTCAGCCGGGGACTTGGTCTTGGCCGTCGCGGGAAGTGAAGTACGTCTACAACAACCGCGGGCTTATCAACTGGAGGGCGGGAAACAGAGGGAAATCCCCGTTCGATATCGTGTTCGTGGGCGGCTGGTCAGCTTTGCCGTAGGAAAATACGATCGCCATCAGAAATTAGTTATAGACCCTGTCCTTACTTACTCGACTTACTTGGGGGGAACCGGCGGGGACGAAGCTTTCAGTGTGGCCGTGGACTCGAG
>CAZCVY010000068.1:0-27472 GCA_964501985.1 uncultured Acidobacteriota bacterium | reverse complement strand
AAAATGAAGTCGGATGGTTCTGCTTTACTCTACTCGACTTACATTGGTGGTACGGGCATTGATTATGGCACTGCCGTGGCGCTCGACGTGTCGGGTGATGCCTATGTGACCGGCTCCACCCAATCAACCGACTTCCCTACCCTAAACCCTATTCAGCTCGGCAATGCTGGTCTCTATGATGCCTTCGTCACAGAGGTTAGTCCCACGGGGACATTAGTATATTCCACCTACCTCGGCGGCTCCCTTGCGGATTACGGCGTCGGCATCGCGGTAGACAGCAGCGGAGATGTGTACGTTAGCGGATATACCTACTCCAGTAATTTTCCCACCCAAAACGCGTATCAAAGCACGCTGAGCGGCGGTTCGGATCTATTTATAACGGAATTTACGCCGGGTTCGAGCGCCTTATTGTTTTCCACCTATTTGGGCGGATCATCCCTCGACAAACTTTCTGCAATGGTCTTGGATAGCAGTGGAAATATTTATCTGACTGGCAGCACACAATCGGCAAACTTCCCGGTGACGGCCACTGCCTATCAATCCGCGCTTCAGGGGACTTCCAATGCCTTCGTCACCAAGGTAGCCCCCGGGGCCTCCGTCCTGGTTTTTTCGACGTTTTTCGGGGGAAATTCAACGGACCAAGCCAACGGGATGGCCCTGGATTCCGCGGGAAATATTTACATTACGGGATTTACTCAGTCGGCAAATTTTCCTCTGCTGGATCCCTTCCAGAATGTTCTGGGCTTGTATGGCGCGGAGACCTGCCAGTCAAACAACCTTGTCAATGAGCCGACTCTCCCGTGCTCCGACGCCTTTGTGGCCAAGTTCGCACCCACGGGGATTCCGGTTTACTCTTCCTTCCTTGGGGGAAACGGCACGGATTCCGGCCAAGGAATCGCCGTTGATTCCTCAGGGGCGGCATACGTCGCGGGCGAAACGTACTCGTCGAACTTCCCCGCTACCTCCGGAGCCTTCCAGTGGCTTTTTCGGGGTTCACTTACCAACAGCAACGCCTTCCTCAGCAAGGTCACCGCGGCAGACGCTCCCTCCGTATCGCTCAATCCCCAGCAGATTAGTTTTGGAAATCAGCCGCTCCAAATCGTCAGCACGCCGCAAATCATTACCCTAACCAATGAAGGCAGCGCGGCTTTGAGTATCTCCAGCATCACCTCAAGTGGGGACTTCCAGCAGACCAACACCTGCGGAACCTCCGTATCCGGGGGCGGCGGTACCTGCACCATCCAGGTAACTTACAGTCCCACGTCGGTGGGCCTCGAAACCGACCAGATCACGATTAATGACAACGCCAACGGTGGGACGACACAGGGCATTACGGTCACAGGACATGGGGTGCTGACCGGCGGTTCGCTGACCTTTACCCCGACCAAAATGACGTTTGCGGCGCAGACCGTCAATACGACCAGTCCGAGCCAATCGGCTCTTCTCGTTAATACCGGCAATCAAGCGGTGACCATCACCAATATCGCTGCCACGGGTGCTTTCGGGGAAACGAATAATTGTGGGCCGAACTTCCCGATCGTCCCCGCATCGTTGAATGTGGGGCAAAGTTGTACGGTTGCCGTGAATTTTACCCCCACCACCTCGGGCTCCCAATCCGGTAGCGTTACGGTGACGTCGAATGCGGTGACTGCCGCCACGTCGGTGGCTTTGACGGGGACCGGGAGCCCCATCTACTCGCTTTCCTCCAACCAGCGATCGAGTGTTGTTGTCGTCGGCAGCACAAGCACAACCTTCACGATCGCCGCGTCTGGCCCCAGCACCTTCCTGGGGAGCATCTCCCTGGCGTGCAGCTCGGGCGGCGCGACCTGTACTTTTAGCCCAACCTCGATCGGCGTCGGAGGATCGAGCAACCTTACGGTTACCGGCCTTACCGCGAGCACTGCGAATCCCTTGAACTTCACCGTCACCGGGACTAGCACTGGCCAGACCGCATCCATCGGGTTGGCGATCTTCTTTGAGGACTATGCATTGTCAGCGACGCCCTCAGGCACAACCGTAACGGCCGGGAACAACGCCACCTATACCATAACGCTGACGCCCTTAAATGGATTCAGCCAGACCGTGCTCTTGACTTGTCCTGGCGCTTCGGCCGCTTTTCCTCGGGGTGCAACCTGTTACTGGAATCCCCCTGCCTTGACGCCCGCAGGAACAACGGATGTGACGGTGTCGGGCACGCTGACCATAACCACCGAGGCCGAATCCGCGCGCGTCCCACCGGCGCCTCCCCCCGGCGTTCCGCCGGGATTGACGCGCTGGATTCTTCTCTTGGGCCTCGTGACATTGTTGGGTGCGCTGGCCTTAGGCTTCCGCCGAACTGCAGCCGGAAGACGCCGCCTGAGTCTAGTGATTGTATTTGCCGCGATGGTCCTGCTGGGCCTAGCCGTGAGCTGCGAGAACTACGTGAATCCGATCAATATCACTCCTTTTGTGAACGGCACGCCCTCGGGCACCTACTCGATTCCGATTACGGGGACCCTGGGCAACGGCAGCGGAGTGACAAGGACAACCACGGTGAACCTATCGGTTCTACCGAATTCATAGCGCCGACGCGCGCTCGCATTCGTCACGCCGGGGTAGGGTGTTCGACGAATTGATATCGCAAGAACGGAATTTCAGAATCTGGATTATTTCCGAGGAGGACTGTCGTGATTGGAAGGAGCGGCACTGCCATCTGCGCCCAAGGCGCAAACCCAGGCGCGATTACGAGAGGTCGACGCCTCCCCTATTGCCTGCTGTTGATTGCAATCTTGGCCGGCGCGGCCATTCTCCATCGAGACGGGGGGGCGGCATTCCCCACCGCCAAAACTCGCTCGAACTCCGAATGGGCACACCTCTACGGGGCGCTGCCGCTGAGTTTTGAGGCGAATCGTGGGCAAACCGACCCGAGCGTGAAATTCCTTTCCCGCGGCCAAGGATATACCTTGTTCCTGACGAGCGGTGAAGCTGTCCTTACTTTAAAAAAGTCGGCGGCGGTCAGTGGCCCATCTTCGATCGCCGGCAAAGTCCCCTCCTCCGTGGCCTCGGGACCGGGGCCGGTAATACTCAAAGCAGGGCGCGAAACAACCGATAACTCCCCCAGCGCTCATGAAGCCGTTCTTCGCATGCAACTTGTCGGTGCGAATTCCACCCCAAGAGTGATCGGCAACGAGGAGTTGCCCGGCAAGGTCAACTACTTCATTGGCAACGTCCCGCGCAAGTGGCGCACCAACATTCCGACCTTTGCCAAAGTCCAGTACGAAAGCGTGTATCCCGGCGTCGACCTGGTCTATTACGGTACCCAGGGGGGAGAACTGGAGTACGACTTTGTCATCGCGCCCGGTGCCGACCCCCGATCCATCGCCTTGGGAATCGCGTCTGAAGCGCATGCCCCGCTGCAGATCAGTTCGAATGGCGAACTCCTCGTCACGCTTCCGGACGGCAACGTGCTCCTGCGCCAACCGGTTGTTTACCAAACGGAACCCGAAAGCTGGCAACGGCCCGCGGTCCACGGACGGCGCACCGCCATCGAGGGCCGTTATGCCCTGGACGCGCAGAACCATGTTCACTTCGAACTCGGCCCCTATGACCACACCCGGCCGCTGGTGATAGACCCGGTCCTCGTTTACGCAACCTACATCGGCGGCAATGGCGGCGACGTCGGTTACTCGATCCAGGTTGACACGACCTTCGATGCTTACATCGCGGGCAGCACGAACTCGACCAACTTCCCCACGGCAGGAACCCCCTACCAGGGCGCCAGCAGAGGAAATGGCGACGGCTTTATTACCAAGATCAATTCCGGTGGCACCCAGCTCATCTTTTCGACGTATTTGGGAGGCAGCGAGACGGACGCCATCACCGCCATGGCTCTGTTCAACGATAGCCCGTTTGTTACCGGCTACACCAACTCGCCAGACTTCCCCACCAAATCGCCGATCACCGGCACCAATCCCTTCCAAATGACCTATGGCGGCGGGACTGACGCTTTCGTCGCCGAGATCAACACTCTTGGCACGGTCTTGGAATATTCCACCTACTTGGGCGGCAGCGGCGCCGACTATGGCCAGGGGATCGCCGTCAATTCCGCCGGCAATGCCTATGTGACCGGCTCGACACAATCCGCCAACTTCCCGATCATCTCCGGGGGACTCCAATCCAGTCTCGTGGGGTCGCAGAACGTCTTTGTAACCCAGGTCAATTTCACCGGCACGGCGCTCGTGTACTCCACTTTTCTAGGCGGCTCGTCAGCCGACACCGCCCAGAGCATTCAACTCGATAGTGCCGGGGATGCCTATCTCGCCGGCTACACTTTCTCGACAGACTTTCCGACGGTCGCACCCTTCCAGGCCGCAAACGCGGGCGGAGCGGACGCCTTTGTCACCGAGTTGAACCCTGGCGGCACCGCCCTGACCTTTTCGACCTACCTGGGCGGAACGGGCAATGATTACGCCTATGGCCTCGCTTTGGACAGTAACTCGTCCCCCAACATTTACATCACGGGGGGAACGAGTTCGGCTGATTTCCCCACCACCAGCGGCGCCTTTCAGACCTCGCTGAATGGCGCCTCCGATGCCTTCGTCACCAAATTGAATCCTTCCGGTTCCGCCCTCGCTTACTCGACGTATCTGGGCGGCAGTGGCGTTGACCAAGGCACCGCGATCGCCGTGATCCCGACGGGGTCCACCAACGCCGGCAACGTCTACGTCACGGGTTTCACGCAATCCACGGATTTTCCTCTTGCCAGCCCCATTCAATCGGTTCTGGGACTGAGCTCAAATACCCTCTATTGCGGAAGTGCTCCGTGCTCCGACGCCTTCGTCAGTCAGTTCAATCCCGCGGGAAGCTCCTTGACCTTCTCCACTTACCTGGGTGGTAATGGCGCGGACTTCGGCCAGGGTATCGCGCTGGACGCGACCGGCGACCCCTACGTTACCGGCAGCACCGATTCCACCAACTTTCCGGCCGTTTCTCCACCCCAATACGCCACGGTTTACGTGCCCCCCTATAAGTCCGCTCTGGTCGGCACTGCAGGCAACGCGTTTATCGCCAAAATGGATCCGGGCAATAACCCCAATATCTCCATCACGCCTGGCAGCTTGAACTTTGGCTCCCAAACCGTTAGTGTCGCCAGCCCCGTGCAGCCGATCACCATCGTCAACCCTAGTACGGTGCCCTTGGTGATTACGCAGATTCAGGTCCAGGAAGTCAATAACTCCACCACGATCTACACGGAAACGGACAATTGCGTAGGCACCATCCCGGCAGGCGGCGCCTACTGCACGATCTACGTCACCTTCACCCCCGGCGCCCTCGGCACCGAAAGCACAATCATCACGCTAACGGACAATGCCGGAGGCGAGGCGGGCACCCAGCAAACGATTAACCTGACCGGCAGCGGAGTGACCGCGGCTACGGCAGTCACCATTCAGCCCACCAGCCTCTCTTTCACGAGCACCGCCGTCGGGGCCTCGAGCGCACCCCAAAGCGTCACCATCACCAATACCGGCACCGAACCGTTAACCATCTCGAAATTCTCGGTGGGCACCAGCCTCGACTTTACCGTGACCAACCCCGCCACCGGAGTCCCGGGCAATACCTGTAACGCCTTGAACAACACGCTTGCGGTGTCACAAAGTTGCGTGGTCGACGTCTGGTTCACGCCTACGGCGAGCAACACCCGAAGTGCGTCATTGAGCATCAGTGACAACGCTGTCGGCAGCCCGCAGACGGTGGCGCTGACGGGAATAGGCGCCGCAGCATTCACGCTCAGCTCCCCCAGCGCCGTGAATCCCACGATCATCGGCAGCGACCAGACAACCTTCGTCCTCGTCGCCAACGGGCCCACGAGTTTCACCGGAGCCATTACGCTCGCCTGCTCGTCCGGCAGCACGTGCGCATTCAGCGAAAACCCCATTTTTGTCGGCGGGGCTCCAAGCACCCTAACCATCAGCAACCTGACGACTCAGCTCCCCAATCCTTATCTCTTTACGGTGACCGGGACCAGCGGCTCGCAGTCGTATCCTTTGCAACTGAGCCTTGGGTTTACGGACTTTGCCCTGTCGGCTTCTCCGTCCAGCTACACCACCATTGCCGGCCACCAGGCGGTTTACACAATATTCGTCAATCCGCTGAACGGATTTAACCAGAACGTCACGCTGCTCTGCCCGCCGCAGAAGCAGATGCCGCCCGCAACCGGCTGCGTCTGGTCGGCTACCAATACCACCCCCAATGGCGGCCCGAGCTCAGTCACGTTGACCATCACCACCCAGGTCTATGTCACGCCTCCCAGTTATACTCGCGCTCCGCCGCGATTCCCTGGGGGCAAGCTTCCGCCCATAATATTTGGGCTCCTCTGCCTTGCCGGCCTGGCCTCCCTGGCATTCGGCAACCGGCGTAGAGCCCGCCACGGATGGCTCGGCGCAGGCTGGATGTCGGTACGCATGGGAACGCTTAGCCTCATATTCGCCCTGAACCTGGCATTGGCAGCTTCTTGCCGTTCGGGAACCCTCGTGCAATCCGGAACGACGACCGGGGGGTACACCATCGAACTCACGGGCGAGTTGACGTCCAACACCGCGGTCTTGCGATACGTCACCATCGCCTTGGCCGTGACTGCCGCGAACCCGACCTAGACCTGGCACCCCTCGAGTCCAGGTCCCTGGAATCTGAAGCGTCGCACCAAAGCAGCCGGGCCTTAGGTCCGGCTGCTTCGTTTTGTGGTACTATCGATGCGATTCAATTCAATGAAGAATTGCGTGCAAGAGCAACCATGAAGGCCGTTTACCTCACCGGCTTGAGACATATGGAAGTGGGTCAGGCGCCCGCGCCGCGCCTAACCGGCCCTCGCGACGTGTTGCTGCGCGTCGACGCCTTGGGCGTCTGTGGTTCAGACATCCACTATTACACGCAAGGTAGGATTGGACCGCAGGCCGCGCCATTTCCCCTCATCCTGGGCCACGAGCTTGGCGCCACCGTCATGGAAACCGGTTCCGCAGTGGCGAACCTCCATTCCGGCCAGCGAGTGGCGGTCGACCCATTGATTCCCTGCGGCGAATGTGACCAGTGCCGCGCCGGCCGCCAGCACACGTGCCGCAAACAGAAATTTCTGGGCAATCCGGGTCAGGCACCCGGCGCAATGATGGAGTATTTGGTCATGCCCGCAACTTGTTGCAGTCCCGTCCCCGATTCGCTCTCGGACGACGAGGCTGCGGTGGTCGAACCACTCTCCATTGGCTTGTATGCCGCGCAGATGGCCCAACTGGCTCCCGATGCCCGCGTGGGGATTGTGGGCTCCGGCCCCATCGGTTTATGCACCCTTCTGGCGATTCGCGCTTCAACTCGCGCCACTGTTTACATGACCGATCTGGTGGACGACCGCCTGGAAATGGCCAAGGCCTGCGGAGCCGCCTGGACCGGCAATCCCCGGCGTGAAAACGTCGTGGCAGCTATTCAGCGCCTTGAGCCTCTGGGCCTAGACGCTGTTTTCGAATGCGCAGGTGAGCAGGACGCGCTCGACCAAGGCGTCGAACTCCTCAAGCCCGGCGGCGCCCTGTTGATTATCGGCATTCCCGAGGTCGATCGCGTCAGCTTCAACCACAGCCTGATGCGCCGGAACGAGTTGCGCATTCTTAACGTGCGCCGCCAAAATGCCTGCGTTGAGCCCGCGATTGATCTGATTGCCAGCCGGCGTGTGGACGTCCGGCCGCTGATTACGCACCACTTTAAAATGGAGGAAGCCGCTCGCGCCTTCGAGCTCGTCAGCGCGCGCACGGATGGCGTGGTGAAAGCCATCATCCGCATCTCATGAAGGACCAGGGCATTGAACGCCTCGTCGAGTTCCCCAACCCCAAGGGGAAAACCTTGCGGGGGATGCTGCACTTGCCTGCCGCCGGGGAAAAGGCCCCTGTTCCTGGCGTGGTGTTGTTTCATGGATTTACTGGCGATCGCACCGAATCCCATTGGATGTTCGTGAAGTGCTCGCGCGCCTTGGCGCGAGCGGGATTTGCCTCCTTGCGCTTCGATTTCTATGGCTCGGGCGAGTCCGATGGGGATTTCCGTGAAATGTCCCTTACCGGCGAGGTCGCTGACGGCCGCGCGGCGGTGGCCTTTGTGCGCGAGCAGGCGGGCATTGACCCGCAGCGTGTAGGCCTTCTGGGGTTATCCTTGGGGGGACTGATTGCGGCAACCTTGGCGCCCGGCCTTAACGCCAAGGCTGTGGTGCTGTGGAGCGCCGTTGCCCACACCGCCCGACTGCGCGACTTGGTTAAGAAGATGTCACAAAGAATCCCCGGTCGGCCCGGCGCCCTGGAATATGACGCTCGCGAGATTTCCCCCCGCCTCGTCGAGGACGTCATCAAATTCGATCCCATTCGCCATCTCGCCCGCTTTAAAGGGCCGACTCTGATCATCCATCCGGAAGCCGACGAGGTGATCCCTGTTTCCCATGCGCGCGACTTCTATTGGGCCGCCGGCGCCGACGCCAAAGAACTTGCGATCATCGCCGGAGCGGACCACGTCTATTCTTCCATCGCCTGGGAACAGGATGTGCTCCTCCGTACCCTGCAATGGTTCGGGCGATACCTGTAACCCTTTATCCCGCCGGCGGCATCGAGGTAGTAACATCTGCCATCTGCCAAGCATCATATAGGAACCGGCTCACCTTGCCGATAGATGAATCTGGAGACTATGGGACTCATGAAAAATCGGAAACTCTGGCCTCTCGGCGCAGTGCTGACCGTGCTACTCGCCGGGACGCTGGCTGGTTCTCATCAATTGATAGCAGAACAAGCGGACGAGGCTGCCGCTCCAGCTACGCCACAGACCCAAGGTACCGCTCCGCAGACTCAACCGCCTCCTCCGCAAGCTCAGCCTGATGCTCCGCAAGCTCAGCCGGCTGCTCCCCAAACACAATCGGCTGCACCGCAAACCCAGGTGACGACACCGCAGACCCAAACTAGCCCCCCAGATAACACCGGCAAAAAGCAACCCCCTAAGCCCGCTGGAAAACCCGAGAATGATCGAATTTTCTTTGCCTTGCCCAATTACTTGACCGTGGAAAAGTCTTCCAAACTGCCTCCGCTCACGACGAAGCAAAAATTCAAGGCGGTGGCGGAGGGATGTTTCGATCCGGTTGAAGTCGTGTTCATCGGCATCCAAGCGGGCATCGGCCAAGCCGATAACGTAGACCCGACCTATCACCAAGGGTTTGTGGGTTATGCCAGACGCTTCGGGACGGATTATGCCGACGTCGTTGTCGGCAACTTCGGGACGGGCGCCATATTCCCCGCTTTGCTAAGGGAGGACCCCCGCTACTTCCAAAGGGGAAAAGGAAATTTTTTCTACCGTTTTACGTACGCCGCGACGCGGGTTGTTATTACCCGTTCGGACAAGTCGGGGAAAACTGAGTTCAACTTCTCCGAGTTCCTCGGCAATGGCATGGCTGCAGCCGCCTCCAATGCCTACCATCCCGGCCCGCACACGGTCGCCAGCAGCATGGACGTCTTGAGCACGCAAATTGTGCTGGATGCTCTCGGTTACGAATTGAAAGAGTTTTGGCCCGACATTCATCGCCTTCTCAACCACGTCAAGCGTAAGTCGTGAATCCTCTCTACGCGGTAGACGGCATACAGTAGTCGGGAAACGCGGAACCTTCTTCTTCACCACCATCTCGAAACATACCGGGAACTGCAGAATATAGTGACAGTTCCGTACGTAGCGCGGGCATCTTGCCCGCTGTCTTGGGAGCGTCCCGCTCCCGCCAGCGCGCGGGCAGGATGCCCACGCCGCATCAGGCGAGACTCCCGCGCTGCCAAATCAGTTCGTCACCCTATTTTGCAATCCTCATTGATTCCTTCCCCAGGGGAAAGGCGTCCCTACGGCGGGAGATTCATGCGGCGCAGGAGGTCCTGGAAGCGCGGATCGGAGCGGAGGAAGTCGAACTCGGGTGCGCTCTTTCCATAAGGGCTAATGTCCCATCCGGTTTGTTTCAAGCAATACAGCACTTTGTCTCGGTCCTTGAGGAGCCCGTACTGGAAGGCGACGCTCAACACGCCATAGGGTTCGTAGCTTCGTTCCTTGAGTTGTGCGGCCTTGAGCTGGGCGGCGCGAAGGCCCGATTTTCCATAAGCTCCGGCGATCTCCTCCTGATCGTGGAAATGCGCTGGAATGTGGGCTAGGATTGCAACCTTCCTTTCTTCGGCCAGGGCATCCGGAACTTTGCCCTCGATCCAATAGATGCGGGCGAGCTGATCGTGGGGATCGGTCGGTTGCGAGTTGATTGCCGATGCTTTTTCCAATTGCATTATTGCCTGATCATATTCGTGCAGGCTGAGGAGCATGACGCCACGGAGGAAATTGATGGGCAAAGAGAAGGGGTCCAGCCGCCGCGCCCGGTCATTCTCAGCGAGCGCCTCGCTCAGGCGGCCAAGGGACAGCAAGAGGAGAGAAGACCAGTGGTGGGCCATCGCATAATTCGGATTCAACTCCATCGCCCGTTTGAGCTCTTTGCCCCCATCGGCGAATTTGTTTTGGTACACAAGAGCGACTCCGAGCGACGCGTGGGCTTCAGCGAGCTCGGGTTCGAGCGCCACCGCCTTGCGGGCGTACGTTTCCGCCAGAGGCTCGTCCTGTTTGATGCTCCAGCTAACCGCATAGTAATCAGCGAGCCCGGAATAAGCGAGCGCGAAGCCGGGGTCCTCCCGTAGCGCCTGCTCGAAGTACACCCTGGCCCCTATTGCGGTTTCCGCAGTTCTCTCGTTCCAAAGGTAACGGCCGTGCAGGTAAGAGTCATAAGCGCGCGGGTTGACCGGTCGTTTGCTGGCGAGCCGCGTCTCCACGTCGGTGGTCAGACGCCCGCTAACTTCGTGGGCGATGGCCAGCGCCGTCTGTTCCTCCAGTTGGATGAGTTGTCCCAAGTCCCGCACGTAGGTTTGTGCCCACAGGTGCGTGTCGGTTCGCGCCTCAACCAACTGCGCGGTGATTCGTACTTGGTTGCCGGACCGCTGCACCGTGCCTTCCACCACCGCGTCCACGTCTAGCTCTTGGGCGATTTGCGGCAGCCGTTTCTTGGCTCCCTTGTATTGCACCACCGAGGTCCGCGAAATCACTCGGAGTGGCGCGACTTGGCCCAAATCGGTGATCAGGGCATCGGTCAGGCCGTCAGCAAAGTATTCCTGCTCGGGGTCGTGCGAGAGGTTCTCGAGCGGCAACACGGCGATAGACTCGATGTGTACCGCCTGTAAAGACGCATGGCTTTTCGCTCCTGCGTACCCTACCAGGCGGTCACGCAGGCCCGTCACTTTCAGACCGACGAGCATCGCGAGCAGCATGACAATCCCGCCGGCCACTGCGGTCACCAGCCAGCGCTTTTGTCGGCGCGCCTCTTCGGGGAGTTCCAACGGAGGGGGCACAAGCGGTGCGCCTACCTCGGCGTGCGCACCCTTCTCCTTCACGACCTCAACCGGAGCAATGACCTCAACAGGCGGTGCTTTCACCTGCGCCCGCGCACCTTTCCCTTGCACGATCGCTACCGGAGCCACGAACTCAACCGCAGCGATAAGGCGATATCCACGCCGGGGCAGAGTCTCGATGAATCGTGGGTTCTCAGAGTCATCCCCCAACGCCTCGCGCAACTTTTTCACCGCCGTGTTGATGCTGTGTTCGAAGTCAACGAAGGTATTGGCGGGCCAAAGTTCTTGCTGAAGCTGCTCCCGCGTCACCACTTCGCCCGGCCGCTGGAGGAGCACGGCGAGAATTTGGAAGGGCCGCTCCTGGAGCTTGATCTTCTCGCTGCCGCGGCGCAGTTCCCCACCTCGAAGATCAACTTCGAACTCTCCGACCCGGACGCGCCCAGATCCACTGGCGGGTACTTGCATGGCGGGGTCACAACCTGCCGATCGGCTTTCACTGCGGTCGATGCCGCCGTTCACAACCATCAGAAAGTGAATGACTTGCTAAACTTACCAGGGGAGAACCCCTGTTTACGCCTTTTTGCGGGTGAAGTCAACGCGAATGGCGCAAAAGGGAAACTTCTCCTATTTGCCGTCGGGTCACCCACAGTTTACCCGGAGTTCACCCTCCGTGCATTGAACCCCGCACGTGGCTGTAGCAATGTGGGCCGAATCAACAAGGGTCAGGTGGGGCCAGTTCGTGGTTCGCGGTCCGACCCGGATTGCGGACACAACACGCGGCTATCCACTCGACTCTGATTAAAGGAGGCATGTATGAAACTCAGAAAGGTAATCACCATCCTCGCTTTGACCGGCGTGGTCTTCTCACTCCTGTCATTCGTTCCCAACAACCTCATCCGTCCAACCCCCGTGGCCTTCGCGGATTCTCCCAAATGCGTCCCCGTGGGCGGAGCGCTGATGACCAATATCGGAGCGATCGCGGTTCCGTCCCCGGGCGGAACCAACCTGGGTCCGGTGTTCGGTGATCTGGCGGGATCGGTGGCAGCCACCATTCTCGGCGAGAACGCCAACGGCTCCTACAACGTGCAGCATTATTGGGTCACGGCGGCAGGTGACACGATCACGTTTGCCGTGGCGGTGCTCTATCCCACCTACCCAATAGCAGGTAATGACGCCATCGTGGCCGTACCCTGGGGACACTACAGTTCTACCATCACCGGGGGGACCGGCAAGTTCGAGGGTGCAACGGGGAGTCTGAATTACTTCGGGATGGCGGATTTTAGCCAGAATACGCTGGTGTTGCGCTATCGGGGCGAGGTCTGCTACGCGCACTGAGCCCAGGGGCAGTCCAGCGAACCCTATAACGAACAAGCTAAACGGGACAATCAAACTTACCCCGGCAGGATGGGCGGCGCCCGCCCGTCCTGCTTGGGCCGATAACCGCACGGTTCGGGTTGTGACTTGCCCTCCCCGCGTCCAGTGGCACTGGGGCTAAATCGAAGCACGGTTCGCAACTCCACAGAAAACCCCCGGCTTAGAACGGACTCCTTCTCAAGTAGATAGAATGGCGGAAAACTCTTCTTGCGCGAATCGCGTCTTAAGTTAGAGCGGGGCCCGGTCGCAGAGTATGCCATTCGGAAGGACTCAGCGCGCCGATGCGTAAGAGTGGAGACAACCGGATTGACGATGAACCGAAACCCTTTGCTGCGCGGCGCCGTGCTGGCAGGTCTATTCGCATCCATCCTTGGGCTGTCCGCTGAGTTGACAGCGCAGGAGCCGGACCAGACCTCCCCTCCGGCTGCGCCACAAACTCAGCCTGCGGCTCCACAAACCCAGCCGACCAGTCCGCCGAACCAGCCGCCTGCCCCGCCAAGCCCCGCCAAACCGGCGAACGATCCGGGAACAACCCAAATCCAGCCCCCCCAGAGTCCCAAGGTTCCGCAAAATGACCGAATCCTCTGGACCCTGCCAAACTACTTGACCGTGGAAAACGCCTCCTCCCTGCCGCCGCTTACCGTCGGCCAGAAATTTAAGTTGGTGGCGGAAGGGACATTCGACCCCATTGAGTTCGCGTTCCTCGCCATCGAGGCGGGAGTGAATCAAGCCAGCAATACCAACCCCACTTTTGGGCAGGGATTCAAAGGCTACGCCAAGCGCTACGCCTTGGCGTTTGGCGACAACACGGTCGAGAACTTTATGGTGGGCGCGGTATTCGCATCGGGCTTGCACCAGGATCCGCGCTATTACCAAATGGGAAAAGGAAAGTTTCTCCACCGAGTCGAATACGCCGCCTCGCGAGTTGCGGTCACGCGCTCGGACGCGGGAAAGAATCAATTCAACGCCTCCGAGATTTTCGGCGCAGCTACTGCCGCAGCCATCTCAAATGTCTACCATCCCGGGCCGCGGACGTTTGGCAACAGCGTCAATGTTTGGGTAACCCAAATGGGCTGGGATGCTGTGGGCTTCGAGATGAAAGAATTCTGGCCCGACATTCATCGCTATCTCGTGCGCAACCACCACAAAACCTAGAAACGGATTCAAAATTCAAGATTCAAAATTCAAAAGGTTGAACAAGCGGCTCTTGAGTCTCGCGCTGTTGAATTTGAACTTCGGCTCTTAATTTCTGAATTTTGAATTCTTAATCTGGAATGGAGCTTCTGTCGGTTCTTGAATTTTGAACCTTGAATCGCTTTTCTGTCAGACTCTTCGCTCTTCTCGCTCACGAATCACGAGTCTTGAATTTTGAATCTTGAATTTTGAATCACTCTCTCCGCTTGAACGGCGCCCCATTCCGAACGGCCTGCAACTCCTTCAAAAACTCCTCCCGGTCCCTCCGTGCCGCGTCCGCCCGCCTCACCTTCGCGCTCACAAAGCGCTCTCCCTTAAGTTCCGAATCCCGCAGGGTTCGAACCCAGCCGCCAAGCTGCCGCGAAATGCTTTCGACGCTCGCTTTCAGGCTCACAATTCCGGAGGCGATTTCAGCAAAGCCGGGAATCTTCTCCACCAGGCACAGCATGGACCGCACTTCCCCCGCCGAACCGCGCGCGATATAAAGAAAGGTCAGCAACTCCTGCTTGGTTCCCCGCTCAAACCCCTCGGCGATGTTATTGGAGACCGAAACCGCCGCCCGCTCAATCTGGTCGCGAAGCGAGTAGCGCCGGCGGAAGGGGGGCAGCTCCGTCAGCGCATAAATGGCAGTCGCCATATCAATGGCCGCCACCCAAACTGGGAGCTGCTCAAACCGTTCATACTTCATCCCCGCCTCCACGCCGAATCTGGAAGGTTAAATCTGAATATTAAGTAGTATATAATATACCTAGAGTACCGCTGATGCAATACCCATTTTGAACCTTGCATTTTAAAGGCATTTTGAATCTAACAGTTTGAAGCTTGCATTTTTGAATCTTGTAACTTGAGGCTTGCATTTTGAGTCTCTTAGCCATTTCTCTTCGCCTCGAATCTCGAGTTTCGCATCCTCCTTTTGCTCTTCCTCCCGAATGTTCAATTGTGTTGCCTTTCGCTCTTTTTCTTGCATCTTGAATCTTGAATTTTGAATCGCTCTTCTTCGTCCCTGGTCTCGAACTCTTGAATCGCCGGGGGATTTTCTTGAATCTTGAATCTTGAATTTTGAATCGCTCTTCTTCGTCCTCCAACTTGCACTCTTGAATCGCGGGGGGTTTTCTTGAATCTTGAATCTTGAATTTTGAATCGCTCTTCTTCGTCCTTCAACTCGCACTCTTGAATCCCGGGGGGTTCTTGAATCTTGAATTTTGAATTTTGAATCTGGGCTCACCCGCCGTTCAGAATCCGCCGAATCTCCGCGCCATACCTCTCGGCAATGCGCAGCCCAACGCCGGGCACGTTCAGCATTTCCCCATCAGTCCGGGGCCGCAGTTTAACCAGTCCCGCCAGCGCCCGGTCGGTGAAAATGCGGAAGGCGGGAACACCCAGCCGCCGAGCCTCGCCCAGCCTCCACCCCCGCAGCGCCTCTTCCACTTCCAGGTCCAGTTTGCCGGGCGGTACAGATTGAGCCCCCTGCGCCCGAGGCATGCGTGCAGGAGCAGCGCCCGACCGCAATGCGCCTTCCTGGTCCGGTGGTACCGGCTGAGATCCCTGTGCGCGAGGAGCACGCTGCTTAACCCCGCCCGGCGGCCCCGCTCCCGGTTTCCACAGATCCACGGAAGGCGAAAGGCCCGGTATCGACGAACCGCCCCAAACTGCGCTCGGCCCAGTACCCGCGGCGCTGGCTCCCTTCTTCCGGCGCTTGCGGGGGGTGGCCGACGGCTCAACCTCTTTCATCACCAGATCGAGCGGCGTACGGGCGTCCAGTTCCAATCCCGCGCGCGTCAGCCGGGCGGTGCGATAAGGAATCTGCCGCCCGTTCTTCTCGAACACCGCGTCGTCCAGGCGCAAAATTCCCGCGCGCGCCATACCTCCCAGAAGGTTTTCGAAATCGTCACGGCTCATTTCTTTATGAGGAAACAACTCGGCATGGAGCTTGCCGGTGGATTTCGCGCCGACCGCACGCAACTCCGCGGCCACGCGTAACAGGGCTGTGTGCTCCGCGGACGTTGCGGTGCGAAATCGTTGGGCATTGCACTTGGCTGGCGCGCAATAATCGCAAATCCCGCATGGCTGCTCGCCGTCGGCGGTATCGCCGAAATGGCGCACCACGCTCGCCATGCGGCACTGATTGCTGCGGGCATAGCGGATCATGCGCTCGATCTGCTCGCGCTTGTGCTCCGCCTGCGCCAGATAAGGCTCGCGCCAGGTATCGTGCCCGCGGCTGACGTTTTCCGCGAAGTCCACCTCCGCGCCGCCGTGCGTCCACAGCTTCTCCAGCGCCCGGTCGAACGTCTCGGGATCGAAGTGCACCAGCTTCTGAAGTTCGCGCTTCTCTTGGGGTTCAGCCTTCAGCAGGGCGAAGATTCCCTCCAAAATCGCCACGTCAGGATAATTCCGCTCGAAGAAGAAATCGTGGGTGTGGCGGTCGGCGTAGGAATGCATCAGCAGCGCGCGGCTGGGCTTGCCGTCTCGCCCGGCCCGCCCGATTTCCTGGTAATAACCCTCGATGCTCGCCGGCAAGGCGGTATGAATGACGGTGCGGATGTCGGGCTTGTCAATCCCCATGCCGAAGGCGATCGTCGCCACAATGATTTCCAGCCGGCCCGCCAGAAAGTCCTCCTGCACCTGCTTGCGGCGCTCGGCATCTAGCCCCGCGTGATAGGCGGCCGCGGTGTGCTGCGCGCCAAGCTCCTCGGCTACGGATTCCGCCTGTTTGCGCGTAGGCGTGTAGACAATCGCCGGCCGGCGGCCGGGGTCGGCCAGCAATCCCTCGGTGAGCGTGAAGCGTTCTGAGGGTGGGATCTCCACAATCTCAATCGCAATGTTGGCCCGTCGGAAGCCGTGGATGAAGCGCGCCGGGCGGATGAGGCCCAATTGCTCCACAATATCGTCCTGCACCGGCGGCGTGGCGGTGGCGGTCAGCGCGATGACGGGTGCCGGCCGCAGGCTGGGAACGTGCTGTCCCAGGCGGCGGTAATCCGGCCGGAAGTCATGTCCCCACTGCGAGATACAGTGGGCTTCGTCTACGACAATCAGAGAGACCTGGCGCTTGGCGAGCATTTCCGGAAAGCCCGTCACCCGTAGGCGCTCGGGAGCAATAAAGAGAAATTGGAGTTTTCCCGACAAATAGTCCCGGCAAGCCTGGCGCGAGTCCATCCGGCGCCGCCCGGAATGAATCGACTCCACGGCAACTCCCAGGGCCTTCAGCTTAGCCACTTGGTCTTCCATCAGAGCGATAAGCGGGCTGATCACCAGCGTCGTCCCGCCGCGAGCGATGGCCGGCAATTGATAGCACAACGACTTGCCCGACCCCGTGGGCATGACCAAAAGGACGTCACGCCCTTCAATGACCGCCCGGCAAACCGCTTCCTGGTTGGGAAGGAAAGAGTTGAAACCAAAAGCGCCGCGCAATAGCGCCAGGATGTCGATCGGGGCAGGGACAATAGCAGGGGGAACGCCCAACTCAAGGGGCAGGGTCGGCACCCATCGAGATTCCCTTGATTCGTCGAGGCAAGGCGTGGAGGCCCGTGTCCCAGCCGGGTCCCCCACGCCTCGCGTATTATTTTCAAATTCCGTCAAAAACTGCTCCCAACTTCCTCTCTACGGTTGTGTCAAGAAAACTGGCAGTCCGAGCTTGCCTTCGTATTTCGGAATGTAGCGCTTTGTATCGTACATACTCGCGATATCCACATGGCGTGGGCCCAGTTTTGGATCGGGAATGGGCTCCATGGCGAAGCACCCCTTGTTGATCGCCGTCATCTTGCCGTGCTCGCCCCGCGCGATGCAGTCCATAGCCATACTGCCGAAAGTAGTGGCCACCAACTTATCGACGAAGTCGGGACTGCCGCTGCGCAGCTCATAGGTCAGGTCGCTGACCACCGTCTCCTGCCCGCTCGCCTTCTTGATTTCATCGCTCAGATCCTCGCCCACATTCGCCTTCTTGCGATGGCCGAAAGCGTCGGCCTCGCCATATTCGCGAAGCGCATAGCCTTCCCACTCGGCGCCTTCTGAAAGGACGACGATGGAGTAATTGCTGGGGTTGTCTTTCTTATCCTGAAGGAGCAACTCGATCATGTTTTTCAGGTCGAACTTGTACTCGGGGATGGCGCACCGAATGCCGGAAACGTACGCTGTGTAAAGCGACGTGTAACCGGCGTCGCGGCCGAAGACGCGGAACACGCCGATGCGCTCGTGCGAGCCCACAGTCGTTCTCTGCCGATCGATGGCGTCCATTGCCCGGGTGATCGCTGTGGAGAATCCAATGCAGTACTCAGTGTTGCGCACGTCGTTATCCATCGTCTTGGGAATGGCGATGACCTTCACGTCTTCCTTGTCGAGCCGTGCCGCGTAGCTCAGCGTATCATCGCCGCCGATCGCCACTAGGTAATCGAGACCCAACGTGCCGACGTTCTTCAAGACTTGTGCGGTGATGTCGTAGACCTGCGACGTCACGCCCTTCTTGGTGCTTTCGACCTTCGGGAAACTCCCTCCCGCACAAACCGGCGGAAGCTTCTTCATTTTCTGCGGATTGGTGCGCGAGGTATGGAGAAAGGTGCCACCGGTGCGATCGACGGTGCGGGTGTTCTCGCGGTTGAGGGGAAGGATGTAGTGCGCGCGGCTGGCCGCGTCATTCAAATCCACGTGCGTCAGGCCTTCCCACCCACGCCGAATGCCAATGACCTCGCAGTCAGCGTCGGTGGCGCGATAAACAACTGTCTTAATCACGGAATTCAGGCCCGGAACGTCGCCGCCGCCGGTGAGAATTCCAATTCGTTTTGCTGCCATGATTGCTCCTTAAGATAAAAGGTTAGATTCTCCCCGGCTGATGATTGATCGCTACCGGGGAACGTAGAAGTTTACACTGCCATCGAGCGTTTGGGAACACGAAGCAGCACGCTGGTTTCTGCTCGCGATGAAAACACATTCCGGAACTTAGCCCGCAGCGTCGGAAACTTCGCAAGTCGCATTCTCCATAGTAGGATTTTGCGCTTAGTGGGAAGGCAGGAATTCTTTTAGGGGGGCAAAAGTGAACCCGCGCTGGCGAGCGCCGGCGATAATTGCCGGCAAGGCGGAAACGGTTTGTGACCTATCAATTTCCGCGGCAGGCCGTGTTTCCCGTCCGTCGTGCAGCAGAATGACGGCACCGGGCCTAAGTGCCCGTAGCGTTGCCCTCGTGATGCCCGCCACATCTTTGCTCCAATCGTAGCCGGTGGCCGACCACATGATCATGTGCATGCCGCGTTCGAGCAAGGTTGGGACCAGACCAAACCAACGGGCGCCAAAGGGGGGCCGAAAGATGTTGGGGCGGATCCCGGCGACGTTCTGAATGATCGCCTGAGTGCGGTCGATTTCCTCCGCCATCCGCTGGCGCGACTTGAAATAGAGATATAAGTGCGAGTAGGTGTGGTTTCCCACCTCATGCCCTTCCACAACGATGCGCCGCAGGAGGTCGGGATGCTCTTCCACGTTTTTGCCGCAGACAAAAAACGTGGCCGGAACGCGGTGCTCCCGCAGGATGTCAAGGATCTGCGGGGTAAACTGCTCCGTCGGCCCGTCATCAAAAGTAAGGGAGATGCGTTTGCCCTCCCGCGGACCCCGGTTCAGCACTGGGCGAAAGAAAGTGGACGATGGCATCGCGCACGCCCACCCGAACCACGCGCCGCACGCCAGACCTAGCGCGTCAATGATGAGCATGGCAGTGTTGAGGCTGGGGGCGTCCATGGAGTGTGAGGTAGTAGCGCGGACCTGTTCTGTAGGTCTGCGGCTTGTTCGTAATTACCGATTGCCGATTGTCGATTGCCGAATGAGCCAACCGCAATTTGGCGATCGACTCGGGATCCGCTTACAGCAATCGCAGAAAATTCAGCCCCGATTCCAGCGCCAGCATGGGGCTGTTGGTGTAGGCGCTCACTTCATAGGGGCAGCCGATCTTGCACCCCTTGCAGAAGTCCCACAGCGTAGCTTCCTGGGCGATGATTTTCTTTGCCGCCTCCGACGCGAAAATTTCCTTCAGCGGCGCCTGCGACTTGTGCAGGGTAACAAACGCGCAAGGCAAGTGAATGGAACCGTCGGGCTTCATGGAAATGAGCTTGGAAGGATGCCGGCAGGGAAACTTGGGACCGAATCCGCCCATGCGATAGAAGTCGTAGTAGTGGGTGTAGAAGCGGACGTTCTCCGGGTAAGACATGCGGAGCTCACGCAGAAACATCTCCACCGTATCCAGATCCTTGCCGTGCAGCTCCGAGTCGGGGAGCAGTTCACCATCACGCATGACGTTGTGAACCGCCTCCGGATGCATGACCAAGTGTCTCTCCTTGCAGAATTCCGCCAATTCCGGAAGGTCGTAGAGGTTCTCGATGTTCACCGCGGCATTGATCTGAGTGGTAAAAGGCTTGCGCTTGGTCAGCACATAGTCAAGGTTTTCGATGATGCGCGGCAGGCCGTCCACCCCACGGCGTTTGGCAAACCGCTGCACGTGGAGCGAATCGATGGATACTTCCAACATGTCCAGGCGCGCCACGCCTTCCGCATACTTCTTGATGAGGAGACCGTTGGTAGGCATGGAGGTCCACATGCCCTTGTCTGCGGCGTAGGCAATGTAGTCGCAGGTACTCGGGTTCAGCAGGGGTTCGCCGCCGGAAAAACTGAGGGCGAAAATTCCCATTTCGCAGAACTCATCAATGCGCTTGAAGATGCGGTCCCTCGTGCCACGGGTCTGAAGGTCGTTGAATTTACCCTCTTCACCAAAAATGCAATATTCACAAAACATATTGCACATCAACGTGGTTTCAAACATGACCATGTAGGGCAGTTTGAAGCCTGACCAGAGGTGCTTTGCGGCCGATTTAACAATGTGCGAGTACTTCATTAATTCAACACCTTTTTCGTGGAGCCCTCAAATGCCACGAACAATTCCGCACGCCGCAAAGTGGGCGCGCAAGATCTCCCGAACAACCGGCGGGTTCATCCACCCTGATGCAGAGTCCTCTCTTTTAGAATAATCGAAGTTGCCGTTCCCTGCCCAACTTTTGGTAGTGGCGAAGAATTCGGAGATGCTACGGCCGCATTCGGAACGGATAACCGCGCTACATTCCAGAGCTCATTTCACGGGGTAAGGTCCTTCGGCGAACTTTTCAGCGTGGTATCCCTTTGACCCAACAAACCGAGCCAAGGGGCTTTTGATATCTTGGTCCGTCTTGAGGCGGCCGACGACAAATTTGAAGTCATATTGCGGTTGCCAGCCCAGTTCACGCCGGGCCCGTTCGTTGACATACACGCGGTCGATACTCGGAGCCATTTCCCACTCGCGTCTTAGGTACTCGGCAACATAATCCGGAACGCGCTCCCGCACTACTCGAAGAGCATCGGTGCGCAAATCCGGCAGATCGGCGGGCGAAAATGGTGTGGTTGCACTGATGATATATCGGCGGAAACCGAGGACTCGGGCGTGTTGGGCGGCCAACAGGTGTGCGCTGACGACGTCCGCAAGATCGACGCGACGGAACAACAACTCATTCGCCTTGAGGTTGTCATCCGCATACGCCTCTCGCAAAGCGCGATTATCGTCCTCTTCGGGGAAAAACCGCGATGTTCTGAGGACGATGCAGGGAAGCCGCTCGTTCCGCTGGAACAACTGGCAGATATCCTCCGCAGCGGCTTTCGTAGCGCCGTAGATGTTTTTCGGGATCGGCGTAATCTCCTCGGTCACCCAAACGGCCGGAGCGCCGGGCGGAGGAACGAGCGCATCGCCGAAAACGCTCGTCGTGCTGGTAAAGACAAACGACTCGACTCCTGCGGCTACGGCCTCTTCCAGCAGATTCAGCGTGCCCGTAATGTTGGTATCGACAAAATCCTGCCGGCTGTGAGTGGCAACGTGCGGCTTGTGCAGAGTGGCCGTGTGGAAGACCTGCTGCGCGCCGGTTATGCAACGTCGCACGCACGCGCGGTCAGTGATCGAGCCAACGTGCGTAGTGAATGGGCGTTCGAGGATGTCGAGGCCAACGACGTCATGACCGAGACCGCGCAACGTACAAACCAGTCCCTCGCCGAGGTGACCGGAACTTCCTGTGACCAAGACCCGCATAGTGGGAGAAGTGAATCGACCGGCAGTCCCGCTCGTTAGACCAATAGCTTGTATTTTTCCGCCTTGCGATAAAGAGTTCGGCGGTCGATGCCCAGGATTTCCGAGGTTTTGACTTTGTTTCCGCCGGTGACTTTCAAAACGTGCGCCAGGTAGCGGCGCTCCACCTCTTCGAGAGGCGGCAAACCGGCGTAGAAATCCTCGATTCGGCTCATCTCGTGGGACTCAGTGCGCACCTTGTCGGGCAGATCATCGGGCACGATCACCCCGGTACGATTGAGAGCCACGGCGGACTCGAGCGCGTTTTCCAGCTCGCGCACATTTCCCGGCCAGGAATAGCTCATCAGCACCGAAAGCGCCTGGGGTGAGATGGAAAGAGCATGCTCGCGCTCGCTCCCCATCTTCTTAAGAAAATGCTCGACGAGCAGGGGGATATCGTCCAAGCGCTCGCACAGCGGCGGAATGTCAATCTCGATGACCCGCAGCCGGTAGTACAGGTCCTGCCGGAACTTCCCTTCCTCAACCCATTCGGCCAGGTTGCGGTTGCTGGCGGCGATGATGCGCAAATCCACCTTGACGACTTCATTGCTTCCGATGCGCCGCACTTCCTGTTCTTCCAACGTCCGCAGCACCTTGACCTGGAGCGCCGGGCTCATCTCACTTACCTCGTCTAGGAAAACCGTTCCGCCGCTCGCCTCCTCAAAAATTCCGCGTTTGTTTTCGGTCGCGCCGGTGAAGGACCCGCGGACGTGACCGAAGAGTTCGGTCTCGAGCAAGGTCTCGGTGAGCGCCCCGCAATTCACGGCGTAGAAGCACTGCTCGGCGCGCGGGCCGTTGTAATGGATCGCCTTCGCCACCAGCTCTTTCCCTGTCCCGCTGGCGCCGTAAATGAGCACGGTCGAACGCGAATCTGCCACCATGGCGATTTTCTTGTAAATCTCCAGCATTTTGGGGGAACTGCCCACCAGACTGGAAAGTTGCACCTGAGATCCCAATTGCCGCTTCAGGCTGCGATTCTCCCGCAGCAGCTTGCGGTTCCCCAACGCCCGCTGAACCTGCAAAAGGACTTCATCAATCTTGAAAGGTTTGGAGATGTAGTCGAATGCACCGGCCTTTACGGCTTCGATGGCGGTTTCCATCGAGCCAAAAGCTGTGATCAGGATGACTTCCGACTCCGGCTGAATCGCTTTGTATGCACGCAGGACGTCCAAGCCGTTCAGGTTCGGTCCCAGACGCATGTCGCTAATGATGACATCGAAGAATTCGGCCTTGCCAATTTCCGTGGCCTCTTCACCACTGCCCGAGGTGTTAACGCGGTAGCCCTCCTCGCTCAGGACTTCCCGCAGCAGCTCGCGCGTGTCCTCATCGTCGTCGACCACCAATATGTTTGCCGTGTTCTCGTCACTCGTCACTGGTCATTTGTCCCTTGCCGCAGGTCGCAACACTTTCGCCAATCAGCGATTTGGCTTGTCACTCGTCACTTGTCACTTGTCACTACTCCCTCGTCGCTCGTCACCGAAGCTGGCACCGGGGGGTCCACCTTCTCGCGGCAATCAAGCGGCAACCGAATGGTGAACGTGGTCCCGTGGTCCGGCGCGCTAGCCGCATGGATGGTTCCTGAATGCTGGCGAACGATCTGATCGCAGATGGCGAGGCCTAAGCCCGCACCCGTCCCAATTTGCTTGGTGGTAAACATAGGGTCGAAAATGTGCGCTAAGGTTTCACGCGCCATTCCCGTTCCGCTATCCGTGACGGTGACTTCCACTTCTGGCTGCTCGGTGGGGCCGCACGCCCGCAAACTGATCTGGAGCTGCCCGCCGCGCGGCATGGCGTCACTGCTGTTATTAATCAAATTCAGGAATACCTGGTGAAGGTAGCCGGAATCGCCGTAGATATTAGGGCAATCCCTGGCCAGATTCATTTGCACCCGAATTTTCCTCGACTCCAAAACCGGCGACGACAGAAGAACGGCGTCTTCCAGGACATGCCCCAGGTCTACGAGTTCCAGTCGCAGATCGAATTTCCGTGTCCAGGAAAGCAATTGCCGCACCGTTCGAACGATGTTCTCGACCTGTTTTTCGATCACGAGCAATCGGCGGGCGGTAGATTCGTCGTTGCTCTTCCGCCGCGCCAGCAATTGCACGTGCCCGGAAATAGAATTGAGCGGCGTCCCGATTTCGTGCGCGAGGCTCGCCGCGAGTTGACCCGCCACGGCCAGGCGCTCCGAGCGCGCCAGGTTTTTCTGCGTATCGAAAAGCTCCTTGTTAATGCCGCGTAATTCCTCATTCCGGCGCGCCAGTTCAGCGGTGGCCTCCTCCACTTTGCGGCCCATCTCGTTGCTAAAATTCTCGATGCGCCGCAACATGCGATTCAGGTGGGCGGCGAGCAATCCAATCTCATCCCAACTCTGAAGGCGGGCCCGGACGTTGAGCTGCCCCTTTTCCGCCGACTCCATCACATGAATCAGATCCTTCACCGGCCGCCGCACGGCGCGGAGGAAAAAGAAGTGAACGACCAGAACCACCACGACAAAGCTCGCCAGCATCAGCAGAAGGTTCCGCAGCACGAGGTCCCAGGTGACGGCGTTCAGGGTGGAACGCGAAACCGTGAGGATCAGGCAACCGATCGTCTCACCTTGCGAAGTGATGGCCGTGCTGATGATCCACGCCCGGCTGTCGTCCGTTTCGATGCTTTCCTGATCCTCATAGGGCTTGTAGTACTCGTTGTAGCTTTCCACTTTCGGGATGTTGTCCAGTTCCAAATGCTGACCGTGCGGATTCGTGGTTGCGGCCAGCCGATGATCGCGGCCATGGACGTAGACATCCGCTTGGAGGATGCCAGGGGCATCGTGCTGCAATTGCTTCAGGTCCGGACCCAGAACGTCGGGCCTCGCCAGCGTGTCGGGCGAGGCAATCTGGTGAGCCATCTGCCGCGCCTGTACCAGAGCCTTGTGGTAGAGTTCGCTTTCTACCGGATCCCGCGTCAGAAAAGTGGCGATGAGCGTCGACACCCCGAGGACGACCATGACGGTGACGGTAAAAATGACGATGATCTTGACCTGCAAACTCAGGCGGTCAAACATCCTAATTCACCCCAAGCATACTCAAACTACCATTGGTGATGATGGAAGGCAACCTGGGGCGGCATGGCGTAGTGTCCTACCTGACTTGAGGCGATAGGGGTAGGGAGAAACGCTTGAATTCAAATCCCCCTCCCTCCGAACCGGACGGGCGGATCTCCCGCATCCAGATGTCCAGCGGGTGGTCTTACCTGCAAGAGGAGTGGCGGGCGGTAGAATGAGCGGTCACCAAGGAGAACAGCCCGCGCTGCGCATTACGCGTTTTAAATAAGTTACACGGTGGATAAGTGGTCCAAATTCAATTTGTTCACATGTTCCTGACACCGTTCACTCACGGCCCCCCTTGGCAAAGGCTTGCACGAACCTCTTGGCTGCCTGACGAACCAAATCCCAGTCTGGATCGTCCAATACACGGCGGGGATCAGGATGTCTTGGCATTTTGATGTAGTACTGCTGCAGCAGGGATCTGAGCTCATTCCAGGACTCCACCTGACCCGATGTGAAGGTCTTGCCATACGATTCAAGGAAAAGATCCGGAGTGCTGTCATCCATCAGAGTCAGGTAGATTTCATCTGGGGAAGACGTGACTTTGCCACCGGGGAACCATGCCTCTTCCTGGAACTCTCTGCTGGCAATATCTTGGGCAGCGCCTATTATCCGGTCCAACCATTCTTTGTAGGACATCATGCTTGTGACGCTCCTCACTACGGCTCAAATGGGCTCTCCATGGGTGTATTAATGGGTATATGAGCATCGCGGGTGGCGCAGACATTGCCGTGGATGTCTGCGACCGGCACCCGGCGCCACGAAGTGCGCGAGCAGACTCGCGGTGTTCTCAGGACGCGCATGTTGGCCAACGGTGTATGCTCCGGTGACCACCCCCGATGCCAAGGCATCGACCCCTCCTAAACCAGGAGGGGAGCCGCGCCTGCCGCCGGTTCCCGCACGACTAGGAGTTTGGCGTCTGGCGTGAAGAAAACCTGCGGGGGGAAGTAAGCTAACAGCTTCCAATCTTGGGGGAAAGGGTGTGAGATACCCTTTCCCCATCTGGGTTTGAGCGTGTTAACGCCCAGACTCTACCCATGACGCAATCCTCCTGCTTCGCCGCTGCAAAGAAAAGGGACCTGACCCCCTTCTGACCCCCTTCCTCCCCCAGCCAACAGCGTCAAAATGAGTGCGAAAAAATAGGAAAATCAGGCTCTGTCCCCCTCATCCCCTCCCAACGGAGTTTGAGAAGAACGGCTCAGTACGTCACGACGTGGTGAACCTCGAACTCCACGACTTTCAACTTTACCAGCGCCACGTCGATGGTGTCCTGAACGTCGTAATACGCATCGGTCACCGGCGATTTGAAGGTCCTACTCTCGGCCTCAATCTCTTCCTTCGTCATCGCCTGGCGAGATCGCCACTGGAAGGTAAGGCTGTTGGGGCGAACCTGTTTTGGGGCACCCAAGAGTTTTATCAGCTGATCGCGAGTCAGTCCCAGTCTTAGTCCGCCATCCGTCATCACTTCGCCGGTTAGTTGGGCGGCTGTCGGACACTGACGGTAACACCGCTGATCAACACTACCTGCGATAACCTTGTAGCCGTCCAATTCCTTCCACCCCCCAGAGAAGCCCGCTTCGAATACAATTTTGGTCTGATCATTAGCTGGAGAGACGTAACAGACTTCGTTGCTAGCCTCCTCCTCATCTGAACATTTTAGGACGGTAGACTCTCCCAACGTCGCTTGAACATCAGCCAGCGTGGTCTTCCCAAGAGCGAATCCCATTATTCTGAGATCACCGGCAGGTGATCGCGAGGGCTGGGACTGCGCGAAAGCAAGCCCAGTACCGATCGTGATTTTGGCTATCAGGACTATAGAATCTCTAATGGAGCTGTCCAGAATGCGCATATTCATCCCCTTAGTAAACAACGTTTACAACCGGGGGCGGAAAGGGGGTCAGGAACATGCGAAATAATTAGTTTTACCGATTTCAGCATTACGCATTCTCAATAAGTTACACGGTTGATAAAGGGTCCAAGCTCAATTTTTTCACATGTTCCAGGTACCCTTTTTTGGAAAGATGGGCTACCCTCTGGAAAGGGTACCCAACCCCCTTCCGCCCCATTGCCACCTTTCCCCAGTGCGCCGAACCTCCTGCACCTTTCTCCTGCCGGCAGCGGCGGCACAAAGGCGATACGAAATGACGAGGCAGTTGTACGCCTCGCCACCATACCAAGCAAGAAAAAACTCAGCCAACAGCGTCAAAATGACTGAGAAAAATAGGAAAACACGGCTCTGTCCCCCTTATAGTTCTTCGCGAGCTGCCGCAGGCAGCCGCAACCTTAGCAATGAAG
>CAZCVY010000067.1:0-32357 GCA_964501985.1 uncultured Acidobacteriota bacterium | reverse complement strand
TCAGTCCACATACGAGTAAGGAATTAGGCTGGCGGAGAGGGTGGGATTCGAACCCACGTGCCCGCTTTTGGCAGGCAAGACGCTTTCGAGGCGCCCCCGTTATGACCGCTTCGGTACCTCTCCGACAAAGTCTAGGTTTCGGGACACGGGCAACGGGTAGCGAGGTCACGTCTCTCATGCCTTCCGCCCCGGACCGTTCCTCCGCCTCTGGAAAAACTCCCGAATGAGCGTAGCACAATCGCCCGCCAGAATTCCGCCTGCGGCATCAACCCGGTGATTCAGCTTGCGATGATTCAGCACCCGTAGTGCTGATCCGCAGGCTCCCGCTTTGAGGTCGTGCGCGCCGAACACGATGCGCCGCAGTCGCGCCTGCACGATGGCCCCGACGCACATCGCGCAAGGCTCAATTGTAACATATAGCTCGCAAGCCTCCAGGCGGTAGTTTCGCAACATTCGCGCGGCGCGCCGCAGGGCAAGAACTTCCGCGTGGGCGGAAGGATCGTGCAAATGGATGGGGCGATTGTGCGCGCGAGCCAGGACGCGCCCCTCCTGCACCACGACCGCACCCACCGGGACTTCCCCTTCGCGGGCGCCCCGCTCCGCCTCGCGCAGCGCCATGCGCATAAATCGTTCATCAACGGAGGGCGCGCGACGGCCCACCACATGGTTTCGCATGGAGTCATCCTAGCATGCCCGGAAGCCGTGTCCCATCTCGCCACGGGTTGCCGCGCCCGCGGAATTCTTGTCGGCGAAGGTTTTCTATTGCACCTCGTCGCCGAGTGGTGTAGAAATTGCTTGCTCATTTTGGATTTCAGGAGAGAGGACAGCAATGATGAACCGACGAAATTTCTTACGTAGCAGCGCTTTGGGAGTTACCGCACTTGCCGCCACGCAGGCGCCCCGGGGGCTTTTCGCCAATCCCTACGGCAAGCCCGTTGGCCTCCAGCTTTATACGCTCCGCGATCAACTCCAGCACGACATGCCGGGAACGCTCAAGCAAGTGGCAGAAATCGGCATCAAAGAGGTTGAGCTCTACGACCTGTACGGGAAGACGGCGGCGGAGTTTTCCAAAATTCTGAAAGATGACGGCCTCACCGCCCCCAGCGGTCATTATATGACCCGCCACTTGCACGGAAACTGGCAGCAGGAAATCGATAACGCCAAAATCATCGGAATGAAATACATGGTGAACGCCATCCTCGACCCCGAGGAACGAAAGACCTTCGATGACTGGAAACATTTGGCCGAGCTCTTCAATAAGGCCGGCGAGCAAACCCAGAAGGCCGGCATTCAATACTGCTATCATAATCACAACTTTGAATTCCAAAAATACGGTGACACGACTGCGTATGACTACCTTCTCAAAACCCTTGATCCAAAGCTGGTAAAGTTTGAAATGGATTGTTTCTGGGTGACGCACGCCGGCCAGGATCCGGTGGCTTACTTCAAGAAATATCCCGGCCGCTTCCCGCTCCTGCACATCAAGGACATGAAGGATCATCCTCCCGCCACGCAGGAGAAAGACGATAAGGTGGGCATGTTTGCGCCCGTGGGCCACGGCACGATCGATTGGAAGCGAATCTTCGCCGCGGCTCCCACCGCGGGGATGAGGCACTATTTCATCGAGCAGGATTGGTGCGAGGGCCCACCGCTCGAAGCCGTCAAAATGAGTTACGAGTACCTGCACAGCTTGACGTAGGATGCTTCGGCTGCGCGCCCGGGCCACGGTGGTGGCAGCATTCCGCGACCCGCGGCGAACGATCGCGGGAAATAAAGAGATTGGAATTACTGATTCACGCTGGGAGGGAGCGCGCCAAGAAACTGGGAGACTTGTCCCCGGAAGGCCTCCAAGGCGTCCTTTACCGCCCGTTCCTGCATTTCCACTAACTTCGGCCGCAGGAGGTTCAGCGCCTCTAGGGTATCGTAAGCCAAGCTCTCCTTGTTTGCCAGGATTTCCTCCCGGATGTGCCGTTTCATCTCCTCGATGCCCGCTTCGCGCTTCCGGCTCAAGGTTTCGAGAGCAGAGTCCAACGCGTTGGCGATTTGGCGCCGGGCCTCCTCTATAATCATGTCTCGCTCCGCATGGGGGCTCGACATCGATGTGGCCAGTGCGGCGCCTAATTCGGCTTCCGCGTGCGGCTGACTGTTTTCCCCTGGGGCGCCGTCGCCGCTTTCAATTATCCCGCGCAGTGCTTCTGCTCCGATCTTGGCGTGGGTCTGCTCGATTGTCTGCGCCGGAGGAATACTGTCCAGAGTTGCGGTCAGGCTCTTGCGGGTTTTGGCGAGTCTTGAATCCAGCTCGTCCATTTCCGCTTTCAACGCTGATAAGCGCGCACTCGAGCCCGCAATCTGCTGTTCGATGGCTGCCAATTCCCCCTCTTTAGCCGCGGCCGCGCGCGCGCGCAGATCAATTTCCGCTTCCAGGCCGATCCGCTGTACGACCTGGTCCAGTCTCTCGCGGAATTGCCGCGCGTGTGCATCCGCGATTTCGTGCAAATCCCGAAGGATTTGGGTTGCGATTTGTTCGCTGCTCAAAGGGGAAGCAGAGGACCTGACTGAGGCGCTTTCCGCGGAAGCGGGGCGCGGGGCAGAAGCTGCTTTCGACGCCGGATTCTCCGCAACTTTTACATCAGTACTCCAATCGTCGGAGGGAAATTCGATACCCCAGATATTCCGTGACTCCACTAATTGGATTCCCGCTTCACGCCGGCCGGTTGAATCTTGTTTGGCGCTCACCCAGACCACATTCGCCTTAACCATGCTTCGCAGCGCCGGATTTTCGACGAGAATCTCCGCACCGACTTCCAGTCGCTGCGAGGTTATAAGCCTCGCACCGTGTCTGTTTACGATCAGCGTCCGAGTGTCTTCGCGGAAGGCTTTTTGTTCAGTGTCCTCACCATGAATCACGATGGGAAGAGAGAGGTAGACCCTGGTACTTCGGCGGCCAGCCACTGTTGCTGCTGTGTTATGATTCATGCAAGATGTCCTGATAAGCTTCTCGCCCCCGATTATAGTGAAGCAACCGTAGAAGAACAACCCGTTCTTTGAGGGAAATACCTCTGGAATTATCTCCTTGTGCAATATCCCATCATAACTATCGCTGTGGTGTCAGCCGCGACCCAATCTCGCGCTAGAAGTTGAGGGAGGGTGATGCGACGGCGGATTCCCATTACCTCGCTGGCTTCAAATAAATGACGCCGAGAGGCGGCAGGGTCAACTCCACGTGGCACGGCTGGTTTTGCCAGGGCATCGGAATAGCTTGGCGGCCTGGCGCATTCGACACGCCGCTCCCGCCAAAGCGCGTGTCGTCGGTGTTCAGTACCGCGTGATAGTAGCAACAGTCCGGTACGCCGACGCGATACCCTTGGTGCGGCACCGGAGTGAAGTTGCATACGATCACCAAGTGGTCACCCGGCGTCTGGCCTTTGCGCAGGAAGGCGATGACGGAATTGTCGGCATCGTGGAAATCGATCCAATCGAAGCCAGTGTACTCAAAATCGATTTGGTGCAGCGCTGGTTCCGTCCGGCACAGATGATTCAGCGAACCGACCAAGCCCTGAAGCTTCCGGTGGGGTTCGAAGTCGAGCAAATTCCAATCTAGGCTCTTGGCGGCGTTCCATTCGATCCACTGCCCCAATTCCGCCCCCATGAAGAGCATTTTCTTTCCCGGATGCGCGTAGAGAAAAGCGTAAAGCGCCCGCAGGTTGGCGAATTGTTGCCAGTAATCCCCTGGCATTTTGGAGAGGAGCGAGCGCTTCCCGTGCACCACTTCATCGTGCGAGAGCACCAAGACGAAGTTTTCATTGAAGGCGTAGAGCAAAGAAAACGTCAGATCGGGGTGGTGGTAACGGCGGAAGACGGGATCGACGGAGAAGTATTGTAACATGTCGTGCATCCAGCCCATGTTCCATTTCAGGCTGAAGCCGAGGCCGCCGACGTACGGGGGGCGCGAAACCATGGGCCACGCGGTGGATTCCTCCGCTATGGTCAGAGTGCCGGGATGGTGCTGGTGGGTGAGCTCATTGAAGCCCTTGATGAAGCTGATGGCATCCAGGTTTTCCCTGCCCCCGAACGCGTTCGGCACCCATTCGCCGGGCTTGCGAGAGTAGTCGAGGTACAGCATTGAGGCCACCGCGTCCACGCGCAGTCCGTCGATATGATATTTTTCCAGCCAAAACAGTCCGCTTGACCATAGGAAGCTGCGCACCTCGGTGCGGCCGTAATTAAAGATGCGCGTGTGCCAGTCTGGATGCTCGCGCATACGCGGATCCTCGTGCTCATACAAGTGAGTGCCGTCAAAGAACGCCAAGCCGTGGGCGTCGGAAGGAAAATGCGCCGGAACCCAGTCCAAAATCACGCCGATGCCACGCTGGTGCAGGTAGTCAACGAAGTACATGAAATCCTCGGGTGTACCATGACGGCTGGTCGGCGCGAAATAACCCGTGGTCTGGTAACCCCACGATTCATCCAGCGGGTGCTCCATGACCGGGAGCAATTCCACATGGGTAAAACCCTGCTGCGCGACGTAATCGGCCAACTGCTCGGCGAGTTCGCGATAGGTGAGCACGCGATTGCCTTCCTCTGGCATGCGCCGCCAGGAGCCGAGGTGAACTTCATAGATCGCGAGCGGCGCGCGGAACCCCTGACGCCCCTCCCGCTCCGCCATCCACGTCTGGTCGTTCCAATTGTAGCGGTTCAAGTCGTAGACGATTGAAGCTGTCTTGGGGCGCAGCTCCGAGTAGAAACCGTAGGGGTCAGTCTTCAACCCCAAGTAGTTTTTGTACCGGCCCTTGATTTCATATTTGTAAAACTCGCCCTCACGCAATCCGGGAATAAAGATCTCCCATACGCCGGTCGAACCCCGGACGCGCAGGGGATTCTGCCTTCCGTCCCAGTGATTGAAGTTACCGACCACGCTAACGCGCTGGGCATTGGGCGCCCACACGGCAAACGCCACCCCACGCACTCCGGCGACTTCCACCACATGCGCGCCCAACTTCTCGTAGGTCTTGTGGTGAGTGCCCTCTGCCAGAAGGTGAAGGTCAAAATCGGAAAGCACAGGGGGAAATCGGTAGGGATCTTCGAACTCGTGCTGCCCGGCATAATCCGTGCGCAAGCGGTAGGGGAACATCGCCTGCTCGCCCGGGAAGACCGCCTCGAAGAAACCGTCCGCATGAACACGCTGGAGCGGAATGACACCGTCGCTATCCGGGCCGCGCACCGCCCAAGCCTCATGCGCGCGCGGCAGAAAAGCGCGAACCGCCACCGCGGCTTTTCCCCCCACCTCCACCAGGTGCATTCCCAAAATGTGGAAGGGGTCGCCATGCTCGGCGCGCAAGATTTGCTCGATCTCATCGACGGGTGCCGTGGTTTCAGCGAGAAGCTTAATTCGAGTAGCCATGATTTCCATTTTACACCGGGACGCGTGCCGCCGCTGAGGAACGATGCCCGCGGGGCCGGCGCGAACTCCCCCTGGGACCTGACCCCCGTCTTTACGTATGTTTAGCGATATAGAGGAGCAAGCTGAAAATCACGATGGGGATCAATGCCAGCATGACGTAAAAAAGGATTCGGCGAATGAGCGGTGAGCGGCGTTCCTTCCAGTCGCGGAGTTCCGCACGGTCGGCAACCCCCACCTCATCCTGATGGCGAAGGTCGTGGGCAAATTCCGCGGCGGTCTGGTACCGCTTGGCGGGATCACGCTCCAGAGCACGATAGATGATCTCCTGAAGTTGCGGGCTGAGGGACGGATCGACCTCGCGGGGTGGAATGGGGTTGTTCAGCAAGCGGTCGTTCATGACCGCGAAGGGATTCTCCCCCTGAAACGGGACCTTGCCCGTGAGCATTTCGTAGAGCATGACCCCCAAAGCATAAAGGTCGCTGCGGGCATCTCCGCGCTTCCCTTTGACCTGTTCAGGGGAAATATAATCGGGTGTGCCCATCGTGTTGCTGAGCTTGGCGAAGGTAATGCGACGGGCCCCAGAATTGGTCGCGATGCCGAAGTCGATCAATTTCACATTGTCGTCGGCATCGATCATGATGTTCTCAGGCTTCAAATCGCGGTGCACGACGCCTTGATTGTGGATATAGCCCAACGCATCGAGGATACGCAGGGCAATCTTTGCTGCGCGCTCGCGAGGAAACTTCTGTCCGCTCATGACGCGGCGCAGCAACTGGCCGTCTACCCACTCCATCACCATGTAGACCCGTTCACGGTCGTCGTCGACGAGCACCTTCATCACGCCGGGGTGGTCCAGCTTGGCGCCGATGTCCGATTCGCGATGGAATCGCTCGAAGAAAATGGGATCGCATTCCATTTCGGGGTGGGGGATTTTGATCGCGACGGGGCGTCCCGTGCGGTTATCGATGCCCTTATAGATGGAGGCCATGCCGCTGCGAGCCACGAGCTGCTCGATCTGATAGTGATCGAGTTGATCACCGGCGTGGATAGATTTCATGGAGGGGTCGGGTGTAAGAGAGCACGTTCAGAAGTGCGACCTCTTAGCGCAGCTTGTAAGGCCTCCCGCGATACATTCCCACGCGTTCGACGCCCTTGATGCGCACCACCTGGACGGTGATATTATCGCTGCCATCGCGTTCATTGGCAAGCTCCACCAACTTTTGCGCGGCCTCGCCGCAGTCAGGATTTTCAGTGACGATGCGTACCATCTCGGCCGCTTCCAGGGCGCCGTGCAAACCGTCGCAGCACAGCAACAAGACATCGCCGGGCAGAACCTGCGTCTCGCTCCCGTCGACCTTCACAAATAGGTCGGTTCCCAGCGAGCGGAGCAGCAGATGGCGGCTGGAGGATTGCGAGGACTCGCCCGAGGATATTAGGCCCAAGCGCAATTGCTCATTGGCCACGGTGTGATCGCGAGTGAGTTGGGTGGCGCGGCCCCGACGGACCAGATAGCAGCGTGAATCCCCGACGTGGACAATGACAGCACGATCGTAACGCAACGCGCAAGCCACCAAGGTGGTGGCCATGCGTGCCCCGCCGGGGGCGGCGGCGCGACCTGCTTCATAGACCCGCAGATTGGCTTTCTCTGCCAGCCGCGGCAGTAGCGTGGTGTGGGGTTCGGCGGCGCGGGATTCACGGAACCCCTCAAGCAGGCAATCCACGGCGAGGCGGGAAGCAACCTCGCCACGCTCATGCCCGCCCACGCCATCCGCCAAAACGAACAACCAACCGTGCGATCGCGCTTGGGCGGCGTCGGCCGGAACCACGTGCCCGTGGGAATCCTCATTCTGATCGCGGACTTTGCCGGTGTCGCTGTGCTCGGCGAAATCCACGTCTAACATCGAGGCCTGGTCAGTTCGATCTCCTGGGGTTAAAGATACTGCCCGAGGCGGAGAAGTTCCTGCGGTATTCTCATGCATAGGATCTCCTGCCTCGACTAAGTCGCGACCGCCTTGCTTTCAATAAACGTCGTTCGCTTCGTACGTTTCCCCGAGCGGATGAAGTAGATGCCGCCAAAGATGGCCCAAACTAGGGCAATTCCCAGGGCGCTGAGGGGTTCCATCTTGGTGCCGTAGCCCATGAAGGGGCCAACCAGATAGAAGACCATGCAGGCCAGATTTGCTACCACACCGAAGACGGGAATGAGCAGGTGCCTCACCACTTTAAACTTGGGATGGTTGTGGTACGCCACGATACAAATGATGCAGCTCAGTCCATAGAGGAGAAATGTGCCGAAGTTCGACGCCAGCGTTATGGTGAGCAAACTATTGGGAAGGGCCGCCAGCTTGTCGTGCGAGAAGTATCCGAAGCTGGAGAAAAACCCATGAGGCAAGGCCTGGATGACGGCGTCCGCGGGGGCGCCGGCATCGCCAAACACCGTCGCCAAGGCAACACAACCGAATACTGCGGAAATAGCCGCCAGAGTCCAAATCGCCCGGTGCGGAGAGAGATTCTTGTCGTGCAGAAGGCCAAAGTGTTCCGGAACCTCCTCGTCCTTTCCCATGGCGTAGGTTACGCGGGCGCCAGTGTTGATGCACGAAAGCGTGGTTCCGACAATGGCCAGGAAAACGGTGAAGGCCTCGAACAGCATGAACGTTCGGCCATGCCCTTGGCCGAAAAGGGCATCACCTACCACGACCATCATATCGCCGATGGGCGCCGCTGAACCCACCGCATTTTGCATCGTATAGCCACTATTAAGGAAGTAGTTCGCGGCGAAATACTCGAACAGATAGCAAAACACGCCTTGCACAAGGAGAGAAACTATGACCGCTATAGGAATGTCACGCTTAGCATTTCTGGCTTCGCCTCCCAATGAGGTAACCGACTCAAATCCCACCAGAATCAGGATGGCCACAGTTGCCTGGATGAAGGCCCATCCAATCTTATGGATTCCCACCACCGAGGAGGCCTTATCGTGCGATAGGAAATTGCCGGCGGCGTCATTGGAGGGATAGGAGATAACGTAAGGGACGGGCTTCCCAGCAGCATCCAACTTCGGCTGAGGAACGTTGTTGCCGTCACGAACAATTGTCTCCGTCTCCTGTCCGTTTACGACAGTCTTGGTGGTGGCAAATTGATAGGTATAAGCTTCCCCCGAGGTTGGATCGAATTGGAAGGCCTGTGTCCCGGGAGGATGATTCATGCGATAGCCAAGCGCCATTACTGAGAACACCACCAATGCGGTAATCTGAATGATGTTGACCGCGATGTTGACGGCGGTCGATCCAGTGACGCCGCGATGGGCGATGTAGGCGACGGCAAAGGAAAAGACAATGGCCACGAGCATCATGAACATAGGTCCGGGATTCGACGCGCTCATGAAACTCGGCCACAGCGTCCCCACCAGGTAACCGCAAAAGATTCCCATTTCTGCCACCATTACGCCCGGATATATCCAATAATAAAGGTGCGAGCCCCAGCCTACGATAAATTTGGAAATCCGCGCATAGCGCCACGCCCTGTCATGATTCAGGAACGATTGCTCCGCGAAATAGTAGGAGCTCCCCGTGCCGGGGTATAGCTTAGCCATTTCGGCATAACAAACGGCGGTTGCGAGGCAAAGGAGGAGCGCGATGATAATGCCGATCCACATCGATGGCGCGGTGACCCCCGTGGTGGCTTGGATAAGAAAGGTCAGCCACAGAAATGCCCCCGGAGCGATGAGCGCCATGGCATTCATCGTCAAGCCTGTTAAGCCCAATGTCGGTTTCATTTCGGGTGCGGTGCTCTCCGCCATCTTAATCCTCCGTAATCCATTCACCGAGGTAGCTTGAAGACTCCGGACATCGAGCGGTCGGAAAACGTCTTGAGTGAGAATCATCCAGTGCTTTCTGACACCTGCGACCGCCTAGAACGGCCCATCGCAGATGGTTCGAAGCTGGACGGGTCCCCCTCAGTTTGTGTGTAAGAGCCTCTCGCTCGATGATCTGAACATCTATCTTATGGAATGGTTGACGATAAGATCAAAGTAATAGATTTTGTAACGCCTATAAGAATAGATTGGCCAAATTAATTCTACTGGCGATAAAAATAATCTATGAAACGAGCCAGTGGACCAACGCTTTGCTTTCCGACTTCCCTGTGATTGTTCTGATAAACTAAAGCGGGGCGTAAGATGAGAATAACTGGACTCCTCATGATGCCATCGGGTTTGTTCATTATTCTGGCTGCTGTGGTGCTGCTTCGAACCTCCCTGGCGCAGAACTGGTTTGTCGCGGCCGGTATTGGCGTGGAGATTCTCGGACTCGTACTCTTTACGCGCTCACATCTGATGACCAAGAGAGGGAATGAGTGAGTCCCCAGATACCCGCGGGGCTGCCAGATCTTTCCCGGGCCTTTTGTATTCTTCTTATCCTTCTAGTTCCGTTGGCATTGGCAGGACTCGCCCTGATCAACACCGGGCTCAGTCGTTCGCGTAGCGCAGCGCACTCCATGATGGCGACCTTGTGCGTCATCGGCGTAGCAGTAGCCGCTTACTTTGTTACCGGATTCGCTTGGGAAGGTTGTCCCGATCTGCCTTCCCACACACTGAGCATTTTCGGAAAGCAATGGGGTTGGCTGGGAGCGGGACACTCTTTCATGCGCGGGGTGCCCCTGAACGGCTCCCACGACTCACTAGCGGCCCTTTTGCAGTTTATGAGTGTCGCGCTGGCGGCGTTGATTCCCCTGGGTGCGGCCGCCGAGCGCTGGCGTCTGCGCGGGTGCTGCGTTTCCAGCGCTCTCCTTGCCGGGATCACCTATCCCGTATTTGCTCATTGGGTTTGGGGAGGAGGCTGGCTTGAGCAACTCGGCCCGAGCTACGGCCTGGGCCTAGGCTTTTTAGATGCAGGTGGTAGCGCTGCCATTCAGACAGTGGGGGGATTGACCGCCCTTAGTCTGGTGTGGCTGCTCGGCCCCCGCCGAGGGAAATACAACCTGGAAGGGATCCCTGCCGCACTGCCTGGTCATAATACGGTATATGTGCTTTTCGGCTGCATTCTCGCCTTAGTGGGTTGGATGGGGTTGAACGCCGCCGGCTCGATCCTATTTGCCGGGATACAACTGGAGCAAACCGTCTTGGTGGCGATCAATACGCTGCTGTCTGCTGGCGGTGGGGTGCTTGCGGCGGCCGCAATTACTCGCTATCGATTTGGAAAGCCCGATGCCTCGCTTAGCGCCAATGGTTGGATGTGCGGTTTGGCAGCTTCTAGCGCCGGTTGTGCATTCGTTCCGCCAGCCGCCGCGCTCTTGATTGGGCTCGTCGCCGGGGCTCTGGTAACCGGCACGGTTGCATGGATGGAAGCACACCTTGGGTTGGACGACCCTGCGGGATCAGTTTCTGTTCACGCCATCGGGGGAATTTGGGGAATCCTGGCGGTAGGCCTCTTCCCGCGGACGGCAACGGCTTTGGTCCAATATCCGGCCGCACCCGGGGCAGTCCAAAGCGGGCAGATGCTCGCCCAAATCGTAGGTATAGCCACTTTGGTTGGCTTCGTCCTTCCCTTCACCTACTCCCTGAACTGGCTCCTCAATCGTTTCATCCCTCAGCGGATCCCCCCGGAGGAGGAGCGGCACGGCGCCGACCTCTATGAACTGGGCGCTGGCGCTTATCCGGAATTCATGACCCACACCGACGAGTTTTCTCAGTGGTAAGCCCGCCGTCGACACTCGGCGGCAAGAGGTTCGACTGAAAGACAGCATTTAGGGCGCGGGAGATTCACGCCGCCCGAGGCTGCTCGAACTTGAGTTTTTCGGCAGGGGGTGTACGAACGTCCCAGGCGAGCCCCACTGATTCCAGCAGGCGGATAAATCCATAGGAGAGGTCGACTTCCCAGCCGCGAAGTCCATGGCGTGCCGAGGTCGGGAAGGCGTGGTGATTGTTGTGCCAGCCCTCACCATAGGTCACTAGGGCCACCCACCAACAATTGGTGGAGAGGTCCGGGACGTCGAAATTTCGATATCCGAACGTGTGGCTGGCGGAGTTCACAAGCCAAGTGCTGTGGTAGGTGATGACGAGCCGGACGCACATTCCCCACACGACAAAAGGCCAGCCGCCCAGGAGATAAAGCACGATGGCCAGGGCCGCAGAGAGCTCCAGGTAATAGCGGCCCAGAAAGCGATAAAAGGGCTGGCGAAGCAGGTCCGGCGTGTACCGTTCGGTGAGCTCTTTGAAATCCTTGTCATTGGCCGTCCAAAACATCCACAGGACGTGGCTCCAAAAGAACCCATCGCGCGCGCTATGAGGGTCCCCGGCTTCGTCGGAGTATTGGTGATGCTGCCGATGGTGGGCGACCCAATCGATGGGGCCGCCTTCCAGGGTTAAAGTTCCCAGCAAGGCAAGGGTGTACTCTACGAATTTAGAACACTTGAAGGAGCGATGAGTGAGAAGACGATGATAGCCAACGCAGATTCCCAACCCTCCGAATATCGCGTGCAAGAGGATGCAGACGCCCACGGCCGCCCAGGTGGTCTGCCAAAAAACGGCGATGACGCCTAGATGCATTGCAATAATAAATGCTGCCTTGATCGGCTTGAACTGGTCGCGGACCGGGACGGCCGGAGTGGGCGGCAGCGCCACACTAATCTGAGCCATAGTGAGACCTCGAGCGCCTGCCCAGGTAAGAGCCCCAAGCTGGCGGTATTCGATACGTTGTTCGAGTGCCCTGGTGGATTCAAACACTAAGGAGGGAGGGCTAACGGAGACCTACCCTACGCCCTTATGCGAAGCGATCCGCTTGGCATCAGAGAAGATTATACCTCTATGCGGGCAAGCCTGCACATAATTCGACGACATCTCTTCTTAGATGCGAAGACTACGACCCGCTTGGCAGTTGATTATCCTGGCCTCGCGGGTGTTACGCGCGTTCGACGTTTGCGGCCTGCAAACCCTTGGGGCCCTTCTTAACTTCAAAGGTCACCCGGGCGCCCTCTTCGAGCGTGCGATATCCATCGCCCTGGATTGCTGAGAAGTGTACAAATACGTCTTCGCCGCTCTCTCGTTGGATGAATCCGTACCCTTTTGCGGCGTTGAACCACTTTACCGTTCCTTGTTCCTTCATACTGAAAGCACCTGATTAGTGTGATTTTGGCAATTTGTCGAATTGGCCGCGGCGGGAACACCCCACGGCCTTCGTAATACCCTTTCTCGCAAATTCTGAAGTCGCGATCTGTGCGCTGCTCATGTTTGCGATCTGCCGGAAATTACTACAACAAACTGCGCGGTTGACCATAGCACTTTTTTTAGTCGTACGCCATTACAAAAAGGTCGAAATTCGACATGCGGGAAAATTGACAAGTGTCAGATTTCTAGGAACTTACTCTCCATTTTGAGCGCCATCTAAGACACTCCGGCACGAGGCTTTTGACGGGAAATGCAGTGGCTTCTGGGGGAGGGCGCGGCCATAATCCAACACTACGCGAAGATCTAACGAGCGTCGTCTTTATTCTGAGAGCGGCGACCGTTGAGGAGAAACACCTTCGCGGCAAGAGGCAGCGGGAATGATCAATCGCACCATCCGGTCAAAGAAGAAATAGTCCCATGCCCAATCGATCAATACAAAAAGACGATCGCGGAAACCGATGAGTTTGACCAGGTGTACGCCCAACCACGCAACCCATGCAGGAAAACCCGAAAATGCCCATCCCCCAAAATGAGCAGCGGCGGCGTTGCGGCCAATCGTAGACATCATCCCCCGCTCGCGATAATGGAAATTTAGCGCTGGTTTGTCCGCTGCACGCCCATAGAGGCTCTGTTGCCATTCATCGAATGCAATCCGATTAGCTCATATTGCGATATATTATATTAAAGGCTCGGCGCTACCCCCGAATTGCAACCTAAAGGCGAATGAGTTGCGCTATTCTTTATAAGATCAGGGATGGCCGGGATTATAAGGTCAACATCGTATGGAACCTGAGCGACTATGTCCGCATTGTGGGCGCAAGATCCCTTGGGGGCAGGTCACATGCCCTTTCTGCCCCGGCAATGGCGGACATTTCTGGTCGCTCCGGCGTGATACTTTTTTGGCCGTCGTCATTGCATCTTTGATCGTACTGTTCATCTTCACCGGATTTATCGTCAGACGCTTTCATCGAGTGGAGCGCCGACTGGCGGAGGATTGGTTCAGCCGAGGCGAGCCAGCTCTCAGGGCCGGGGACGCGAGGACTGCGCTGGTAGACTTCCGCAACGCATTGGCTTACTCACGCGACAATGCCTTTTATCAATTGCGGCTGGCCCAGGCGCTCGCGGCCACGGGACGAGTGGAGGAAGCACGTACTTACCTGATGAGCCTCCGGGAACGTGACTCCGGCAATGGTCCTGTGAATATGGAGTTGGCGAGGCTCGCGGCGGGCGAACATGATCTTCCGGAGGCCGTGCAGTATTACCATGACGCGGTTTATAGCGAGTGGAGCGGCGATCCGGTGGTCCAGCGTAGGGCAGTGAGGCTGGAGTTGGCGCGGTTTCTTCTCGACTCGGATCAGAAGGATGCGGCGCGCGCGGAGCTGATTGCCGTGGCTGCCAACCTACCTCCCGATGCGGGGCTGCAAATTCAGGTCGGCTCCCTTCTCACGAAAGCGGGCGGGTATGACGATGCCCTGAGACTTTTTCGCGATGCGCTCGCCACAGAACCATACTCGCCGCCGGCACTGGTCGGGGCCGGCGAGTGTTACTTTTATACCCGCCAATATTCGACGGCCGAAGCCTACCTGGACCGGGCATTATTACAAGACCCGAGATTATCGCAGGCTGCCGCGATGCGGGACACGGCCCGCGCCGTGCTGGAATTGGATCCTTTCGTGCGCCGTCTGGGCGAGCAAGAGCGCGCGAAGCGCGAGCGCCGGGCCTTCGACCTGGCGATGACGCGTCTCGAAGGCTGCGCGGCGCGGAGGGGAATCGATTTGAATGCCGCGCCCAGCGATCCGCTCCAAACGCTTTACGCCCGGGCCACTGCACTCCAACCCAGCATTCAGCAACAAGTTTTCAGCCGCGATACTGAGTGGGTTTCGAACACGATGGATCTGGTTTTCGAAATAGAAAAGGCGGCCTCTCGGGAGTGTGGTGAACCCAAGGGCCCGGACTTGGCGCTGCTGCTGCTTGAGCGCGCGCAGGAAGGACCGCGCCCGTGAGCGAACCACCGGCAACAACCACGGTTGCCCATCCTTCCGGCACAAGGTCTGCATGGGCGAATCTGCGACATCGAATTGGCTGGCTGCCCGAGCGCGAGCGGCTGCGCGAACCCCAGCTTTTCTTCATGCTGGCGGTCATCATCGGCCTGATCTCTGGCTCGGCGGTCGTTTTGTTTCGGATCGCCATTGATTGGACGCGCCTTACCGTCTTCGGTTCCTCCCTCACGCCTTCTCCCGCCCGCACGCTATTGGTACCCACATTCGGCGGCTTGATTGTCGCTTTCCTGGTGATCAAATTCTTTCCCCGCGCCCGGGGCAGCGGTGTGAACCAGACCAAAGCGGCAGTGTATATTTACGACGGTTTCATTCCCTTCAACACCGTGATCGGCAAATTCATCTGCTGTGCGCTGGCCATCGGGACAGGACAGTCATTGGGGCCTGAGGACCCCTCGCTGCAGATGGGAGCTGGAATCGCCTCGGCGCTCGGCCGCCGGTTGCGGCTTTCACGCGAAAAGGTCCGTTTGATCGCGCCGGTGGGTGCGGCGGCGGGCTTGGCGGCGGCCTTTAACGCACCCATATCCGCAGTCCTGTTCGTCATCGAAGAAGTAATTGGGCAATGGACGGCGGGCGTATTGGGAGCGATCGTGCTTGCTGCTGTCTCGAGCGTTGTGGTGCTGCGCCTGTTTCTTGGCGAACAACCGATGTTCCGCATTCCCGAATACCACCTGGTACATCCCGCTGAGTTGCTGGCATATGCGATCCTAGGCGTTATCGGAGGTCTCTCATCGCTGGTCCTAATGAAGGTCATCGGTTCGGTTCGGCCCCGGCTCAAGGCTCTGCCACGATGGACGCAATATATTCAGCCGGCTGCGGCAGGATTGCTGATCGGAGTGATCGGCTTGGGGCTTCCGCAGGTGATGGGCGCCGGATACGATTTTATCGACCAGGCGATGCATGACGACTTTACTTGGCGAATGTTGGCGCTGCTCGCGGCATTCAAAATTGTTTCCAGTGGTCTTTCTTTTGTCAGTGGCACGCCAGGCGGTATGTTCGCGCCTGCCCTTTTCATTGGCGCCATGATCGGTGGCGCGGTGGGTAGCGTCGAACATCACTTCTTTCCCTGGCTAACCGGTGGGGTGGGCGCTTACGCTCTGGTCGGCATGGGGACTTTGTTCGCCGGATTTCTCCGCGTGCCCATGACCTCGGTGTTTATGGTCCTCGAAGTAAGCGGCAACTACTCGATTATCCTTCCCGTGATCATTTCCAACACCATTGCCTACCTGATCTCCCGGCAATATCAGCACACCTCGCTCTTTGATTTGCTCTCCCGGCAGGATGGCATGGACTTGCCATCAATGGAGGAGCGGCGCGAAGAAGTAACCGTGCATGTTGAGGACGCCATGCGGCCGTATCAAGGTACGGTGTTCGATATCGAAGATCCTCTCCGGTGGGCCCTTGAGCGCGCCGAGGCTTCTCCAGAGGGCTTTGTGTTCGTTGAGGATGGTGGAGGGAGATGGTTCGGAATGAAAAAGGAGGATCTGCGCCGCTTGGCCATGCCCATTCGGCCGGGAATGGGCTTGCGCAACTTGCTTCCGCCTGAGCCCCTGCCCCATCTTCATCCCGACCATGACTTGCAAGAGGCTCTCCGGCGGTTGGGTGATTGGCCCCTCTTACCCGTAGTTAACCGGGCGAACTTTCATCGATTGGAAGGTGCGGTAGGGCTCCCTGAAATCCTGGCAGCCTACCGCGCCGCCGGCTGAGATCAACCGCCCGGGCCGTCGTTGGAAAGATATTGATCGAGGGAATGGAGCTCGCGCGCAAGTTCGTCGACGCGGTGCTCTAGCAGATTGCGAATCGAAAGCATGCCCGAAAGCTGACCCTTGGCGTTGACGATGGGCAGGTGCCGCACGTGGCGCTCCACCATATGCACCAGGGCATCTTCTTCGTGGCTTTCGTCGGTGATGGTCTCGGCGGGAGAAGTCATAACATCCCCCACGCGCGTGTCCTTGGGATGACGATGGCGTAGAACAACACGCAGCATCACATCACGTTCCGTGAAGATGCCGACCAACTGGCCCTCATCGACCACGGCTACCGCGCCCACGGCGTGCTCAGCCATCAGTTCTACGGCCTCCAGCACCGTCGCGCTGGGGGCAATTGAAGCAGGAGGAACACTGGCAATCTTGAGGAGACTCATCGCGGCCTCTAGTCAAAGTGGATTTTAAAATTAAACTGATCGGTTATTGAGCGACCCTGAAAGGCAAAGGTTAAGACGGCTGCGGGCAGATGTCAAGGACTGTGGTTAATAAACTGGCAACAGCGCACTGACGCGGCCACGAGTCGAGGCATATCCAAGACCTGACAAGCGAAGGAGCCACATATGGCAAACAAGTTTGGAACAGATATTCTCATTCAGGCGGAAGATCCGAAAAACGCCGCTTTGTTCTATGTCAAACATCTTGGGTTTGAGATCACAGAAGAGACGTCGAACATGATCAGCCTCCATGGGAAGCACATCAACTTATTCATCGAGCGCGGTCCGGCGCTCGGCCCCGTGTTGGAGGTTACCGTCGCGAATGTCGAAGAGGCCAAAAAGCGGCTGGTGAAGAATGGGTGCGAGATCGTCAAGGAGGAGCCGGATTTTCCGAGAACCTACGTCAAAGATCCCTTCGGCTTGATTTACAACTTGACGAAGTAAGGAACGCGATCGCGCAAGTTTTGGCTGGTGGGGTTACACGCCCAGGTAAGCCGTGTCTATGGAGACAAGACCCGAGTGACGAGAGTCTACATCCCCATTGCGGTGGGGCTGTGTAAGGCTACGGCTCGTCGTCGGGGATAACTTGAAGTTGAACGGACTGCTGCGTTTTATCCTCGATATGGACGCGCGTCCCGCGATCTTCGTAATCCTTTATGAAATCCGGGTCGGTATAGGGCAGGCCGTCCCTCTGCTCCCACGCAAAAAGCTTGAAGTCCCCCGGCGGCAGCCCGAGAAGCGAAAACCTGCCCAGAAGATCAGTTTTCTTGAAGCTATAAAGCTCATTGCGGATACGGTTGGGCGGGTCGGGGATGAGAACCACGATAGCGTCGCCGCTCGGTTGCTGGTTATTGAGCACCGCTCCGTCCACCCGCCCGCCATCGGCTGAAAGCACAATATCGAGGCTGCCCGGAAGGTCGTTGTGGCCCACGGTCAGGCCGGGTTCCAGGATATCGACGCCGCCAACCCGCGCCGATTGCACGTAGAACTCCTCGGGATACCCGCCCACGTTCAACCGGTACGATCCGTCCGTGACATTCTCGAGAACGAATGTTCCGTCCGTCGCGACTTGCGCGCCCGAACCACCCACGTAGTTTTCCGCAGGCTGCAAGGAAACGCCGAGGTGATTAAGATCCAGGCTCGCACCGGGCGAAAGGTGGACGCGCCCGCGAAGGGCAAGGCCAGGTCCCACCGTAACGGTCACGCCCTCGATATTGCTGCTCGCCGTATCCACGAGTGCGCGGCCGGAGTATGTGCGCGCGCAGTCACTCAGGTTGGCAAAGGCGACGTAAGACCCTGGCGGAACCCCGCGGATTTCAAAGTTACCCAGATCATCCTGAACCGAAGCCCCAAAGTTGCCACCCACGACTCCCCCTTGAAACGAGTCGCGTGGCATGAGGGAAACATAGCTTCCCCGCAACGCCGCTTTTACGGGAACCTCACTCACGACGCGGCCGCGAACGGTGACACTGTGCGCAAACGTCAGATCCACGTCGATCCCCGAGACCTCGTCGCCGGGCGCAACTTGAATGGGCATCGCCTGGCCCGTATCCGATGTAGACGGGTAGTATGTCGGAAGGTAAACGTCCTGGTCCGGAACGTTACCGGCTTCCTGACGTTGATAGCTGGCGCCAATGAGGTACTGGCCGGGATCGAGGCCATAGATGCGGTACTGGCCAAGATCGTTCGTTTGTGCGAAACCGCCCGGAGAAGCTTGCTGCCGCCCGCCAACGCGGACAAGCCGCAAGGCCTGCACCTGTCCCCCCGTCACTGGATCGCCGTCTTCATCGCGGATCGTCCCCGTGATGACGCCGGGTGGTGTCAGACGAAAGACCAGCTCCTTCTCATGACAGCCGGGAGTGAGGGTCAGGATCTTCCCGGCGCTGCGCCCCCGCCTGCTTCCAAAATCCTGTTGGGCGTATCCGTTGCCTCCCGCCGCCAGTGCGTACCGGCCCGGCGCTACGCCGTTAAACGTGAAGCGCCCGCTGCCATCCGTAACGGAGGTGAAGAAATTATGCTCCCCCTGCAAAGACATGAGGTTGACTGCAATTTTCTTGAGTCCTTCGCCAGTGGTAGACTTGACGACCGCGCCCTCCAAGGTACACGGCTCGTTCTGATTCGGCTTTGTTAACGGCGGCGCAACCGATTCCTGCCCAGCGGCTGATGAAGCAAGGACCACCAGCGCGAGAATCGCCTTGGCCCAGCGCACGGAACTCCTCCTTCCGTAATCGGATGCCGCCTTTGCCGTCGACGTTGACTTGTAGGCTGCCTTGACACTTAGACACCGCACGAGCCCCCAAAGTTCCCATTGGCTGAATTGGAAATATGTTGACGACGGTAGGTAAAGGTTGAAGTTTCCGGGCTTTCCCGGAGACGGGAAGGGAGTTTTGTAGTGCGGGCGTCCCGCTCTCGCGGCTGGCGCGGGCAGGATGCCCACGCCCCAGAAGCTGTGAATTTATTGATCTTTTCGATTTTCGCCCGCGTACTTTCAATGACTTGCGCGCGGAAAAACGCGGTTTTTCAATTATTTCACAGCTTCCCAGCGGGCGAGACGCCCGCGCTACATGTTGGATGACACCTCTGGGGTGACTAGACCTGTTCCGGTATCACGTAAGGCGCGCGGTAACCGCGGTCTTCGTCACGGAGAATTCGAGCAGCTTCTTCGTCGCCGATCACTTCCCTTTTCTCCGGATCGAACTGCAAGGCGCGGCCCACGCGGTATGATGCATTGCCCAGGTGCAAGAGGGTGCAGGACATAAGGCCCTCCTCGATGGGCGCGTTCAATTCTTCTTTCTTCCGGCTGCGCACGCAGGCAATAAAATTGGCCCAGTTGTTGCCGGCTGCGCTGGCGTGAGGTCCGGGCTCCTGTTCTTCTCCCATCCACGACTTGTAGCTGTCGTAGCCGTTCATCGCCACGTAGCCCTTGGAGCCGTAGAAAATGTTGCCGATGGTGTTTTGCGGCCCCTTCTTCTTGGCCTCCGACGCGTTGCCGAGCGCGGCGGGCACATCGCCTCCGCCGAAAGAGGGGGTGCCGATGTCGGCTTCGTGGTTCGTCATCCAGTGGCGAACCTCAAATTCCAAGAGACACTTTTTCCCGTCCGGCATGGTGAATTCATACGAGACGTTCAGGACGTTGGGAGTGGTCTGGTCATCCTCAAACATCACGTGGGCGCCGATGGCCGCAACCCGGGTGGGATACTTCACGCCTAACCCCCACCGCGCGAGGTCCAGCTCGTGGATTCCCTGGTTGCCGAAGTCGCCGTTGCCGGTGTCCCAGACCCAATGCCAGTTGTAGTGGAATCGATTCTTGGTGAAAGGCTTGAGAGGGGCGGGACCTGTCCAAAGATCGTAGTGGACGCCCGAAGGTACGGATTCTTCCGGAGCGTGGCCGATGGTGTTTCGCCACTTGTAGCAGAGGCCGCGCGAAAGATAAACTTCGCCAATCAGCCCGTCTCGCATCTTCTGGACACCTTCAATAATGGCTTGGCCGGACCGGCTGTTGGTGCCGTGCTGCGCAATGCGGTCGTATTTCTCCACCGCGCGCAACAATTGCTGGCCTTCCCACACGTTGTGGCACATGGGTTTTTCGCAGTAAACGTCCTTGCCCGCCTGGCAACCCCATATGGCTTGCAAGGAATGCCAGAAGTTAGGAGTAGCAATGGAGATCGCGTCAATCGATTTGTCTTCCAAAAGCTTGCGCAGGTCGACGAAGGTGGCGGGTTTCCTGATCCCCATCATTTCCATCTGACCCAGGCGCTGATTGGTGACGTTTTCATCCACATCGCAGACGGCGGCGATTTCAACGTCAGGCATTTTCGAATACTCCTCGACGTGCGACCAACCCTGTCCGTGCAGACCCACGACGGCAACACGCACGCGGTCGTTCGCCCCGAAAATCCTTTCCGGCTTGCTGAAAAAACTGATTCCCCCGAGGGCCGCAAGACCGGCTCCGGTTCGTGCCGTAGTCTTTATAAAATCCCGGCGGTTGATTTCAGAATCCTTAGGCATAAAGAAACTCCTCTCAAAGTTTGCGCGGCGATTATACCTTTGCTGCGGCCTAAAGGCCAAAGGAAGTAAAAGGGCCGACCATTTTGGATTTTGGATTTTCGATTTTGGATTGGAGGGGCGAGCGGCATTATGGGTCTGCAATTGCTGTCAATTGTCATTGGTCCCGTGTCCTTTGCCAGTGACAACGAACCAATGACAAGGGGCAGCCTTTAAATGACCTGATCGCCCTACTTCGTGACGTCCCGGACCCTGGCTGTCAAATTTCTGCTTGCGCGGCCTCTGACCCGAACCCATAATTAAACGTGAGACGTCAACGATTGCAAACAGTATTGGAGGTATTTGGATATGGCTTCAGGGACAACTGTCACGACTCCGGGTGGGTATACAGCGGGCAATACCAGCCGGGTGCGCGAAATCTTAAGCTGGTACGAAAGTGATAATCCCGGCGTCAAGACCAACCTGGCGCGACTACTCAATGCCGGAAGACTGGCGGGCACGGGAAAGTTCGTGATTCTTCCTGTGGACCAAGGCTTTGAGCACGGGCCGGCGCGGAGCTTCGCTGTGAACCCTCCCGCGTACAATCCTAACTATCATTTCGAACTGGCGCTGGCAGCGGGCTGCAACGCCTACGCCGCGCCCCTGGGATTCCTTGAGGCCGCGGCCGCCCGGCACGCCGGGGAGATTCCCCTGATCCTGAAGATGAACAACCACGACGTCTTGCACGACGAGAAGGACCCTCTTCCCGCCGTGACCGCCAGTGTGTCCGATGCCTTGCGCCTGGGCTGCGTAGCCATCGGCTTTACCATCTATCCAGGCTCCGCGCACGCCCAGACGATGTACGAGCAAGTGCGCGAGGCGGCGGAGGAAGCCAAGGCCTGCGGGTTGGCCGTGGTAGTGTGGTCTTACCCTCGGGGGTCGAGTCTTTCCAAGGAAGGCGAGACGGCGCTCGACGTGGCCGCCTACGCCGCTCACATTGCCGCCGAACTTGGCGCGCATGTGATCAAGGTGAAACTGCCTACCGATTACATCGAACAGGCCGAGGCGAAGAAGGCCTACGAAAAAGCGAACGTTCCGCGAGCCACCCTGGCCGAACGCGTCCGCCATGTGGTGCAGGCCACCTTTGATGGCCATCGCATCGTGATCTTTTCCGGAGGCCCCAAGAATGACAGTGATGATGCCGTATTCGACGAAGCTCGCGCCATCCGCGACGGCGGCGGATTTGGCTCGATCATCGGCCGCAACTCCTTCCAGCGCCCCAAGGAACACGCGCTGAAGTTTCTGGAGACGATTATGAAGATATATGCAGGGGAATTGGCATGAAGAAACGAAATCCGAAAATCGAAACTCGAATATCGCGACGAGTTTCGAACTTCGAGTTTCGATTTTCGTCCTCCGGCACTCGGGAAGCTCATGTCCACAATCCTCGTCGTTGAAGACGAAGCAAAAATGCGGCGTCTGTTGGAACTGAACCTTCCGGAGGAGGGCTACACCGTCCTCACGGCGCCCGATGCCGAAGCGGGCCTGAACATCCTACGCCAGGAAAAGATCGACGTAGTTGTAACCGACCTCAAGCTGCCGGGGATGAATGGCCTCGAGTTCTTGCAAGCGGCGAAGCGCACGAACTCCACGCTGCCCGTCGTGGTCATGACCGCGTATGGCACCGTGGAGACCGCCGTCGAGGCCATGAAAGCGGGCGCAAGCGATTATGTGCTGAAACCCTTCGGCATGGAGGAAATCAAGCTCATCCTTCGCAAGGAACTGGATGTTCATCGCCTTCGAGAAGAGAACCGGTCGCTGCGCGAGGCGCTTGGCCAACGCTACCAGTTCCGCAACATCATTGCCTACAGCCCAAAGATGCAGGAAGTCCTGGCGACAGTCGAGCGTGTCGCCCCCACGAATTCCACTGTGCTGCTGGGCGGAGAAAGCGGCGTGGGCAAGGATCTGATCGCGCGCGCCATCCATGAGCATTCCCGCCGCGCGACGGAGGCTTTCATCAAAGTCAACTGCACCGCGATCCCGGAAAATCTGCTCGAAAGCGAACTGTTCGGTTATGAAAAGGGCGCCTTTACGGGTGCGAATATGACCAAGCCGGGCAGGTTCGAGCTCGCGGACAAGGGAACGATCTTTCTCGATGAGATTGGTGATGTGCCAGGGACAATTCAGGTAAAGCTCCTACACGTCCTGCAAGATCGCCAGTTCGAGCGCTTGGGAGGAACCAAGACTCTGAAGGTCGACGTGCGCGTCCTCGCAGCGACCAACCAGGATTTGCGCGCGGCGCTCGAGCAGGGGACTTTCCGCCAGGACCTCTACTACCGGCTGAACGTCGTGCCCATCAGCATCCCGCCGCTGCGCGAACGTAAGGAGGAAATCCCCTATCTCGTCGACTATTTCATCGACCGCTTCTCGCGCGAGTCGGGGAAGACGATTTCCAGCATTACCCCGCCAGCGCTCAAACTACTGATGGATTTTCACTGGCCCGGCAACGTTCGTGAACTCGAGAACATCATCGAGCGCGCCGTGGCTCTTTCCTCGGGCACGGTGCTTGACGTTGCCGATATCCGCCTGGATATTTCGCCCGTGATTTCCGCAGCCTCTCTGGTGACCAATTCAACGCCCTTCCCGCCCCCGGGAGTGACCTTGGAGCATTTCGAGGATGAAATCATTCGCGAGGCCCTGCGCCGCGCCGACGGCAATAAAAGCCAGGCAGCCCGACTGCTCGGCCTGTCGCGCAACGCCCTGCGCTATCGGTTGGCCAAGTTGGGAGTGCCGGATGACGATGCGCAGCAGGCGGACGGCAATAAGCAGTAGGCACGAAGCGGCAATGGATCGGATTCAGGACTTGGTTTCGCGGGCGGGAAGCTTCTTCAGGATGGCGTCCAGGATTCCATTGACGAACTCTACCGAACCTTCGCCCGAAAAGCGTCGCGCTATTTCCAGAGCTTCGTTGATCACGGCATGGGGAGGAGTTTCCGGGCAGTGGAGCATTTCGTAAACAGCCATCCGAAGGATGCTCCGATCAACTGCTGCCATGCGTTCCAGCCGCCAATTTTCCGCGTGCTCGCTGATCAACGGGTCAAGCCTTTCGATGTGGTCCACTGCTCCCCGAAAGAGCTCCCGGGCGAAACTTTCAACCTCGGCGTCCGCCTTGCGCTCATCAAAGAATGTGGCGCCAACCTGTTCAGGCGTGTTGCCGCCCAGTTCCCATTGGTAGAGCATTTGCATCGCGAATTCGCGAGATTTGCGTCTTGAGGCCATGTTTCCTTTATCAGGTGTTCGTGGTCAGCGAGCTATTTTCCACTGAATTTCGCGGGCCGTTTCTCCAGGAACGCACGCATTCCTTCTTTCATATCCGCCGTGGTGCAACTAAGCCCAAAGAGCGACGATTCCAGGAACTGTCCTTCCGATGCGGACATTTCCGTTCCGTGGTTGACCGCTTCCAGCGCGAACTTTACGGCGAGCGGGGCATTGGCGATGATCTTCTGCGCCAGCTTCTCCGTCGCCGGCAGCAAGTCTGCCACTGGCACAACCTGGTTCACCAGCCCTATGCGGTGGGCTTCTGCCGCAGCGATCGCCTCACCGGTAAGTATCAGTTCGAGCGCCCGGCTCTTCCCCACCAGGCGCGGCAACCGCTGCGATCCAGCGTAACCCGGAATGATTCCAATCTTAACCTCGGGCTGCCCGAAGCGAGCATTTTCTGCGGCGACGCGCAGGGTGCAGGCCATCGCCAATTCGCACCCTCCACCGAGCGCCAAGCCGTTAATCGCCGCGATCACGGGTTTGCCGAGGTTTTCGATGAAGTCGAACACTCGCTGTCCAAACTGCGAAGTTTCCTTGCCCTCTACCGGGCCCTGCAAAGCCAGTTCGTTGATGTCGGCCCCGGCCACAAAGGCCTTCTCGCCACTTCCGGTGAGAATCACCACACGGACGGCTTCATCCACCTGAAAAGCCTGGAAGCATTCCAACAATTCCGCCATCACCTTTGCGTTCATGGCGTTCAGCTTTTCCGGGCGATTAATCTTAACGTAACCGATAGCATCTCGCCGGTCGCACAGCAATGTTTCGTAGACCATAATTCTGCCTCTACGCTTCGAGCATGCGATTCACGCGGTGATTCTCGGGATCACAGTACTCGTAAAAATACTCCGCGGTCTTGCGACCATTCCTTGCCGCGAACACCATACGCTTCAGTGAGGGGTTCGGGACGAAATGCCGATAGCGCCTGGCCGCCGGATACGAGTGTGAAATCAACCGGCAAACTTGGAAATCAGAATTCGTTTCCCGCCTTCTTTATGCGAGCGGTCCAGCGAGGCCTCCACCCGATTGATCACCTCTGTGACTCCATCGACAGCGTCAAAGTTCGGTCCCAACGGGACGTCACACACTGCTGCACAAAAGTTGCTCGGCCCCGAGCTATTCACGCGGATCTGCGCCAACACCGGGCGCACTTTTTCGACCGCCAAAGCCGCCTGCGACAAGGGCGTATCTGGAAATACTACTACAATAGAAAGCGGGCTGTAGCGAATGGGAATATCGTTCTGGCGCAGTGCGGGAGCAAGGGCCTTCCCTACCTGAAGCACGAAGCGTTGCACACCCGCGTCACCCAGAAATTTCATCAGCGTGCGGGGGTTTTCCGGCTCCAGCAGGCATACCGAGAGAGGTTGCGATTGATCCTTGGAGCGATGCGCTTCGGAAAGCAAACATTCCAGGTACGCACTTCGTGGAAGCAGACCCGTCTCGGGATCGGTCCCGGCCAACGAGCGTACGAGTCGCCGCAATTTGGTGTTGTTGATCGCGATCACCACTTGGGTCGAGACGGCTCTGAGCAGCAAGGTTTCGCCAGGTGACCACACGCGCGGGGACTCGCATTGCTCGAGCAGCAATAATCCTGCGGCCGTGTCTTTGTCCATGAGGGGCAGCGCCTGTAACGAGCGGATTGCCAGTTTCTGAATTACCGGTTTGACCGCATTGAACAACGGAGCTTGGGCAATGTTATCGAACGACCATCCGTCGGGATTGGAGGGAGCTTGCCCCAAAAGGAAGCCAAAGAGGTTCATTGCGGCCGCGGGATCGGATGGCGGCGCCAGAGGCGAACAGTATTCCGCGGTGAGCACGGTAGGCCGGTCGGGAACGCCTACAGCTCCCCAGCAGCGACTGACATTCAGGGCGCGTCCAAGCTCATCAACAGCGACCTGGAGCACTCCTTGCGGCGTCGATTCGCGATAAATGTTGGCGGTAATCTCTGAGATTTTTCGGAGGTCGTCAAGAGACTGGGCTTCCTGAACCCGTGAGGGATTAGCATCTGCCCGGGCGGGTGGCGCGGCGGGAGCGGGCGCCTTAAACTTAGGAGTGTATCCCGCAGCTTCGTAAAGGTCGCGGACCCTTTGATTCTTGTCGCCCACTCCCGGGAAGAGGCCATCGATTTTCTCCAGCGTCTCTGCCAATTTCGCGGAGAGCTGATATTGGTGGTACATCTCTCCCTCAACCAGGAGGTCATCCAAGGATTCGGCTTCTTCTGCCGCGGTCGCCGCCGAGGTCACAGGGGGAGCTGTTCGCGCAGAGGAGGGGGGTTCGGTGCGAACCTGGATATTCTTATACCAAACCGAGTCGATGTGCCCTTCCAGATTGAGAAGCCTATCGTAGTGCCCTTCACCGTAAGGATCGACGTCCAGCATCCGCTCCAAGGTGTCCGCCGCCTTCTGATACTTCTCGCTCGCCAGGTAGAGGTTGAACAAGCGCGAGAGCGATCGGCGCAGGCCGTCATCCCTGTTCATCTCGTTGTAAAGGCCGGAGAGGACTTCCAGTACTTCGAGGTTAGACTCATCCATTGCGTACAATTTCTCGACGACATTCAGGAATTCGTTCCGCTCTTGCGGATTGCGAAGGCGTTCTTTAAGCTTGATCACCGTTCCCAACACTTCCTGGACCGCCCCGCTCTGGACCAGGCCTTGCATGAGCTTAAGTACAAGATCCACGCGTTCGGGCTTAGCTCCGTAGAGCTTCCAGCATAACGGCTGCGCCTGGGAGTAATTGGCGGCTCCGAGGTAAGCGCGGCAACCGAGCTCCAACAATTCCAGGTCATCGGAATACTTTGCCATCAGCGGTTCGACCAGTCGTGCGGCATCCACAAAGTTCCCGCGCTTCAAATTAAGCTGAGCGGCGGCGGTGGAGGCGATTTCATTGGTGGGATCGAGTGTGTGCGCCTGGTCAACAAGCATTTCCCATCGGGTTTCATCCCCAATGTGGCGGGCCAGTTGTGCGGCCCGGAGGAGCGCCGGCATCGCCACCTTAATTTGACGCGAGCGGCTAGCCAGATCGGCCAACTCCACGTGCTCCTCCAGATTGTTAGGGTCGAGCCTGACGATACGGGTCAAGCATTCGACCATCTGAGCGTTGGAACCGGCGATGCGGTAGTATCCCCGCGACTCCCGATAGGCTTCGAGCGCCTCGGTGGTCTTCTGGCTTTTTTCCAGCAGACTTGCCAGCTTCATCAGAGTCGTAACATCCTGCGGCGACAGCTTCAGCACGCGCCGGCAGGTGGCAATTGCTTTGGGAAGGTCATTCCGCTTGATGTAGAAATCTGCGAGTTGAACCTGATAGCGCATTGCCTCGGCATTGCGGTTCAGTTTGGCGCTCAGATCACCCAGGTTAATCAGCGCTTCCTCGGCAGTGGGATCGTAACGAAGAATTTCCTGATAGGTCTCAATTGCAGCTTCAAACTTCTGCCGCTGGAGATACTTGTCAGCCTTTTCGTATAATTTGTCTAAATCTGGCATCGTCTCATGTAAGGGCCCTAGCGCCGACGGCGGAACTCACTTCCGACTCCCGGTTTGACAGGATAGCTCCCTTTTGCTAGATTTTCAAAGGATACCTGCCGAGATTTTCCTCTATCCCGAAACTTATCATGAGCTTACACGCCCTCATCGAATCACCTGAGTACCACTTCCCACCAGGGGCAGCAAATGAGCCGCCACTTTGGTTGCTGCTTCCCGCTTTTGCTCCGACACGGCCTCAGTGTAAACGTTCATGGTGGTGGCGATTTTGGCGGACTGCAAGAGAGATTGCTGCACCTTTATCTCGGTTCCGAGCGCTCTCAGGAGGGTGGAAAAGCTGTGGCGCAAGGTGTGCCATCCAACCTTCCCGACAATACCCGCCCTTGCCGCTGCTGGTTTGAGATAGTGCTTCACAAATTCACTTCCCCAAACAAGCTTGCCCGAGTTACCCGCCAACACGAAGTCCGCTGCTTGGACGTAAACCGACCGTTGCCGATGCGCGATGAGTAATTCGGCCAAAGCCGCGGAGGCGTGAAGGTTCTGAAGACCGATCTCCGCGAACAGATCCTCAACTTCCTGAAAAAACTCACAGTGGCAGACGCGAATGCGCCTAGGACGGTTGTCCTGATAGCTCTACCCTCCAGTCAGCCCCGCGAGACGCTCCAGCACAGCCAACTTCTCCAGACGCTGGACCACTTTGTCGGCCGCAAGGACGCTCTGCACGAGCCGGTTGAACAAGACGAGGTCTTCAAAGTCATCGAGCGCCGCCTACCGGAGGCAATGCCCGAGGATGCGGTTGCCAGCGCTGCCGCGATTGCGTACCAGCCAATTCTTACGCAGATGCGGAAGGCATATGCGGGAACTGCGGCCGAGGAACAAAACGCCGCGGAGGAAGGCATTCTATTACGGGACAGGATGCGGCTGGCCTATCCATTTCATCCCTCCCTGTTGGACCTGATGCGCCAGCGATGGGCCTCGTTGCCCGAGTACTAACGGACGCGGGGCGCTTTGCGGTTTCTCGCGACTTGCCTGCGGGCACACCACAAGGTGGGGAAGAGCGGGATCGTACTGGGCCCAGGCGACATGATGCTCAACGACCATGAAGTCCGTAGGGCCTGCATCAAAGAGCTCGATCTGATGAATCGATTTGACGCTGCTTTCCAGGCCGACCTTGTGGGCGCAAACTCGACCGCCGGTCGCATCGATAAACTTCGCGCCAAAGCCAACCCGGCGGAAGTCGGGAAAGGTCTTGCAAGCCGTCTTGCCACCGCAATCTTTCTCTATTCCTTCGGTGGCCTGCGTCGTGCGGGGACGAGCACAACAGAAGTCCTGCCTCCCGGAGTATCCGAACCTGACCTTCTCGCAGCTTGTGTTGGCCCCGACCTCGAGAGCCTCACGGCAAAGGCGTGCCTGGCCGAACTCACACAGTCGTGCCTATATCTCCATTTCGACGGCGTACGGTACTGCTTCAAGCAGGATCCGAACGTAACGCTTCTCATCGAACAAGAGGCGGATGCCATCGCGCGCGACGAGGGTCTCGCTGCCAACCAGATAAAGACCATGCTGGAGGAGCGGATGTCTGGACACGGCGCCGCCATCCCGTGGCCCGGCGCGTCCGGAGAAAATCCAGACGAACAACCCCGCTTCCAGGTTGCCTACTTACCACTCGACTTCGCGACCAAGTCAACCAAGGAGCGGGACGTTCTTGCGAGCGACTTTCTTGAGAAGTGTGGGAGTAAGCCGCGCATATACAAGAATGGTTTGGCCCTGGCGATTCCCGCCGGCGACCAGGCGGAAAGTCTGCGCCGTGAAGTCCGCTATTCCATCGCCGTTGATCGTGTCAGCAAGGTGGCGAAGAAACACAACCTCACCAAGGAACAGGCTGACGAACTGCGGGAGCGCAAAGCCACTCACGCCAGCGCCGCTGAGTCTGCTCTTGTGAAGCTCTACCCGGAAGTCTGGCTTCCAAAACTTGACCAGGGCAAGATCACGGTTGAGAAAGTCGCGATCGGCGGCCAGCCCCTCCAAACTACTGTCAACGACGGCCATCTGGCGATGATATTTGAGCGGAGCATGGAACTGCTGCCGATAGTGCAAGCCCGCGTTTTCGCTAAGCTGAACCCGGTAAAGATAGTGGAACTTTTCAAGCTCGGCGAGGAGCAACCACAACATCTAGGCATTCGCTGTAGCGACGTAGTGAGCGGTTTCTACTCGTTTCTTGGTTACACCCGGCTGACCAGCGACGAGGTCATTCAGAAGGCGATTGCGCGAGGCGTTCAGGAAGGGGTCTTCGGGTATTACACTGGCTCCGCTCCTACAGTCGGAAGCGATGGCAAATATCAAGTGCCCCTGGCTCGGGTGCGCCTTAATGCCGGAGTCACCGAGGACGAGGTCGACTTGGAGTCTGGCTATCTGATGATGCCGGGAGCAATCCCAGTGCCGGCACCGCCACCGAGTGCAGGGGGCAGCGAGCCCCCGAAAGTAACAGTCGGGCCTTGAGGTGGACCTCCGCTAATTCTTACCACGACGCCAGGCGTTCCAGGCGGTGGACCGGGGGTATCAACCACGGGCGAAGCCACTGCCCAGAAGTCTATCGACATCAATTTCTCCGCCGACAGAAATCAGTTGTACTCAGCATGGAACGCCTTCGGCAACCTCGCCGACCTAGCAGGCAAGGTGACCGTCCACGCTGATTCCGCCGAAGGCTTCGATAAAGGCAAGCTCCAGAACGGCGTGCTGGAGCCCCTGAAAGAGGCGAACCTTATCGAGTAAACCCCCGCAGAAATGAACCGGACAATGACTGAGTCTTTGCCTAAGAACTCCCGAATTTGGAATGTCGCATCCAATGAGTCAAAAATCACCAACATTCGAACGCGATGACATTCAATTAGTGAAACTCTTCCTCGGCGGGTATAAGGACCCAGCCGGAATCAGGTACCTGCTTGTGGAGAGGCCCGATACAGTGGAGCGCACGGGGAAGGCGATTGAGGCTGTGGCGGTTGACAAACATAGTCATCGCCTTGCAGTCGAGCACACTGTGGTTCAGGCATTTGAGGGAAAACGAGACGATGATGTTCCCTTTTTGACCGCGTTCGAGCGGCTGAGGCTGGACAAGTCCCTCCTTATGTCAAACCGATTCATTGATGTCGCGTGTCCAACCTTCGCGATTCCAAAGGGAAAAAGGATTGTGTGGAAGGAGGTCGGCGAGAAGGTAGATGCTTGGTTCATATCCGCGCGGAATGAGCTCCCGACCGACGGTCAGCGATGGCATGCGATACCCCACCTAGGCTTCAACCTCAATGTATTAGTTCAAACAAGGGACCTTCCGGGCACGGAAGGCGTGATAGTGGTAAGTCGCATCCTGCCCTCAGACAGGCCGTTTATCGATGCGCTGCGAACGGCCCTCCACAACAAAGTCCCGAAATTGGTCGGGACCCTCGCTGACAACCACATTCTGTTACTGGAGGACGAAGGCGTTGCGATTGGTTTCAGCCAAATCACAAAGGGAGTTGAATCCAGTGTCGAAGGTTTGCCGGAATTAAACAAAGTCGATGAATTGTGGCTTGTGAAAACGATGGGCTGGAAAACAAGCGGACATTTGTTCTACTCACAAGTCTGGCCAGGTGGAGTCACTCAGCGATTTAAAGTTGCCGATGTGCGGTATTCGAGTCGCAAAGCCGCGTCAAACGAATGAACTTGCTTCCCATTTGAAAAGCGGAGTCCGAATCATTCGGACCAATCGGACTGTGGTGCCTTTCTACATCAAGCGCAGCACGGCAGAGCAACGGAGGCAGGCAGCCGGTGAAGATGGCGCGGCTCCCTGCCCAAAAACTGGTGTTTATGGGCAGTTCCGCAGAGAGGCTGGCGTCTCAATCGAATCAAGAGCCTAACGTGGGTTGGGAACAAGGGTTTGTGGGCAGGGAGAAGAATTGCCTCTGGTAACCGTTCTTGCCGCTGCAATTCTCTTTGCGTTGTCCGAAAGGTGAGTACCGGCGGCCGACAGCGCCATGGTACCGCGGGTTGGAGCGCTACTCCCGCCAGCGGGATATCGGGCCTGACGCACTTGAAAGGGTCATCGCCGGACGCATGCGGTAGAATCAACCACTGAGGTTAGGGTTATTGGAACTAGTGAAGGGAGAGAAACGCGCCAGCAGCATTTGCAATTGCCCTCCATTGCAAATTGAAAGCAGGGGGGCTGCAACCCAATTATGAGCGTGACACACGGCCGGCACGACGTGCAAATGCGCGCGAAGCCCCTACGGCGCGCACAGAAACCGGCACCAACGCGGTTTCTGGCGGCGCTTCTTCCTCACCGTGCACCACCGCGCCCTGGTCTTCCTTGACGAAGATCAGTTTCCCAAGGGCGGCATCAAAATCGACGGTGATGAGATCGCCGAGCTGGATCTGTTCCGTGGCCAACAGGTTCGACACAGGAAAAACCAGATGGCGCTCAATTGAACGTTTTAGGTGCCGTGCTCCGAATTTAATGTCCGTGCCCTCGCGCAGCAAGAAATCCCTTGCCGTCGTCGTGCAGCGAAACACGAACGGCCGACCGTCGGTGGAGTTGATGATGCGTTGCTGGACGAGAGCAAGCTCGATATCGGGGATCTTTTCCAGGTTTTCGGGGGTGAGCGCGCGGAAGACAATAACCTTGTCAATGCGGTTCATGAACTCCGGCGAAAACTTGCGGCGCGCCGCCTCCGTGGCGGCCCGGTAGATCTTTTGGTCCAACTCCTCATCTTCATCGACGCGGTTGGCG
>CAZCVY010000066.1:0-32409 GCA_964501985.1 uncultured Acidobacteriota bacterium | reverse complement strand
GACGTCCGACCAACCGTCGCAGGCGCAGTCTGAGCCGGAGGACGCCGGAGCGGGCGCTTCGCCCGCGGACAGTGGCGTCGATCCCCGATCGGCGCTGCGGCGGCCGGAGACGACAGTCGCGGCCACCGTCGGCCACGACACGCGCAAAAATGCAGGTGCATCCGGCTATGTTGAAGAAAACACAGGCAAGCAGCCGCGCGCAGCATTGACAAAACGTCCCGCGGCGCCAACCCAAGCCCCGGCCGATGGGCAGGACGGGGCAAACTCGCGGGCCGAGGCTGCCTGAACGCCGTAGCGCGGGCATCTTGCCCGCTGGGGCGAGAGCGTCCCGCTCTCGCGAATGGCGCGGGCGGGCTTTCGCTTCGCGCCCATGGGAACTTCCATCGTAGTTCGCGCCAAGACTCCTCCGCGGCCCGGAAATGCAGCAGGACGGGAGAGCGGGTCCTGCGCTTCGTACCGTGGGCCATGGCCGTCCCGGCCATGATGGCGCGCGCGACCGTGCCACCCAGGCTGAGCACCGATCAGCCGGACGGGGGCCGAAGTGCTTCGGCCCTACAAACAGCGGATCGAACAGAACGCCGCCTCCAGATTCCCAGAAAGTGCCCGGCTTGCTGGCTCGGACGGGACTGCGAATCCCATTGGTGTCCAGGAGGGTGGGCGGGCTGCTGTCTGAGCATTGGGAGGGTCGCGTTGCCTCCTTACTATGCGGGGTGGTAAGCTGACGAAACCCCCTGAAGGAGAGTTCTATAGAATGCGGAAATCGCCGATCAACGTCAGCCCGGCCTTGCGTGAAGCGGTCACCGACATGTCGACGAAGGCCTCGGTTCAGCTCGTGGGTTTGGTCCTGCGCTTCAACGGAGACGACCGAACCATTCGGGACCTTTGGTCGGAGCCTTCGAACACGCCCAAGCACAAGTACAACCCTCATCACGCCGACCGCTTGCAGGTGTACCGGCACAACAACGACGCGGATGCCGGCCGGGGCGAGCGCGCCGCCAACAAGATCGTCGACCTCGCGGGCTACCACGCCGAGGAGCTGTTTATTATTTGCTGGGCCGCCCTGCTCCGCGGCAGCGAGCTGGATGAGAATCAGTTACGGCGCGTCGATCTGGTGCTTTCCAAAAGCCCGTGCTGCGGCCGGGCCGCCTCGTCGATGTTGCGGCTCGAAGGCAACCCCAAATATCTGCCCATCGGATGCGCCGCAAAGCTCGCCGCGTTCATTACGAGCAAAAACATGGCCATCGAGTGGCGAATCGCCTTCCTGGCGCTGGCTGGCTCTGACGCTCCGGACTACACTCCGATCGGGGGGCCAGGCGTCAACCGCCTCATGAGCGCGCGCGAGCGCGAACTGGCCACCGCGGCGGGGCAACAGGTGACCTACCGGGACACCGTGGCTCAGCCTGGTTTGGCGCAAGCGGCAGCCTGGAGGACGGAAGCGGCCCAGCTTCAGGTCCAAGCGCAGAACCTTCAAGGCCAGGCAAAAGGAAACGCCATGGCAGGGTTCAAGAAATTGAACCAACAGGCGAATGTCCTTGAGCAAAGGACCCAGCAACAAACCGCGGCGATGTTCAGCACGGCCCGTACCCAGTCCATCGGGCAGGCCCAGCAGGGCATCCAACTGCTTGATAGCCTCAGCAACGTCGATGTGAGGCGCTGGCAGCCGTAGTAAATCTAATGGGGAGATCCGCGTTCACAGTCCCGGTGAACTCCCATCCATCATCACCACCTGACACCTGAAGCCACTTTTCTTCTCGGATCTTCTCCAACCAGTTCACGACGTACCGAAAGCTCGTATGCCCGCTCTTATCCTGCACCAGACTGCCGGCAAGTTCATTGTGAAGGTAAACGTCGAGTGCTTCGCAGTCACTCAGGGATGCAGACCTTTCGAAGAGGGATGCGGAATGAGTTGTTGATTAGCAGTCCAGTTAGCGCAATACTGTTGGCCATTGCAGGTTGGGGACAGATTCTGGATAAAGTGGACTGTGCCCGTAGTCGGTATTCGCATTTAGCCCTCACATCCAGGAATCGCCTTCCTCGCGGCGGCTACTACCCACGCCGAATTTCAAGACGAGATGTTGACAACTTGCGGGATGACCATGACGGGTTGGTTTTGATCGAGGGCTCGCTTTTCGTTAGTCTCGCGCGGTGCGCACATGGAACCTTCAGAAGAAACAACTAACGCTGTTTTGGCCGGTCCTCAAGACAGGACGGGAGATGACGCCCCTTCTGGCCCACTCAGAAAAACCGTCTCGCTTTATGTGCTTAGCTTCTTGATTCTGGCAACGGTCGTCGTCGGTTTCATCTGGCACGACTTAGGCGCGGACTACCGCGACACTCTCGCCTATTGGAATGTGCAATTGTCGAGCTCTGCCGATGAGCGGGTCAGGGTTAGCAGTCTGTGGCTCAAAGAGCGACGGACAGACACGGTCGCCATTGCGGCGAGTCGGTGGACGGTCAGCTTGCTCTCAGCGGGGGGAAGCCAAAGCAACGTGAAGATCCAACAGGGTGTGGAAGGGGAAATCTCCCACATGTCCGCCATCAATGGCTTCGTGGGCGGCGCAGTGGGAGACCTTGATTGCAGAATCGCGGCGCAGGTGGGCCTCCGGCCGGAAATGGCTCAAGGGATCCAGGAGGCTTGCCAGGGTGTCAAGCAGACTGGCGAATACCGCATCGACACCTTCGGTAATGAGCAGGGCCACGTATGGCTTATTCTCTCCGCTCCGGTGATGGCAGAAGGTCAAGCCTCGCCATCCGGGCAGGCGGCCAGCCAAATCATCGGATCAGTGATGATGCTGGCGGAAAACTGGCAGGATTTCGTTCTCGTCTTTGGACCGGAGAGTGTCCCCACCCAGACCAGCGAGACGCTCGTGGTGTGGCCGAAGGCTGGTGATGCTTTAATCTTTTCTCCCCGCCTCCATGCCCAGGGACTGCCATCACTCTTCCGGCGGCCGCTTGCCGGGTCGTCCTTCGAGTCGCTGGCTGCCCGAGATGGCAACGTAGCGTTTGGCGAATTCACTGATCATCGAGGGGTGCGGGTCTTTGGTGCCGCTCGACGGATTGCGGCTGGTGGAGATAGCGTCGCCACCAAGTTGGACTGGGATGAAGCCCTCTCGGGGTACCGTCGACACAGGGTATTGGATTGGATGGCGGGAACTCTCGCGCTTCTGCTGTTGGGATCGGTCATGGTGGGCATGCATCAGCGCGCGGCGGCCCGTGACCTGGCGGAAAGGGCGAAACAGCAGGAGGAACTGCGCGGAAGCGAAGAGCGCTTCCGTGCGACTTTCGAGAATGCTGGGGTCGGCATGGCTCTCGTGGATTTGCAAGGACATCCCCTGAAGACAAACCCGGCGCTCCGACAGATGCTCGGTTATGGCGAAGAAGAATTAACCGGTATGGCCTTCACCGAGTTTACCCACCCTGACGAACGGGAGTTGGATTGGGAGCTGTACGGTGAACTGGCAGCAGGGAAACGCGATAAGTACGAGATCGAAAAGCGCTATCTCAAGAAGGATGGCGGGGTGATGTGGGGGCTGTTGGTCGTCTCTTTGGTAAAGGACGGGAACGGGCGCCCGGTGTACGCTATTGGCATGGTTGAGGACATCAGCAAGCGAAAGTGGGCGGAAGAGGAACGGCAGCGGTCTCTCGAACAATTCCGGGCGCTTTCCGCGCGGTTACAAAGCATCCGGGAAGAGGAACGAAAGAGAGTGTCGCGCGAGATTCATGACCAACTGGGGGGGGCTTTGACCGGCATCAAGATCGACTTCCGCTCTTTGGTGCGCGAGTTGCCAGCGGGCGAGAACGAGATCTCCAGGAGAACCGCCTCGATTCTGAAGCTGGTGGATGAGTCGATTCAAACCGTGCGCCGAATTGCGAGCGAGCTAAGACCAGGAATGTTAGACGACCTGGGCTTGGTGGCAGCCATTGAATGGGCGGGGCAGGATTTCCAGCGCCGCACCGGGACGCCGTGCCGGTTGGACCTGCTCCCCGATGACCATACCGTCGATCCTGACTGCGCCATCACGATTTTCCGCATCTTCCAGGAGACTCTCACCAATGTGGCACGTCACGCTGGCGCCTGCGAGGTGGATGTACGTCTGACCAGTGAAGACTCCAACCTGGTCCTGGAAGTTCGCGATAACGGCATTGGCATACCGGAAAATAAACTCTCGAATGGTGAATCACTCGGAATCCTGGGAATGCGAGAGCGGGCCATGCTGTTGGGAGGGAAGCTGACGATCAGCGGCCCTCCAAAAGGCGGGACGACGGTAAGGGTCCGCATTCCCCAGATACGCCGAACCCCGAGGGAACAAGCTCATGATTAGGGCACTGATTGCTGATGATCATACTGTTGTGCGCCGAGGCGTGATCGAGATCCTGACTCGCGAGCTTAAGGACGCCGTTTGTGGGGAGGCGGAGAATGCACAGCAGGTCCTGGCGCAAGTTCATGCTCACGACTGGGATCTGGTGATTTTGGACATCAACATGCCTGGTCGTAGCGGGCTAGAAGTCCTTGTAGACCTTAAACGGGAGCGGCCGAAGCTGCCGGTGCTGATCTTGAGCATGCATCCGGAAGAACAGTACGGCAAGCGGATGTTGAGGGCTGGAGCCTCCGGCTATATGAGCAAAGATGCCGACCCCGATGAATTGATTAAAGCAATCCGGAAAGTGCTGGCGGGCGGCCGGTATGTGAGCCCGGTCCTGGCGGAAGCGCTCGCCTTGGACCTTGGTCGAGGAGCAGGCTTGCCTCTCCACGAGAGCCTGTCGAACCGTGAACTTGAAGTCCTGCGCCTGATTGGCTCGGGAAAGACCGTTTCGCAAATAGGCGAGATGCTGCAATTGAGTGTGGCAACAGTAAGTACGTATCGGGCGCGCATTTTGGAGAAAATGAGCATGACGACTACAGCAGAGCTGATGAACTATGCGCTGCGTAATCGACTGGTGGATTAAGTCGCAGGGACGGCCTGCGATGGCTGGCATCCAAGCCAGAGGGGATAATTTGTGGTTCCTCTGAAATCGTCCCTTTGAAATACAGCCCGTCATGTAATACCAACCACTACATCCGTCATTAATCAAATTACACAAAAAACCGGTTTTCATTGATAGTGCATCGCCATGGCGGGTGGCACGATTAAGATCGTGGCCCGATGAGAGTCTTAATTGTCGATGATTCGGAAGTTCTCGTTCAATGCCTCAGGTCAAGCCTGGCGGAGGTAGCGGGAACAGAAATTGTCGGCCAAGCCGCCAGCGCTGCGGAAGGGTTGCGACAAATCCGTAAGGCGACGCCCGACGTCGTAATCCTGGATATTTGCATGCCCGGCGGAAGCGGCATCGAGGTACTCGAAGGCTTGAGAAATGATCAATTCCAGCCCATCGTGATCGTGCTCAGCAATCACAGCGAACCCCAATATCGCAAGAAGTACTTGCGGAGTGGAGCCCGCCATTTCTTTGACAAGTCCGCGGAATTCCATAAGGTTGCTGAAGTATTGCGGTCTCTGAGGGATGCGAGTCGGTCCGGCACCGAAGAAGCTGATCAGTGAGAAGGAGAGCCATGAGTTTGAAAGTGGAGATTCGGGAGGCGGACACTCCCTTGTCGATAAAGGCCGTGGAGATTACGGCTGCTGGTCAATATAGTCTTTCCGACCTATTCGACCTTTTCGATCGAGTAAAAGAAGAGAGCGACAAACGCGCTGCCCAGGCAATAATTCTTGATATCACCGCGGTTGCGGGGACCATCCCCTGCATGGACATGTACCTCCTGAGCGTCCATTGCTGTAGGGTGTTGAAATTGGCCGTCAGAGTCGCGATTGTCTCTCCCGACGGAGAGGCCAACAATTTCTTTCAGAATGTCACACGGAATAGGGGACTGCAAATAGCTATTGTTCCGAATCGTTATGCAGCAATGAAGTGGGTAAGTCAGGATCGATAATCTCGATCTATCGATGCTCCATCTCGTAGAACGAGTGGTCCGCGACGGCCCGCGCCCAAGGCCTTGCGCGAGCCAACCCCCCCTCTGAGCGCTCACACGAGATCGCGCTGACACAAGGAAAAGCCATACAGGTTTTGGTTGCGAACGAATTCGGTCACTTTCCAGAGTCTGGCATAGCGCCCAAATGAAGTCTTCAAAAGGGAGAACGAAGACCGATTCGGCCACTAAGGCCCGCCTCCGCCGTTTGGTCAGCAGCATCACGGAACGCATGAGGGCAAATGATGCCTGCCGCGAGAGCGAGGAGCGCTACCGTCGGCTCTTCGAGGTAGAATCCGACGCCATCCTGGTCGTGCAGGCCGACACCGGCCGAATTATGGACGCGAACCCAGCCGCACTCAAACTGTACGGATACAGCCGGGAGGAGTTTCTGTTGCTTACTGCCGAAGAGGTTGCCGCAGAGCCCGAGAAGACTCGGGCTGCCATCGCTGAAGAGCGGATGCAGGATTTGTTCCGCTTGCATCGCAAGAAGGACGGCGCGGTTTTCCCGGTCGAGATCACCGGCAGCCACTATGTTACCGGCGAACACAAGATGCATGTGGCGGCAATTCGTGACATCACCGAGCGCAAGAATCTGGAGGTGAAACTTCAGCAGGCGGCGAAGATGGAGGCGGTGGGTAGGCTGGCAAGTGGGGTCGCCCATGACTTCAATAACCTCCTGACAATCATCAACGGGTATTGCGAATTGGGGCTTGATGGTCTCAGCTCCAGCGACCCAATATCGAGTCACCTCGCTGAAATCAAGAAAGCCGGCGAAAAGGCGGTATCACTAACCCGCCAACTGCTAGCCTTCAGTCGACAACAATTACTGGCTCCCCGGGTTTTGGACCTGAATGACCTCGTCGCTGGTGTAGCGAAGATGCTGCGGCGTTTAATCGGTGAAGATATCGAGTTGGCAATGGTTCGAGACTCCGCCCTGGGACGCGTGAGGGCCGATCCGGGGCAGATGGAGCAGATCCTCGTCAACCTGGCCGTCAACGCCCGCGATGCCATGCCAGATGGCGGTAAGCTCACCATTGAGACTGCAAACGTCGAGCTGGACGATACCTATGCAGACAGGCACACGGTGGTCAAACCGGGGCGTTACGTGATGCTGGCGGTGACCGACACCGGAATCGGGATGGATGTGGAAACCCAGGCGCGTATCTTCGAGCCGTTCTTTACCACGAAGGAGAAAGGCCGCGGCACAGGGTTGGGCCTGGCAATAGTTTACGGGACCGTCAAGCAGAGCGGAGGTTGCGTTTGGGTCTACAGCGAGCCGGAGCAAGGTACAACGTTCAAGATTTACTTGCCCTGCGTTGAGGAAGCTGCTGAAACAGTGAAGGGCGCGGAAGTGCGAGGACGTCCGGTCACGGGCTCAGAAACCATCCTCCTGGTCGAAGATGAGGGAGCGGTTCGAGCCCTGGTGACAAGAGTTCTGCAAGACCTCGGCTATAAGGTGCTGGCGAGCGCGCACCCTGAGGATGCTCTGCAAATCGGAGAGCGACACTCTGCACCGATCGACCTTCTGCTGACCGATGTCGTACTCCCGGGGATGAACGGCCGGAAGGTAGCTGACAATCTCGCCTTCCTGCGCCCGAAGATGAAGGTGCTCTACATGTCGGGGTACACGGACTACGCGGTTGCCCGCCATGGGGTGCTCGAAGCAAATACCACCTTCCTCCAGAAGCCCTTCACGCCGTCGAGCCTTGCACGCAAGGTGAGAGCAGTGCTGGATGCGGGCCGCGAGCAAAGCTCATAATCGGGCACTTTCGCCAAGTGCTGTTTATCTCTTCCGCCAGCCGCCGCTACGCGCGGGTGATTCGACAGGGTCCCGTACTTCAATTCGGCTTGAGTGGCGCGCCGGTATCTTCCGGGGCGGGTTTTATCTTGGTACTCGCACCCGGGAGCCTATAGTTTGAATAAGAATGCTGATCATGGAAAGTTTGGCCACTCCACGCGGTCGTGACGGTAACCTGAAGTGGCACCCATAATGCAGAAGAAGCCGCATCCGAGATATGAACTTCACCAAATCGAATCTCGGTGGTCTGCGTTTCGAGCTTGGCGTCGAGCCGAGGTTTCAATAGACCCAACCGCATCTTCAGAATCCTGTGAGTGGCCGCGTCGATCCACGCGACTCCTTGATACATCACCAATATCGACTGGCTTCCCCAGGTCACTTTCCCCCTGAATGTCGACCAACCCGGTCTTTGCGCGAAACCGATGACCTGCGACGTGGATTCGCCGGACCGCTGCCGACCGAGATAGCGGAACCTCGATCCCGACTGACTTCCCGGATAGAGGAGCGCCCACAACGTCGCATAACCCTCGGTGTCAGCAGGTTGTGCTGCGGAACCGTCAGTCGGCTTGCCATTAATGGCGAGCCGATACTCGTCGGTTTGTTCGACTCCGGCCTCGTTGTGGGGGATGATTAAATAGCTGAACTCCTGGTGGGTGGTTGTTTTCAAGTGACAATCAGGACCGTACTCCTCGTGCGTAACCTGCTCGTCGGCAATGATTTCGGTGAACTTCTGGTAGGACTCCTCCGCGCTCTTGCCCACCTCGCTCAGGATGCGCTGCAGCAGTTGCTGATCGGCAGCAGGCTCCAATCCGCGCAGTTCGGGTAGGGCCTCCACCAATTCTTCCGCAGGCAGATCGATGAGAGTGTAGGCGTTTTCGTAGTAATCCTGCCCATGAGTGTCCAAGATCTGAAGTGGCGTGGGCCAACCAGGTCTAGAGAGTGCTCCGCAAAGCACCCATACGGCCGTGAATGCGACCCATACGGCGGCCACACTCACGCGGCGATTCTTGGAGCCGCTCGACGCCGGCGCCGTATTTCGCGGAAATGTCACACTCAGCCGCATCCGTACACCTTAGAGCATCCATTCGTTGCGCGCACTCATCGGCGTTGCCTCGCCGGCGGTTCGGTCAAGAGGTTCGCACTCTTCAGGTCCTTGACCAGCCGGAAAAAGGGATCTTTCAGCAAGACCGCCCGCTTATTTCCCTTCTCGCGGCCTTCCGACCGGTATCGATAAAGCACTCTCACGGATGCTCGGTCGTAGATCAGCAACACGGTCTGGACCAATTGTTCGGAGAAGGTAACCGTGGAGGCTCCCCCGTGCAGGGGATTGCCTGACTCTCGAGTGAGAAGCTCGGCCTCGGTGAAATACACTCTGATGACGGCGTCAGCCGCGGGACATTGATCCGAAAGTTTCCAGGGTACCTGGCTCAGTAGTTGGCGTGGTTGGTTTTCCTTAGCCACAAACTCGGTGACGGCGAGGGCGTCCGCCTTCTCCAGATAGCTCGTATCCACACACGCGGTTCTTACCCGGCGAAGGGCTTCTCGATCAAACACTTCACCGCAACCTTTCTTGTCCTGTGCCGAGCCGGAAACAAAAGGCAGGAGGAACAGGATGGGGAACAGTAAGCGGCGGTAAAGACGGACGCCGCTTCGCGGCCCTCGGGGCGGCCCGCGCTGAGAGCGTGGGCGGATTGCAGGGGATTTCACTGCGGCTTCACCCCCTCGACGTTCGCGTTTCTTGTCCGACATAGTAGAGAAGGAAAGGTCAGAGTTCAAGAACAAGAATCTTTGAGCCGAACTGACATTCTGGATCTGCATTCTCGACCCAGCGGGCGGCCACTTTTCTTGAGTTTATTTTCTCCTTGACGGCTTAGGGGTGATCGAGCTACCCTCCTAATCATCTTAGGAGGAAGGATGGACATCCTCACTCAGTTTTTTCCTGGCGTTCTTGGTCGCACCGCCGCGGGCATTAGGCGTTTGCCGCAGGGAACCGACAGTTGGAATCGGCTCGCGGCTGCCATCGCATCCGCTCTCGCTCAGCAACCGGGGGGAGTATGAAACATTCGCTTCGCTTCCGCATCGCCACTCTCTTCGGGCGCTCGCAGATGAACGCCGAAATAGAGGATGAGCTTCGGGCCCACATTCAGCACCGCGCGGACGATCTGGAACGGTCCGGCTTGGATAGAGCCGAGGCGGAACGCCGCGCCCGCATCGAGTTCGGCGGCCGTGAGAAGTTCAAAGAGGAATGCCGCGACGCGACCGGCGGCACCTTCGTCGAGACTCTGATCCAGGATGTACGCTTCAGCCTGCGCAAGTTGCGCAAATCCCCCGGCTTTACATCTGTGGCCGTTTTGACGCTGGCGTTGGCAATCGGCGCCAATGCCTTGGTTTTTGCCGTATTGAACGCGCTGGTCCTGCGCCCGCTGAATGTGCCACGGGTGGACAGCCTCTATCAACTCGGGCGCACCAGTGAAAAGTGGGGAGGGAATGAGTCGTATCCCAGCTATCTCGATCTGCGCGATGGCAACCGCAGCTTTGAGGGTCTGGCGGCCGATAACATCTCTGGGGCGGGACTGGATACGGGCGAAGGTCCATCGCGCGCGTGGGGCTACGAAACCAGCGGAAACTACTTCGACGTATTGGGCATTCAGCCGTACCTTGGGCGGTTCTTCCACGCCTCCGATGAGCATGGCCCGAACAGCGCACCGTATTTAGTGCTTAGCTACGGATGCTGGCACACCCATTTTCAGGATGACCACGGCGTGGTGGGCCGCACAATTCTGCTCAACAAACATCCCTTTACCGTCGTCGGTGTAACGCCCCCAGAATTTCGCGGAACTCTGTTGGTTTTCTCTCCCAATTTCTTCGTGCCGATGGTGAACCAGGAACAGGTGGACGGGCAGAATATCCTGAATGCGCGCGGAATCCATTGGATTGGCGATGTATTTGGGCATTTGAAGGCAGGAGTGACTCCGGCCCAGGCGACTGCCGACCTGAATTCGATTGCCTCATATCGGGAAAAGGCCTATCCCAAAGAGGAGAGTCGGGTGACCTACGCAATGGGGCATCCCAACGTTGGCGACATCTTCGACGGTGCGGTACGGGCATTCATCACGGGATTGATGCTTCTGGCCGGGTTAATTTTGCTAGCCGCCTGCGCCAACCTGGGCAGCCTGTTTGCCGCAAGAGCTGCTGACCGCTCCCGGGAAATCGCTCTGCGGATCGCACTGGGAGCGGGCCGCCTGCGCATTCTGCGGCAACTCTTCATCGAAGCCGTGCTGATTTCACTGTTGGGCGGCGCGATCGGGTTGTGGGGAAGCATCCTGCTGCTGCACGGACTGAGCGTGTGGCAGCCGTTCCCCGAAATCCCCATCAACGTACCGTTGAGTCCAGACGTCTACGTTTACCTGGTGGCGTTGTTGCTATCTTTAGCAAGTGGAATCCTTTTTGGCTCTGTCCCGGTGAAGCAGGTTTTCCGCACCGATCCGTATGAGGTCATCAAGCGAGGACAAACCGCCACGGTGGCACGGCGGATTACGGTCCGAGATCTTCTGCTGGGATTGCAGATTGCCGTCTGCGCCGTGCTGGTCACCTCCTCGGTGGTGGCCATGCGCGGACTGGCGCGGTCGCTGTACGGCCATCTTGGTGTTGAGCCACAAAATGCGATGCTGGTCGAGACCGAACTCAACGTGGCCGGTTACAGCGGCGACCAGGTGCCCGCCATGCAAAAGCGCATGATCGATGCCGTGATCGCGGTGCCGGGCGTCATGTCGGTGGGAATGGTGGGTCAGTATCCACCTTTGCATATGGGCTGGGCCGATACGAACGTCTTTACCGACGCTACGTCAGATCTGAGGCCATCGAATGCCGCTGGGGATTCCATGATGTACAACATATCTCCCGATTACTTCCACGCGGCGGGTACGGCCTTGCTCTTGGGAAGGACCGTCACCTGGCATGACGATAAAGACGCGCCGCGCGTGGCGGTGATCAACCGGGTGTTTGCGCGAAAATTGTTCGGCTCCGTAACCAACGCCCTGGGCCGATATTTCAAGAGGCCGGATGGAACGCGCATCCAGGTGATCGGTGTTGTAGAAGACGGAAAATATACGGCCAACCTCGCTGAAGACCCCCAAGCGGCGATGTTCCTCCCCCTCCTGCAATCACCCTCGAGTGAGACGTGGTTGATCGTGCGCTCGCGCCGCGATCCGCAGCAACTGGCGGCAGCGCTAAGGAACACGCTACGGGACCTGGATGCCGGGTTGCCGTCCTTCATCCAGACGTGGAACCAGGAAATGAACGGAGCCCTGTTTGCTCCACGTGTGGCGACGGTAGCGCTGGGTGTGCTGGGCATCATGGGCGCGCTGCTGTCAATTACCGGTATCTTTGGCATGGCTGCGTACTCGGTAAGCAAGCGAAAGAAGGATCTGGGAATTCGCATCGCCCTCGGCGCGCAACGCAAGGAAGTTTTGCAGGCGGCGTTGGGCCGCGCTTTCAAATTGCTCGCGATAGGTTCAGCAGCAGGCTTGCTCCTGGGAATTCTGGCGTCGCGGGTGCTGGCTTTTATCGTGTATCAGGCAACACCCCGAGATCCGCTGGTTTTGGCGGGTGTTGTTCTAGCGATGGCGTTGCTTGGGCTGCTGGCCACGTGGGTTCCCGCGCGGCGGGCGCTGTCGATTGATCCTGCCACACTGCTGCGCGAGGACTGAGGGACGGTCATTGGAAGCTACCGGTGGTGATCGACGCGCTAGCCATTGGCCGCTTCGGCGCCCTGTCCCCGGTCACCGGTTATCTTCTTGGTGACGAGCATGATCAGCGAGCCGATCGCCCAGAGGATGAGCGGAAGAATGAACATGACGACCACGTGAGCGCCGGCGTGACCCCAGGTTTTGCCATCGGCTTTGCCGGGCGAGTATTCGGGAGCGCTGAAGATATTGTCCTTATTGGTCAGAATCGCAATCACGATCCCCGCGACTACAATGCAATTGCCGACGATCACCTGTAGCGCCAACACGGGCAGCAGTTGTTTGTAGCTTCCAAAGCCGCTCGTGTGCACCCTCACCGAGTAATAGAGCATCCCCAGCAGGAACATGACGGTTAGGCTGAGGAACTTCGCCGTCGAGTTGGGCACGCCGAGTAATGAAAGGGTGAGCCTGGCCACACCCACAACCAGGACCAGAATCAGGAATACTTTTTCGAATCTCACGTAATCGGATAAGCTCTTCCCGAAGATGTTCATTGTGGACTCTCCTTTTGCAGGCTTTCTTTACGGCTGCCCATGACTCGACCGGTGGAGACGATAACTCCCCTCCTGCCATGAGTCAAACCTAATCGACGGACCAACACGATGCAACCGTAGCGCGACCTGTCCTTTAGGTCTGCGGCTCGTTTTCTTGGGCAAGGGAAGCCCGCGGACCTAGATAACAGGTCCGCGATACGAATTACCAACTTATGGCTTGACCGATCCGCGTGACAACGGCGTTGATTGAAGAAATCAAAGCGAGGGATTCGAGCGGACGGGCAGCTACAGATGGCCGTCGGGATGCTCACAGCCGGGAAGACTTTCCCAGGCAACCTGCCCGGTCCAGCCCAGTTCCTTCATCCCGAATTCGGAAGAGTAAAATGCTCCACTAACCCACCCTTTGATGTTTTCGAAATGATCCCGCAGGGTGAGCACAGGTTCAGCCATGCCTGGCTTGGGAACTGCGGGCCGGCGCCTTCGACGAACGCCCTGTCCGGGCTGGGAGGCCTCAGCCGTGGAGGCTTTGACCAGAATGGCGTTTTGTTGCTCTTCGGAAAGAGCTTTGAAGGGATGGTCGTAGCGTGCGATCGCTTCATGATCAAATTCGCCCAACGCGGCCAGGAACTTTTTCTGGTTTTCCTGTTTGTCTACCGAAATCAACGTATCGATGAACCGGTTCACTTGTGCCTGGGTCGAATTAGGGACGATTAGCTCCGCCAGGACGATCAGCGTCTCATTCTGATGGGGATCAAAAAAGATAGGCTCCCAATCAGGATCAGCCGCCCTGGCCTGTGCGGTCGCCACCGCGGAGTCGCTCATGAGGAGGCTTGCGACGGGATGTGCCGCGGATAATCCGGGCAATGCCAACGCCGTTCCGGTCGCGCCGAACAACCGTTGCATCAGTTGGCGGCGGCTCGGGCCGCGAGCTTCCGAAATCTGACTCTTGTTGATGACTCTTAGCGGAGATTCTTCCATGATGGAAGCGCCCTCATTGAGATTTGTAATCCTGTATTCAAGCCCTTCATCGCTATGCTACCACCCTCACTCGGGCTTCACAAGAAGCGGCAGGCAGACGTAGCGGCGAGTTTACCTCGCCAGGTGGCGGCGGTTGCCGCCACCTACGATGGCGGGATAAACCCGCCGCTACGACGTGACGCCGTTCGAGGCTGAGGCGAGTACTCGGTTTTAGGAGCTGCTCAGATCCTGATGAAGATTCGGTTCCGATACAGCCAAAAGCAGAGATACCAGAGCATTCCCCATACGACGAGGCTGGTAACAATCTCCGCTGCGAGTTGCCCTCCCCAACCGAAGAGTCCCATGGTGAAGGGTTGGGCGATCCTGTGGAGCCAACCCGGCCCGCCTGTATTCGCGAATAGGTAAATGAAAATTGAGTTCATTCCCACGATGTTGAAGAAGGTGCTCCACTTCTTATAACCTTTGACATCGATCAGCCAATAGCAAAACGCCAACGCCAGCAATGCCCAACCCCCGCTCACGATCACAAACGAGCTGGTGCAAATGCGTTTGATGATGGGCGTGACAGGATTTAAAGCATAGCCGGTCACCACGCCAATGGCTCCGGCGATGGCCAGAATTCGAATCTTCTGCATGGAGGTTCGACTGCTTTGCAGGACTTGGCCCGCGAGCACTCCCCACATGGTGTGAGCCGTGGTCGGCACCGCGTTGAACGCCACCCAGTGCCCATCGGAGAGCTTGTGCATGATCGCCAGATCCACCCAGGCCCCGAATCCGTGATCCGGCACGAAGGGCTGGTTGAAGCCGGCAACCGGCCACAACCGGTAAAGCAATTCTGTTACGATGAGCAGCATGAAGGTGAAACCGAGCTGGACACCGGTCGACTTGCGCATCATCAGGAACGCGACCAGATAGGTGAAGGAGAGTTGCGCCAGCACGTTCCAAAGCTCAAACGTCAGGTGCCCTGGGCCAATGCAGTACAGCCCCCAGCCAAAGAGCAGGAGCAGAGCCGATCGCTGGAGAACGTGGCGGAAGGTCTTGCTCCAACTGTCTCCCCGTTGCCAGCGCTTGCCAATCGAAAAAGGCATGGCCACGCCGACAATAAACATAAAGAAAGGCTGAACCAGGTCCCAGCAGCGAAGGCCATTCCAAGGGTGGTGATCCAACTGCCAGCCGATGGCGCTCAGCAGTGTGCCATGTAATGCCGGATCCCTGAGCAACTCATAAAGGCCCGTGGCTTCCCCGATAAGCATGAACATCGTGACTCCACGGAAGAAATCGAGCGACGTTAGCCGCCCTTCGGAAGCCAATGATTGGACGTTGTTTGTGGCCATATTCCCCCACCTCGCCCTGCGCCGACCCTGAATGTGCTGAAGCCGCCGTCATCATAATCTTAATTCGCCGACAACGTATACCATGCCGCCTCGTTGAAGCATACAAAATATCGAGGCGGACTGTTTCCGTGGCGCGGGCATCTTGCCCGCGCGGCGGCGGGAGCGGGACGCTCCCGCGACAGCGGGCAAGATGCCCGCGCTACGAACGCAGTTCTCGCCCGCGTATATGTCAAAACATAATTCGGTGGTTATGGTCAGAAGTTTCCGAGCTGTTGCTTCAAACGATCCGGCGAGAGATGGCAGTAGATCGGGGAGAAGCTCTGCTGCGGGACAGCCTCACCATTCTCGCTGAAAACAAGATAAGGCTCTTGACCCGCATTCCAGGGAGTCCAGGGTGGAAGACCTTGCCCGTTCGGATCTCCGAATTTGGCAAAGTTCGTCCAGTAAGTTTCGATGATTTGCGAGAGCTTGTGGTCCGTCGAAGTGAATCGCAGCCAACCGAACGCGCGAGTCTGAAAGGTGCCGAAGACGTAAGGAAGTTCCAGCGAGTGGAAAGCTCCGAGCTCAGACTCCCCCTTTCCTGGAACCGAACGATCAAATCTGTAGACGAAGGCGCGCTGCCCGGCGCTCGTTGCGAGTGCAGCCTCCGCTCCGACGGGACATGCGACCAGGATATCGTTGCTCGCCTGATCGATGGCGGGGCTCCCGTGAAGAAGAATTCGAACTGTGTACGTCGCAACCGCAAGGTCTGTCCAGTTGCCATAAAGAGGGCGCGCCACATCCGCAAATTGTTTGAATTTTTCGCTGAAGCCAGGCTGCGGGGCATTTGGAGGCAGCTTCTTTGTCGCCGCCGCGGCGCCTACTCGAAAGGCGGCGAACTCTCGAGCATTCAAGCCAACAAGTAAATCGACCGGCTCGATCTTTCCTGACGCAAAGGCCTTTGCCGGCGACTGGGGAAGGACCCATCCGTCCACGATCGCTGCGTTCGGGTCGTAGCCCTTGAACTGCGTAGCAACCAGGCGGTTTTCAATCTCAGCAGTCTGGGTAGCCGGCAGCTTTCTCAGGGCTTGAAGTTGCGATCCCTCCTTGCCGCCCGCTTCTTTTCCTACAGCGAGACCGAGCGGTTGCATCTGCGCGACGGTGCGCGCGGGTCCAAGTCCGAACGCTGGACCGCTTTCCGCGATGATTCGGCGAAACAGGTTCTTCGTGAGGGGAGAAACCATCAAGATTGTCGCGTCGATCGATCCCGCCGACTCGCCAAAGAGTGTAACGTTGGAGGGGTCGCCGCCGAATGCGGCGATATTCTGCTGCACCCACTGGAGCGCTGCGATCTGATCAAGAAGGCCGTAGTTGCCTGAACTGTGGTGGGAAGATTCTGCCGTTAGCTCGGGATGCGAGAAGAAGCCCACGGCTCCCAGGCGGTAGTTGACCGTAACAACGATGACACCATGAGTCGCCAGGATCGCGCCGTCGTACCCAGCTTCTGACCCGCTGCCCACCCGGTTGCTGCCACCGTGCAGCCAGACCATCACCGGGAGACGCGCGCCCGGCGGCAGTTGCGGTGTCCATAGGTTGAGGTATAGGCAATCCTCCGATGGATCAAGCGTCTGACGGCTGAATGCCGCGCCGTAAGTTGCTGCGAGCGGCTCGATGAAGTTGTCGGTGCCCGCGACGTTCTGCATGCAGGGATGGGATGGCTTGGTCGCATCGCGCACACCCGACCAAGGTGCTGCCGCTTGTGGCTCGCGCCAGCGCAGAGCCCCTACGGGGGGCATCGCGAAAGGGATACCTTCAAATACCGCGATGTTGCCCCGCATCGTTCCCGCAAGGGTGCCGCTGCTCAGATGAACGAGGGGGCCTTTGGTCGACACCTGCTGCGGCTTTGCCGTCGATGCGGAGAGCATGGCAAGAGCAAAGCAAAAACAAAGAAACCGCATCAGTGAATATTTCATGCTGGCCTCTGTGGTCGATGCCGAAGTTGGAATGGACACGAAGACTCAGCGCTGTCCGGTCGCGTAGGCTGACGATGTTCGGGTGCCTCGCCGCTGACTTGAGGCGCGAATCAGAAATTTCCTTTTTGGACTCTGGCACCGCCCGGTAGCATACTTCCGTGCGGTATCAAGCGCAACAACCAGTCGCACTTAAACGCCTCCGCGCTACCGTTACAAGTTCAGTCGGGCGGCGAAACGCCGCCATGGCGGGGTCAGCCTGCCGCTACGAGTTTAGGGGCAACCCGGCGCCACGCCTTCAATCCTCGACGCCATCCGAGCAGATTCGGAGTATCATGGAAACGGGCAAACTTTTAAAAAGGGGATTTATGGCGGATCAGTCGAAGTTCGTTTATGACGTCGCAGTGGTGGGGTCGGGTGCGTCAGGCGGCTGGGCCTGTAAGCGTCTCTCGGAAGCCGGGCTCAAGGTAGCGCTTGTGGACGCGGGCCGCCCGCAGTCGGACGCTAACTTCACGGAACACAAACCGGCGTTTGAATTGAAGTACCGCGACCAGGCAGACTCGGTCATTCGCAAGACGCGTCCCGTGCAGAAGGACTGCTACGCCTGTATGGAATACAACTACGACTGGTTTTGCAACGACCTCGACGAGCCCTATACCACGGGCAAAGACAAACCCTTCAGTTGGCAGGGACGCCTCCGCATGACCGGCGGCCGCACCAACGTGTGGGGAAGGGTCAGCCTGCGTCTGAGCGATCTTGATTTCAAAGCGGCCTCCATCGATGGCTACGGGGAGGACTGGCCGCTGAGCTACAAAGATGTGGAGCCCTACTACGACGTGGTGGAAGAGTACGTGGGAATCTGCGGGCAGGCGGAAGGTCTGGCACACCTGCCGGACGGTCACTTTCAGCCGCCGATGCCCCTCAATTGCGTGGAGACACACTTCCGGAATCGCGTGAAAGAGAAGTTGGGCTATGTGCCCATGCACACGCGTAGCGCGAACCTTACCCGCTCCATCAATGGCCGTGCCGCTTGCCATTATTGCGGTCCGTGCGAACGCGGATGCCTGACCCATTCTTACTTCAATGCCGCCTTCACCACCGTCGCCGACGCCTTGAAATCGGGGAATTGCACCCACATCCCCAACGCCATGGTTTACAAGGTCCTGATGGACCCGCAGCGCAAGCGCGCCAAGGGTGTTCTCTACATTGACCGCAACACGCGTGAGCCGAAGGAGGTAAACGCGCGCGCCGTCGTGCTGTGCGCTCAGTCCCTGGAATCGGTGCGAATTCTGCTGAACTCCGCCGACACTCAGTATTCGAACGGATTGGCGAACTCCAGCGGGGTGCTCGGCCACTACTTGATGGATCACATCACCGGAGGCGGCGCCAGCGGCGAGTTCCCGGAACTGGCGAGTAAGCCCGCCATGAGCCAGCCTCAGAATCCGGCGGGGATGTATGTGGCGCGCTTCCGCAATATTCCCGGTGTGCCCAAGTCCAAGGACTTCCTGCGCGGCTACGGATATGAAGGCGGAGGCGGTACAAATTTCAACTGGGACGCACCGGGATTTGGCAAGGCCTACAAAGACGCAATGCTGGAGCCGAAGTGCTTCCTGGGGATCGGTGGATTCGGCGAGTGCCTGGCCCGCATGGACAATTACGTGGAGCTTGACCCGGAGATGAAGGATACCTTCGGAATCCCCGTCTTACGCATCAACATGACCTACGGCGAAAATGAGCACAAGATGGTGAAGGACATGGCGGATGCGGCGGCGGAAATGATGGAAGCCGCCGGGGCCGTAAACGTTCGCAGGAGACTCGAAACTGCAACCCCCGGATGGGCGATCCACGAGGTGGGCATCGCACGCATGGGCAAGGACCCCAAGACCTCAGTCCTGAATCAATTCCAGCAGACCCATGACGTCAAGAATGTATTCGTTTGCGACGGGTCCGGTTTCACATCAACCGCCTGCCAGAATCCTACGCTTACGATCATGACGCTCTGCGTTCGCTCCATGGACTACCTGATGGGAGAAATGAAACGCGGCAATATTTGATGGCCGAAGCCGCCTCGTGTTACACCGCGATTCGGGCGACCGCGCCCAGATCCATCGCCGTGGAAATGTTGAGGGGCCACGGACCCGAAGTTTTGCTTTATAATTCCAGCCGTTCGGGGCACAATTTGCCAAAGGCATTGAATTCCAGATGAAGTCTCTCATACATCGCGTCGGCGCTCGCAGGCGGACCCAACGGGTGTGCGAAGCGATCGTCTTCTTGGCCGCAATCCTCGCCACTGGTGGAATGCGGATGGTGGCCCGACCGCAGGCTGCTTCCCAGAATGCCCGCATGCCAATTGATTTCGGCCGGGACATCGCGCCCATCTTTCAGAAGAACTGTCTCCCTTGCCACAGCGGCGAAAAGCCACAGGCGGGTTTGAGGCTCGATACCGAAGCCCATGTGCTGAAGGGGGGCGAATCGGGCAAGGCGATAATCCCGGGCGATAGCGAAAAGAGTCCTTTGGTAAGACGCCTGATCGGCGTTGGGGAAGCAATGCGCATGCCGATGGGCGCCGATCCCCTACCCGCTCTTCAAATCAAATTGATTCGCGCCTGGATTGACCAAAACTCTTTTGCCGTTGCAGATGAACCCGTTGCCGCGCCAGTCACTCCCGTTGCCGCTCACGCCAGCGAGAACCCAGGAGGGGTTTTCGCCTCCCAAATTCGCGCAATTCTTGCTGCCCGTTGTTACTCGTGTCATGGCCCGGACCTTCAACAGAACGGGCTGCGACTGGACTCGCTTGCCTCACTCTTGAAGGGCAGCGACAACGGCCCCGTGGTAGTTCCAGGCAACAGCGAAAAGAGTCCGCTCGTTCGACGAATTCTGGCGTTGGATCGTCCTCAGATGCCCTATGGCGCTCCGCCTCTCAGTACGCAGGACGTGGCGCTTATTCGCACATGGATTGACCAGGGAGCATCGGGGCCGGATTCGTCAGAACCAGTTGCCTCGCCCAAACCCGTGAGACACTGGGCTTATATCAAGCCCGTCCGGCCGGAAGTTCCACGGGTGAAGAATCCCGGATGGTGCCGCAATCCTATTGACAACTTTGTGCTCGCACGACTCGAAAAGGAAGGACTTTCCCCTTCGCCCGAGGCCAGCCGAGAGACGCTGATCCGACGGGTAACGCTCGATTTGATTGGGCTTCCACCGACCCTTCAGGAAGTTGACGCCTTCGTGGCCGACAAGAGCCCGGATGCATACGAAAAGGTAGTGGATCGACTGCTGGCCTCTCCGCATTATGGAGAGCGCTGGGCGGCGCCCTGGCTTGACCTCGCGCGCTACGGCGACACGCACGGCTACGAAGCCGACCACATTCGCACGATGTGGGAGTATCGCGACTGGGTGATCAACGCTTTCAACGAAGACATGTCGTTTCGGGAGTTCACCATTGAACAGATCGCTGGCGACATGTTGCCGCATCCTACCACGAGCCAGTTGATTGCTTCGGGATTCAATCGCAATACCATGACCAACATGGAAGGCGGTGTCGACCCGGAAGAGTACTATTGGTATTCGCAAGTGGATCGGGTGAACACCACCGCGACGGTCTGGCTGGGATCGACGCTTGGCTGTGCCGAGTGCCACAATCACAAGTTCGATCCCTTCACGCAAAAAGACTACTACCGTTTCCTGGCCTTCTTTGCCGACGAGGATTACCATGTCGCCGACGATGGAGCGGACGATTATTTCGCGCGTGAAGCAGAACTGGAACTGCCAACTTCCCAGCAGGTCTCCAAGAGCAAGGAATTGCGGGCGGAGATCGTCCAGCTTGAGGCTGTCTTAAATACGCCCACGCCGCAACTTGCCGCGGCGCAGACCCAGTGGGAACAGGGTATCAAGGCTGCCGAGGCTCAGTGGACTGTGCTTAAACCCAGTCACCTGATCTCGAAGGGTGGCGCCACGCTGACTCTCCTGCCGGATGGATCTATTCTAGCAGGCGGCAAGAACCCGGACGCTGACGCTTATGAAGTCACTGCACGCACCGATCTCACCGGTATTACCGGCCTGCGCCTGGAAGTGATGAGTGACCCAAGTCTGCCCGGCGGGGGACCAGGGCGCGACCCCGATGGTAATTTTTTCCTCAGCGATTTGGAAGCAGACGCCGCTCCCGCCGATGGGTCGGCGCCAGCGCAGAAGATCGTCTTCAAGGATGCCGCGGCAGACGAATCTCAGCACGGCTACGAGTTTAAGAACCTTGTGAACGACAAGCCCCGGCCCAAGGGGTGGGCCATTGAACTTTCCACGGAGAAAATTCCCACCGTCCGCCGCGGCGTGCTGATTCCTGACAAACCTTTTGGATTCGCGCCCGGCACCGCGCTTACTCTACGCCTGAAGCATGACATGCCGCACTCGGCGACCGCCATCGGCCGCTTCCGGATTTCCGTGACCAACATGCCTGACCCGCGCGTGGTAACGACTGTCCCGGCGCGGTTACGTCCGGTACTCGACCTTCCCCCCGCGCAGCGGACCCAGCAACAGCAGGAGGATCTGGCGGCCGCGTATCGTGCGATTGCGCCGCTGCTCGAACCCACCCGGGACAAGATCGCGGAGATTAAGAAAGAGGTTTCGAAGCTTGGCATCGTCACTACGCTGGTGATGCACGAGAAGCCGTCGTATGAGCGCCCCTGCACTTCCATGCACATTCGTGGCGCCTTTACGAGCCTCGGCGACAAAGTGTGTGCGGGCGTGCCCTCTGCGCTCAATCCCATGGCGGACGATCAAATGCCCAACCGACTGGGATTAGCGAATTGGCTGGTCTCGGACGATAACCCGTTGACCGCGCGCGTCGCCGTTAACCGCTTCTGGGAGCAATTGTTTGGACACGGGATCGTGGAAACCAGCGAAGATTTCGGCACGCAGGGCGCCCTGCCTACGCACCCGGAGCTTCTGGATTGGCTGGCTACGGAGTTCCCGCGCGACGGCTGGAGCATGAAGAAAATGCTGCGGCTGATGGTGACCTCCGCGACGTATCGCCAATCCTCGCGTGTCACGCCGGAACTCGAAGAGCGCGACCCTTACAACAAGCTGCTGGCGAGAGGCCCGCGCTTCCGAGTCCCCGCCGAAGCTGTCCGCGACGACGCACTGGCAGCAAGTGGCCTGCTGAGCGCGAAGATCGGCGGCCCCAGCGTGTTTCCCTACCAGCCCGACGGCATTTGGGACCGGCCGTACAACGATGAAAAGTGGGAGCAGAGCAAGGGCGAGGATGTCTATCGCCGCTCCCTCTACACCTTCATTCGCCGCACCTCGCCTTATCCCAGTTGGTCCACGTTTGACGCGCCTACGCGCGAGTTTTGCACAGTGCGGCGCGTGCGCACCAATACGCCTCTCCAGGCTTTGACGACGCTCAATGACCCGGCGTTTTTCGAAGCGGCGCAGGCTTTGGCGCGAAAGATGATTCAAGATGCCGGTCCCGATCCTGCCAATCGCGCTACTTACGGATTCCGCCGCTGCGTGACCCGGCGCCCAACCGCACCGGAAATTGACCGGATCCTCGATTACTACCGCGAGGAGTTACACCGTTTCCAAAATGACCCGAAAGCCGCAAGCAAAGTCGTGGGGCCGCAGGCGGGCGCCAATTCCAATCTTCCCGAGCTTGCGGCGTGGACCATGGTTTCGAACGTCTTGCTGAACCTGGACGAAACCATAACGAAGGAATAATTTATGGCTGATAACTTTTCTCCAGACATGAAGGATCTCGTCAAGGCCGTCACCCGGCGCTATTTCTTCAAGCAGGCGGGGATGGGGGTCGGGGCCACGGCGTTGTCTTCTCTCTTACATCGTGACCTGTTTGCCGCTGGAATCCCCGCGCCGGGTTCGCCCAAACCCGCTCCCAATCCCCTGGCGCCCAGGCCACCGATGTTTCCTGCCAAGGCCAAGAGCATCATCTACCTCTTCATGGCGGGCGCGCCCTCGCAGCTCGATTTGCTCGATTATAAGCCCACGCTGCAGCAATATAACGGCCAACATATTCCCGAGGAATTTCTCAAAGGCCAGCGCTTTGCTTTCATCAAAGGAGTCCCGCGGCTGCTCGGTTCGCCTTACCAATTCCAGAAATATGGCAAATCCGGCGCGGAGGTTTCCGAGCTTCTCCCGCACCTGCAGGAAGTGGTCGACGAAATCGCCATTGTGAAGTCCGTGGGGACGACGCAGTTCAACCACGCCCCCGCCCAGATTTACATGAATTGCGGCTTCCAGATCATTGGCCGTCCGAGCATGGGCGCGTGGCTGACGTATGGCTTGGGCAGCGAGTGCAGCGACCTTCCCGGGTTCGTCGTGTTACTTTCGGGCGAAAATCAACCCGACGGCGGCAAATCATGCTGGGGAAGCGGATTCCTTCCGACGGTATATCAGGGCGTCGAGTTCCGCTCCAAGGGTGACCCCGTCCTGTTCCTCACCAATCCCGAGGGTGTCGCGCCCGAGGACCGGCGCGAGTCTCTGGATGCCTTGAAGGATTTGAATGAAATGCACTTGAAAGAGGCGGGCGATCCGGAAATTCTGACGCGCATTGCATCGTATGAAATGGCTTACAAAATGCAAACCAGCGTCCCGGACCTCGCCGATATTTCCAAAGAACCCGAGCACGTCCACAAAATGTACGGGACCGAGCCCGGCAAAGCTTCGTTTGCAAACAACTGTCTGTTGGCAAGGCGGTTGGTGGAGCGCGGCGTTCGGTTCGTGCAACTTTATCATCGCGGGTGGGACCACCACGGCACGTCTGCCCACGACGACATCATCAACCGCCTGCCTAAACTCTGTCAGGAGACCGACCAGGGTTCCGCTGCGCTCATCAAGGATCTGAAAGAGCGTGGATTGCTCGATTCCACGCTGGTGGTGTGGGGCGGTGAGTTCGGACGTACGCCCATGAACGAAGCCCGCGCGCAATCCAAATTCCTCGGCCGCGATCACCATCCGCGCGCTTTCACCATGTGGATGGCGGGTGGGGGCATCAAGCCGGGGATCACCTTGGGTAAAACCGATGATCTCGGATACAACATCGTCGAGGATCCCATCGATATCCATGATGTGCACGCCACCTTGCTTCACTTGATGGGCCTGGACCACACCAAGCTCACTTACAAGTTCCAGGGCCGCGATTTTCGGCTCACGGATATTTCCGGCAACCTCGTAAACAAGCTTATGGCGTAGTCGGCGGAGGGTTTCGATTCGTCCCTGAGGGCGGTAAGCCGGCGCAGAAAGAAGTCATCCTGTGCTGAGCGATGAGCCTGATGAAAACCGCTGAGGATCGCGCCCCAAATTCCACGGATGTTTACGCGCAAAAAAAAGAACGGGCCCGAAAGGGCCCGCTCTTCGAGTAACGAACGTATTTTCACCTACGCAGCTAGAACGTCAACTTCAGTGCGAACTGAATTTCACGGGCATCTGCGGCACCGGTAAGCTGGCCGTAGTTCCCGGCGGTAAGAGAGAGCGACGGGCCGACGGTAGCGAAGTCGGCTGTGTTGAAGGCATTGAAGAATTCACCGCGGAACTGCAACTTGAACCGCTCGCTGAGATTGAAGTCCTTATACATCCCAAAGTCCAAGTCGAAGATTCCCGGGCCCTCGATGATGCTCCGACCGGCGTTGCCGAACCGATAGATGCCATTCGCTTGACCGGCCAACAGAGCCGCATCCGTAAAACAACTGGTATCAAACCACTCGGCCACCGTGCGTTTGCTGCTGGGGAAGTTCCCGTTACACAGCCGGTCGGGTCGCCAACTGCCTGTGGTCGTGTTCGCGATGTCCTGTCCGGCGGCCGGGGTCCAGTAGAAGCCGCTTTGCCACTGGAAGTTGGGGGCGAATTCCCATCCGCCAATCAGAGTGTTCAAAACCCGTCCGGCTCCGGGAGCAAAGCGAGACCCCGCCCCAAAAGGCAGGTCGTAGACGCCACCGAAGGTGAAGCGGCTGCGAACGTCGTTGACCCCGCCCGCGTACTCCTCGCCCTGGTGATTGTCGTCTTGGCCTAGGCCTGAACCGCCGTCGGCGTAACCGCCTTCCTCACCCTCATTGTTGGTTAATTGATGGGACCAAGTGTAGCCGGCAATAAAGTTGAGGCCTTTCGACATCCTTTTCGTAAGTTGGGCCTGCAAGCTGTTGTAGTTGGCGTTCGAGCCCGGCCCCCCTTCCGCCGTTTCCCCAAAGTCCGGATACAGCCGTCGGGCTTGAACATCCGCCACGGTTGAACCTGGTCCCGGGACAGGCTGGTTGCCGAAGAAGTGGAAGTGGTTCAGTTCAATCGCCGCGGTCCCCAGGTAGCGAACGTCAAGGGCGAGCGACGGAGTGAGCTGGCTCTGGATATCAAAATCCCACTCGTGAATGTACGTCTGGCGGAAATGCGGATCGACGTTGATGGAAATGAAACTCTGGTCCAATGGCAGGAGCCCGGCGCCAGCAAACGCCGTAGACGTGGTCGTGGTCGGAGTCACGTTCGACGTGAGGTAAACGAACTGGCTTTGGCCCTGAATGGGATTGTTGAACCCATAGTGGAACATATTGAAGTCGGGGAAGTCGAAGAACATCCCGTAGCCGGCGCGCATAACGAGCTTGTCGGAGTTCGTCGGGCGATAGGCAAATCCTATGCGCGGCCCCCAGTTAAAGTTGTCCCCCAACCAGAGCGACCTTGCGGCGCGGCCCGTAAAGCCATATTTCTGCATGTCGGAAGAACACATGACTAGCCTGTCACCTTCCGCATTCTGGTACTGAGGCAGCATGCAGAGCGAGTCCGCCAGTTTATAAGAGGGTACGACCAACATCGCATTCCCTGGTGTTTCCAATCCCGCATTGGGGATTGGGAAGAGTGTGGCGCCGATGTTGCCGCGGTCAATGGGCATCTGGTGATGTTCATAGCGTATCCCGATGTTGATCATCAGCTTGTTCGACGCGCGATAATCTTCCTGGAAGAAGCCTGCCCAGAAACCGCCCGTGTGCTCATTCACGGCATCGGTGATGCTGCGGCCCGCCGAGCTAGGATCCCCGAGGAGGAAGTCGGAAAACCCAAAGTTGCTGTAGTAGTTATCGTAGAAGAATTGGCCGTGGGGTGAAAACGGCGCTTGGTCCCGGAAGGACTGGTAAGGGTCCAGGTCCACGCCCATCGTCATCGTACTCTTGCCCTTAATCACGGTGAGAGCGTCATAGTACTTCTCGACCATATCGTTCGATTCGACCGGCCGGTAGTTCGAGTCGCCAATCGTGGAGTAGCCGCTGCCAAATTCGAAGGCGGGGAAGCCCTCCTGCGAGGGCGAAATCGCTGAAAAGGTGGTGCCGCCAGGGCCGGCGATGCCGAAGCTGGCGATGAATCCCGGCGCTCTCGGGCAGGCAGAGCACACCCCCACGTCTTGGTTGCGCGAGAAGCCGAACCGAAACTCATTCAGCAAATTGGGGCTGAAGGTGTGCGTCCATCCGAGGGCGACGTTTGTTCCCTGATAGGGGATCTTATCCCCGAAGCCGGGAAGCGATGTATAGGCGTCCTCCACCGTGAAGGTAGTCGAGGTGGCGCGAATGAACCGGATAAACACCTTATCTTTATCGCTGAGGTTGTAATCCCACTTGGCCAGGTATTGGTTATCACCTCTCCGGCGAACGGGGTTGGCGATGTAGTTGTTTACAAGCCCAGGGGCGTTGGGGGCGGGAAAGGGATTATAGGAGATGGCCTTCGTTGCCACCGGGTCAACACGGCCCGGGGGGATGATATTCCCCTGGAACGCCGTGCATCCCGTCCCAAGGGGCGGGGCCGAGCAAGACAAGGGATCGATGATGGGGGTCACGCCAAAGGCATTCGATGGGTCCAATAGCTCGGAAAAGTTACCTTGAAGCATCATCGCATCGGGAACCTGATCGACATAAGTCAGTCCCTTGCGTTCCCGCAGAGCCTCGTAACCGCCGAAGAAAAACATCTTGTTCTTGAGGATCGGGCCACCGATATAGCCGCCAAACTGATTGCGGCGGTATGCCGGCCGGGCGGAATCCGGAATTTCAGCCCCGGTAACGGGATTCGTTTGGTTGATGTCGAAGAAGTTTCGGGAATCGAAGATTTGATTCCGTACGAATTCGAAGGCGCTGCCGTGGATGTCGTTGGTTCCTGACTTGGTGATGAGATTAAGGGTGGAACCCGCGCGTTTGCCGAATGCGGCGGAAAACGATTCGGTTTGGAACTTGAATTCCTGAATCGCATCGGGCGACGGCTGGACGGAAAATCCGCCGCTGAAAAGATTCTGCGAGTCGACGCCATCAATCAAGACGTTGTTGCCCGAGCTCCGATCGCCGTTCGAAGCGTAGGTGACCTCACTGAAGGGGGAGCCGAAAGCGCTGTTGGCGAATCCCCCGCGATCCGGAACGGTTCCGGGCATCAAGAGGCCCAATGACCCAAAACGGCGAATGTTGAGGGGCATTTCCGTCACGGTGCTGGTCTCGACAGTGAGGGCGACCGTGGCGGTCGCAGTCTCAACTTGGGCCGCGGTCCCAGCGACCTCCACGGTGGTCGTGACCGATCCTACCTTGAGCTGGACATCGAGGTTAGCTTTCTGGTTGACATCGAGTTGAATGCCCGTTTGGACGGATTTTTCAAATCCCGTTTGCGTGACGGTTAGGGTGTAGCTGCCGGGGCGCAGCGCGTTCAGATTATAGGATCCGTCCGGTCCGCTCTTGACCGACACGCTTACGCCGTTGGCTTCGTTGGTGACGGTGATTTGAGCCTCGGGGACGGCAGCACCGGCCTGATCCTTAACGAATCCATAAAGCGAGGCCTCCACCTGCTGCCCTTTACAGACCACGACACCCAGGAAAACCACCATGGCCATCAGGCCACAGACAAGCCGTCCAACCTGTTTCAAATCCGATGAAACTCTTTGGCGCTGCATACACGTCCTCCTCGGAAACTTCGCCCAAAATCGAGGCCCGGCCCCCCAAATGCGCCTGCCGCGGGACAGATTCAGGAACGCGCTGATTAGTTTTTTGACCTTGACCCTGACTACCGATTCCCACTATTCATGAGACTCTAGCTGTTTATCACGCACCTCCAAGCATGTCAAGAAAAAAAGACCTTCTAACCTCTTACTTTTATGGCATTTCACCACTTTGATACTCTTCCCCGAAAGTCCCGGAAACCGGGGAGACTGGGGCCAGATTGTCCCTGTGATTCTTCGCACAGACTTGGACCCTATCGTGCTCCGGCATTACACCTGAAATCCTTTTCGGCCGCCGTTTTTGGGAACGGACCGAATTCTGGAGATGGGATCTATGGGCCTTAAGCACGTCAATGCTGTTGTTATTGGAGCAGGCGCGGGGGGCGGCATAGTTGCCAAAGAACTTAGCAGCGCCGGGCTGAGCGTGGTGCTGCTTGAACGCGGCAACTGGATGACCGCGTATGATGACCGGAAGGACGACCTCCGCAATCAACGTCTTCCGGCGCTGGGTAATTCCTTTGGTCCTGACGAGGAAAGGAACCCGCGGGTTGTTGCCGACGCACAGGGTCACGAAAGCGTTGTCTGGCCCAGCGACGGGGAATACTTCAACAATGCCGCGTGTGTGGGTGGGGGCACGGCTTGTTATGGAGCCATGGGCTGGCGCTATATGGAGCAGGATTTCCGCATGCGTTCAACCTACGGCGCGGTCCCCGGCAGCACGCTGGAGGATTGGCCGCTCAGTTACCAGGATCTTGAACCCCACTATGAGAAAGCCGAGTGGGAGATCGGTGTGTCCGGCGACGATGCGAATAACGTATTCCGCGCTCCACGCCAGCGCTCCCTTCCCATGCCCCCGCTTTCAGCCAATCGCGAGTATGCGGTCCTGAAGCCTGCGGCCGAACGCCTGGGCCTGCATCCGTTCAGCGTTCCGATGCTGCGGAATTCAGTGCCCTTTAACGGCCGCGGACCCTGCATGCGATGCCGCTGGTGCGTGGGGTTCGCCTGCGAAGTTAACGCCAAGAACGGCACACAGAACACCGTCATACCCAGGGCGCTGGCCACGGGCAACTGCGAACTGAGAACGAAATGCATGACGCGGGAGATTCTGACCAACTCCCAGGGGCGCGCGCTTGGCGTTTCCTATTATGACGCGAACGGCCGCCGCGACGAACAGACTGCGGATGTCGTGGTGGTCTCGTGTGGGGCGATTGAATCGGCACGGCTGCTGCTGAACTCGAAGACCAAAATCTTTCCGCAGGGGCTGGGAAACCGTTTCGATTGGGTAGGCCGTAATCTTCAAGACCACCCCTATCCGGGGGCGTGGGGCCTTTTTGAATCAGATGTTTACGACGATCTTGGGCCCGGAGCCTCGATCGCGATTTGCGATTTCAATCATGGCAATAAGGGACTGATTGGTGGGGGAATGCTCGCCAACGAATTCATTCGGCTTCCTATCGACTTTGTGGAATCGGGTATTCCCGGGGAAGTCCCCGGCTGGGGAAGCGCACACAAGGCATTCGTGCGCAAAAACTTCGCCCAAAGCATCGTTTTGAAAGGGCCGGTGCAACCCATGCCGGTGTTCGAAGCTCGAATGCAGATCGATCCCAAGGTGAGAGACTACTGGGGGATTCCCGTCGCCCGCATTTCCGGGTATCGGCACCCCAACGACGTGGAAGCGGGAAAATTCCTTAGCGACAAAGCCCAGGAGTGGCTCCGCGAGGCGGGAGCGGTTTCCACGTGGACCAATGTGCCCGGCCCTGACTTCGGCGGCGGGCCGCATCAGGCCGGCACCTGTCGCATGGGCAACGATCCCCGAACCTCGGTCGTCGACCGGCACTGCCGGGTCCATGATCTGGAGAACCTCTTCGTGGTGGATGCCAGCGTGCATGTCACCAACGGCGGATTCAATCCCGCGTTGACCATCATGGCGGTTGCATATTACGCCGCCGCGCACATGCTAAAGACTTGGCAAGGCTGAACGTCCCCGGCATAGGTGCGAAGCTATTAAGTTCCCTACCCTCGCGTCCTTGGGGGAGCGCGTCGGTTTGACCGCGACGTTGCCGTGCCCCGAAACCCGATCGCACCACGGAGGCACTGAGGCAAACCCGCGGGGACAAGAAAAGCGTGCCTGAAACCATCCCTCGAACCCGTCTGCCCCAAGGCGAGGCGGACCTCGTTTCCCGGTTTTGGAGAGGCGGAGGGTAGCCGTAGCCAAGCCTCGTGGATCGAAGGCAGAAAACGTTCACCTTCGCCCCGCCGCGACGCTCCCGGCCGCCACCCGCCCGAAAACCTCTGTAACGAGTGACCTGTCCCCGTGTTCCCGGTTATAGTAAATCTTGTATAAAAGCGCGGATGGCGATACTATCAGAAGGATGGCTTCCAGCGAAGAATCATCTCCGCCGGCCGCTGAACTCCACTTTGAGGGGGACTCGCTGGAAGTGCTGTCGGGCTTTCCCGATGATGTGAAACGCTCGCTCGGATTTTCGCTGCGGCAGCTCCAAATCGGCAGGGAGCCAACATCCGAGACCCGCAGCATGAGGTCGATAGGTCCGGGCGCCTATGAACTGAAAGAGGCCGATCAGCACGCGTGGTACAGGGTGATCTACCTGTCCAAGATCGGAAACACAATCTACGTGCTGCATTGCTTCGAGAAGGAGAGCCGGAAGACGGATCGGCGAGACATCGCGGTCGCCAGGCAGCGCTTCAAGATTGTCAGGCAGCGATTGCAGGAGCAGAAAAGTTATGAAAAGCGCCAGGGAAAATAAACCGACGCATATTGTGAAGGGCAACATCTTCGACGCCTTGGGGTTTTCCGCGTCGGAAGCCAGTGCGCTGAAAATCAAGGCCGAGCTTCTGTCCGCTATTCTTGAGCACGTGAAGGCGAAGGGCTATACGCAGGCACACCTCACTTCCATTCTCGACGAATACCAGCCGTCGGTGAGCAATCTGCTGAGGGGTAGGATCGCGCAGGTGAGCATCGAAAAGCTGTTGCGCTATGCCGACCGCCTGCATCTTCACACGAGCATTGCCGTGTCCCCAATGGAGAGCCGACGCCGCCATGCGCCAGCGCGCCGAACGTCGGCAAGGACGCGACGCCGCGTGCCCAACTTGGCAGCGGCGATTTAATCTGCTGCTTCACAAACGGCTTCCGCCCAAAACGAATGACAGCGTTATCTCCTCTTCCGGTCGTGGGGGAAGGGGTACCCTTTATCCGTCTGGGTTTTGAGCGTGTTTAGGCCCGGACTCTACGCATGACGCACTCCTCCTGCTCCGCCGCTGCAAACAGTAAGGGTACGCAGAACATGCGAAAAAACTGAATCTGGGCCCATTCTCAGCCGTGAAACTTATTGAAAATACGTAATGCTAAAATCGGTAAAATCAATTTGTGCACATGTTCCCAACACCGTTTCCCTCAGATGATGGTCCCCGCTACCTCGCCTCCCCCGATCCTGTTCTCCGTTGCATTCGCGCGCGGGCACCCATATATTGCGGCGTGACTGGAGGTCGCCCCATGAGTTCCAATCTGTGTGCAAGGGAGGTTGTCTTATGCTACGACGAGAATTCTTAACGGCCGTGCCGCTCGCCGTGCTGATGCCGCAGCTACCCACCGCAGTCCGTCTCAAAATCACCGGCATCCGGATCGTGAACCTGCGGGTCGTTCGTGAAACCGGGAAAATGGAAGGGGCGTGGGATCCGGGAACCCTGACCACATGGCGGATCGGCGGCGGGTCGGTGATTGAGATTCAAACCGATCAGGGATTAACGGGCATCGGTCCGGGGATCGATCCCGCTGGGTTGGAGGAGAGCCAGGCGCAACTGGTGGGAAGGGATCCGTTCAGCATCGAGCAGTTCGCCGGTCCCCTCCGATATTACCTGGGAGGAAGCGCGCGCATCGTTTCGAGCCTGGAGATTGCGCTGTGGGACCTCATCGGCAAGGCCGCCGGCCAGCCCCTCTACAAAATCTGGGGTGCGGCCAAGGACCGCGTTCCGGCCTATGCCAGCATGGTTCAACTTTCCACTCCGGAAGAAAGAGTCCGCATGGCGGTGCAGCTCAAATCGGAAGGCTGGAAGGCCATCAAACTTCGGGCGCATTACGCGACCTTGAAAGAAGACGTGCAACTGGTGGAAGCGGTGCGCAAGGCGGTGGGCGACGACATGGACATCATGGTCGACGCCAACCAGGCCAATTCCTTCG
>CAZCVY010000065.1:0-33239 GCA_964501985.1 uncultured Acidobacteriota bacterium | reverse complement strand
CCCTCCTGTAAAGGATGTCCTGATACAACCTGTAAAGGATGTCATGATACCGTACCCTTTGTGGCTGCCCTCCGGGGGCCGAATCGGCCGCCGTGGGGGGCAGGGAGGAGGCCTGCCCCCACAAGACCGCGCTTGTGAGGCTTCACACCACCCCATGGCGAGATAAACTCGCCGCTACGCCGGGTGGATTGTAGCTGCAAAACTCCCTATTGCACCGCCTGAGGCACGATGCTGGTCGGAGCCGTGTTCCAACCTGCGATTTCCAGGCCCACCTCTTTCCCTGCGGCTGTGGGCAGGTCATACCTGCCGGTGATGTGCCGGGTTTCTCCCGGTAGCAAGGAAAAATAGTTGTCTTCCCAAAGCACGGGGGTAATGTCTTTCCCATCTTTAGAGTCCATGAGCCGCGCCCGAACCATGAACGCCAGGTTTTTGCTCGGGTTTTGTACCTCGATGTAAACGATGCCGGTGTCGCCATTGCCCGCCAGCTTGGCGTGGGAAACCAGTTGCACTGCGGGAAGGCTATTGAGGCCGGTCAAATCGCCATAGGAAGCTTGCGGCGTGTAAGCGGTGCCGCGACGCTTAGCGTCATCCATCACATCGGGTTTCGTGGACAACCAATAGAAGTTGTCGCTCACCAGCTTGCCGGAGGCATCGTGCAGCCACAGCCGCAGGAAGTACGCCGTCGTGAGATCGTTCACTTTCGGCAGATCAAAGGCTTTGGTGCTGCTGTCTGGAGGCTCATCCAACACCGTTTCATGGGCGGATTTTTCGCTCGCGTCCAGGTTATAGATCTTAGCGGTCACCTTCATCCCTGCAAGGCGGCGGTCAAAGCCGTTGACGACGGCGACCGAGTCGTCGTCGTACGAATACTGCACGTGGACCATCTCACACGCCCGCTTGGTGCCGAAGTACCCACCTCCTGGTATGAGGTAGTAGTCGTAGAGGTGCCAGATCAACGAGGGCCAGGCGTTGTTGAGCATCCACTGAATCACTCCGGTCGAGGTGTACTTGTTGCGCCCGTAGGCCTCGAACATGGCCCGCTCCCCCTCATAGGCCATGGCCTGCGCTTTCCGCTCATAGTCTTCGAGGTTCTGAGCCTTGCCGTAGCGCTGGTCCATCCCGCTGGTGAAGAGGTTGACATTCCGGAAGCGCCCACCGCCCGCGTGGAAGTCCCAGTATTCGTCGATCGGCCAGAGGTGATCGGCAGGCAGGAAGCGCTTCAGACCTTCGAGAGTGGGAATTGCCGGCCCCGGGCTTGTTTCTGTGTTGTAGCCATAAGCGCCGCCGGCTTTGGTGTCGGTCAGCCAGTAGTTCGGCGGCTCATAATCGTACGGCCCGGTCATCTTCACGCCCGAGGCTCCGGTCACCGTCGTCGGGTCAGCGGCGGCGGAAGATATCGAGGGATTCGGCCAGCGGTTGTCGTGCAAGGCTCCCAGATACATTTTCTCGACATCGGCGGGCGGAGGTCCATCGCTGCCGTAGAGCCAAACAAAAACGCTGGGGTGCGTACGCAGGCGGCGCACCTGATCCGTCAGCGAAGCGGCGGCGACCTTGTAGTTTTCCGGCGCCCACTCTTTCCACCGTTCCCAGATGCTGCAACAACACCAGCCCGGCATCACCAGGATTCCCATGCGGTCCGTCGCGTCAAAGAACTCGTCCCGCTCCATCTGGCCCTCCAGGCGAATGGTGTTCAGGCCCATGTCGCGGGTATAACGCAGTCCGGCGTCCATTCGTTCTGGGGAGACGCGCTGAAGCATGTCCGCCGACCACGCGCCGCCGCGCACCAGGATCTTCCTGCCGTTGATTTTGAAAATGCGATGGCCCTGCGCGGTGAACTCCGAGGTCACTTCCCGCACGCCGAATTGCAGCGTGGCCGAGTCGGAAACGCGCCCGTCGCTCTCGAACGCAATCTTTGCGGTGTACAACTCGGGCTTGCCCATCTGATACGGCCACCACAGCCGTGGTTGTGCGAGCTTGAGTTGGGGATACTGGTCGGGCGTGAGGCGGATCGTTCTCGCTTCCGTCGCGCCAAGTTCAACCGGTTGCTCCAAGTGAATACTCTCGATCTCGACCCGAAGCACACCCTTGACCGGATGATCTGAGACATTTTGGAGATCGGCGCTAATGTCGAGCGTCGCCTCCTTATTGTCCGGAGCCAGTCTCGTACTTACAAAGGGGTGTCGCAAAGAAACCTCGCTGCTCGGTGTGATGAAGACGTCTTTCCACAAACCCATATTCTTATCCGGCGGCATCGGATTCCAGTCCACCCAGTTGATGGTGAGGTCGTTTTTCTCGGGAGCGAAGATTTCGACGGCCAGCGCGTTGGACTTCCCTGCCTGAATCGACGATGTCACGTTAAGTTCGAAAACCCGAAACGCCCCGGCAACGTCAGCGGCATCGGCGATTTTCTTCCCATTCAGCCAGACGTTGGCGCGGTAGTTGATGCCGTCGAAATGCAGCCACACGGCCCTACTCTGATAGCTCTCGGGCAGGGTGAACTCCGTGCGGAACCACCAGGCGCACCGGAAGGGGCTGTCGTCCGGCATGGACTGATCAACGAACAGGCGCCGAGAGGCAAACTTCGTGCCTGGCAGGGAACGCATGTTCATTCCGAAGTAGGGGTCCGGATAGGTCTTGTCCGCCACCAAGGCTCCCACGACGGTCGTGGGCACCGGGGTTTTATGCCATCCCGAGGTATCGAAGCCTGGCTTTGAAATCTCTTCCCCGAGCTCCTTGATCCGGCATGCGGATTCCAGCGCCCAATTTTCTCGCAAGGGGATTCTCGGTTCTTGCCCGGCTGTCGCGGCCGTAGTGATCCCCACGAGCGCGGGAAGTAGGATCGTCCAAATCATCAAGGAAAAAGGGATTCTTCGTGTATGTGGCATGAGGCTCCTTGCATTGCCCAATTTAATCTGGAGGTATCGAAAAATTCAAAATCGACTTCGTCGTCTCCAAACAACTTGCGACGGTCGATTATGCTCTTAAATTCGGGGAATGCGGCTGGATTTTCGATGTAGGCTGAGGGCGAGATTTCTCCATTTCAGGATGAACCAGCACCGCCCTGTAGCGTGAGGCGCCACAATACGGTTTTGACGTTTGACTTTTGCGTTTTGACTTTTGACTTGCAGTGCTGCGTGGAAAATGGCTTAAACGGCGAGCAACTCGAATCTCAATGTCTCACTCCCCGTGTCCCGATTCCCGTTCCCCGTCCCTACGGCCGAATCATGACTTCCTGCGGTCCGGATGGCAGACGGAAGTTGGAGCCGCGCTCCTCGTTCAGTTTCAGGGTCGCGGGCACATCCAGGTTCGCAATCTGGATCTGTCGGGTCCACGTGCCACTCCCGTAATAATCAGCCTTGGCAAACAAGGTGCCGCCGATAATCGTGTACCTCTTCACCTCTTCTTGATGCCCGTCGCGGAACACCAGCACGGCGGAGGGGATCGTGCGAGGGGTTTCCGCTGTGACTTCGTGGTTCGCGACACCGGCGTGCGGCTGCGCGGCCTCGCCGGTTCTCGGCGCTTCGGGCTGCATCGCGGCGGGGGCTTCAACGTAACCGGTGACCTTCACCCACTGATCGCCTTGCCTCTCGATCACCATGGGCTGGATCGCTTTCTCCGGTTGCGGCGGCTCAAAGGCGCGCGGATCGTTCGCCCACGGAGGCGCTGCCATGCCTGGTCCGTTATCGGCATAGTCCGGGTTCGGACCGAAGTCCGAGTACGGGCCATAGTCCCAGTAGGGCGAGTATCCCCAACCTGAGCCCCAGCCGGCTCCCCCACCCAGGCCCAATCCGTAACCCCGTCCTCTGCCCCGGAACATGGGGCGCATCGGGTGGGCTGGGCGAAATCCTCCCCCGCCACCGGTTCCGAACGAACCCCTGGAACTTGCTCTACCCACCGGGCCGGGCTTGGCGCCAATGCCCCTTTGCGCGAGCGCAGGCAAGGCAGACACCAATCCTGCCAGGACAGCGATCGGAACGGCGATAGTGACCCGGTGTTTCATATGCGGACCCTCACCCGCCTGCAAAGGCGTAGACACTTGCGCTGGTAACCTAAAAGTAGTTCCAAACGGACACAAAGTCAAGCGAGACCGCGAGCCAATGCTGCACGACGAGAACTACTGCTGCGCGCCGGACGAGGTCAAGATTCAACCCGCGGGCCTCATTCCCATCGGCCGCCCCATCAGTCGTAGCGCGGGCATCTTGCCCGCTGGGGCGAGAGCGTCCCGCTCTCGCGATTGGCGCGGGCAGGATGCCAACGCCCAGCGGGCGGGACGCCCGCGCTACGTCCGGCGCGCTACGTCCTAAGGGTTGCCGGGCAAGATGATTCCTGAGATACTTCTTCCTGACACACACCTCACTGAAAAGGGCACGGGATGAACATCAACGATACGATTCCATCTGCACCTGTCCAACAGATTCTTTCGGCGGCGATGTTTGCCGCGCAGAAACATGCGGCCCAGAGGCGGAAGGGCGCCGCGGCCGAACCCTACGTCAACCACCTGATCGAAGTCGCGCAATTGATCGCCGGCAGCAGCGAGCAATTGGATACCAACCTGGTCATGGCGGGCCTGCTGCACGACACCATCGAGGACACGGGCACGTCGGCGGGGGAACTCGAAAAGGCGTTTGGAAGCGACATCGCCGGGCTGGTCGTCGAGCTAACGGACGACAAGTCCCTGCCCAAAGACGTCCGAAAAACCCTGCAAGTGGAGAACGCCCCGCATAAGTCGGTTCGCGCTCAGGTGATCAAACTGGCGGACAAAATCTCAAACCTGCGATCGCTGCTGGCAAGCCCGCCGGCAACCTGGAGCCCCGAGCGCAAGCGCGAATACTTCGAGTGGGCCCGCCGAGTGGTGGACGGCCTCAGCACGCCTAATCCCATTCTGAAGGCCGAATTCGACAGAACCTACGCGATGTTTAAGAGTTGAGCGAATCGCTCGCCAAGAGAAAAGAAGCGACGACGGCTTGCGGGTATTCACCAGCCGAGCAGGGACTCTTCCCCCTCGCCGCCTGGTAAGCGAATGTGCGCATCCACGACTCCGCAGGTATATGTGGGGTCGTGTGGGGGGTGTTGCGACATAGTCAAGTCGGTACCACTCGCAAGATGGATGGTGGCTAAGAAATAGAACTGTGTGATGCCGTTTGAGTCTCCCCAGCAGTTCTTACCATTGGCATGGGTCCTGTCAGTGGTAACCGTGATGCGGGCATTGTGGAGCCGGCGCCGCGTGCTTTCCGAAACGGTCCAAGCCTTGGCCAGATCATCGCCGGTAAGTTGCAACGGGTGCTCAGCGTCAACGGCCGTGGCGCTGGATAGAGTCTTCTCGATCGCGCTCTTGGTCTGATAGATCAGATCCCACTTTTGCGTCAGGGAGTGAATCTCGAAGGAGAAACAGGCTTGCCAAGCGAAGCTGCATACAAAAACCATCGTGGCCAAGGGCAGTAGTCGTCGAACCGCGAACCACGCGCTTTCCCGGAGTTGCTTCCGAAACATCCGGTAACTTTGGATCACCGCGAAAAGCCACGTTGGGGCCAAAAACAGCGTTTGGGCTAGCGCTGCGTGTCTGTCGAGCCACCAGTTGTTGGAAACGCCAGCGATAAGTCTCAAACCTATGGTGGGAACGAATATCGAGAAAACCAGGCCCACGATTTGCTCGGCAGCCCAAACGCCGGCAACCCCGGTAAGAGCTAGAGCGCCCATCGCGGGCACAATCCAAGACACCGCGCGCACCGTTCCGGCCACTGCGCACGCGCACCAGAATGCGGCAAAGGTTAGACCCAAAACCACCATCATCCTAAGTGCTCCGAAATGGATGTCCACAAACATGTGAGAAGATCCAGATATTCCTCCGATGATCAACATCGGGAGAACCCCCGCGCCAACGATCCCCGCGAGTAGCGCCATGCACAGCTTGATGAGCCACTGGCGAAACGCCGAAACCGGCAGGGTCAGGTGCCAGGAATGCGTCCCCGACGTTCTCTCCTCGCCCAGCGACATGCTTCCGGCGAGAATCGCTATCATCAACGTGCTGACCACACCCATACCGATCAGCGTGGTTGCGAAGTTCCGGGAATATCCTCGCTCGTATAGGACCCCGAACAGGACCAGGCAGGCCCAGCCCGCGGCAGCCAGCAAGCTGATCATCCAGACCGGGCGCAGCAGCCGAAGTTCTTTGCGGATCAAGTTCGCAATGGCTCCGACAGGGCGGGAGCGCAACCAACCGGCTACCACTCCCGGCGCCACATCCGGACCGGCCAGTAGAAGATCGTCGCCCGCGATGCCTCCCGTCGACTGAAATCGCGACAGCGTTCGCCCACCCAGCCAGAGCATCAATCCGGCGTAAGCGATTATGCCGGCGGCCGGCACAGCAATGACATTCGAGGGCGTAAGGTATCCGCGGGCGCGAAGCCCGTCGGCCAAGGTCGCCCAGGGAATGGCAAGACCGACGAAGGCGTGGACGCCAAAGTTCAGGGCAAGACCTCCAATCGCCGATCTTGTAAAGAGCGTCCAAAACGTGGCGGAAGCGGTGATGGCGATGATCCACGCTGCGGCAAACATCCATTCCTGCCGCCCGGGATGAAATGATGTCGCCCGCAAGGCGAGGGAGAAAATCAGGACCGCCGACACGATGGCAACGACACTGACACTCAGCTTCTCGCCCCAGATCCGCATCCGCCCGACGGGTTGAGAAAGCAGCAGCGAAAACGTTCGGTCTCGAAATTCGTAGCCCAGGGAGAGCGTAGCGAGCACCGGTACGAAAAAGAACCCGACGAGATAAATCGTCGCATTCCAATCGAGCGGAAAGACGAGCGGCAGCGCACCGGCCAGAGCCGCGGCGCACCAAAGCCACAGCAGCGGGCGTGCTTCCTTCAGGATTCGTGTGGCGTTCATTGTGTCTCCTACAATTCGAACGGCGCGAGCGAATGGCCGAAGCACGGGCAGCCTGCCCCGATGTATCGGGGCCTCGCCCGCTGGGGCCTGGGCATCTTGCCCGCGCTACGATTTCAAGGTCGCGACGAAAATCTCCTCGAGGGTCAGCGACTCGGTTGAGAGTTCCTCGGGATTGTGTTGCCGCAGGCGCGCCATCAGTTCCGCTCCTCCGCCATTGGCGATCAATTCCAGTTGGCGGCCGTCGCGCCGCACCCGCAGTGCCGCGGTGAGGTCAAGCTCCAGCGGCGCTTGGGAAAAGCGCGCACGGATTTTCTGATAACGCTCGCGGGCGTAGTCGGCGTCGAGCGTCAGCACGGCGCGCCCGCGATCGATAATCGTGAATTCGTCGATCAATCCCTCGAATTCGGAGATGAGGTGGGTGGAAACCAGAATCGTCCGCCTGCCGGCGATCCCTTCCTGGTAAGCGCCGATCACCGCCTCAATGAACTCGCGGCGCACAATCGGATCGAGGCCCGAAGTGGGCTCGTCGAGCACCAGCAAGTCCGTCTCCGGGCACACGGCAGCGATCAGCGCCACCTGCGTCCTCTGCCCCTTGGAGAGGCTGGCGGTGCGCTGCGCCGGGTCGAGCCCGAATCGCTCCAGCAAGTCCTGTTCGACCTTCCGGTTCCAATTCGCGCGAAACGAAGCGAGGTAATCCAGCGTCTCGCGAACGCTCATCCATGGGTAGAAGGCGACCTGGTCCGGCACGTAAGAGAGCAGGCGCTTCACCGCCACTTCGTTCTTCGCCGGATCGAGGCCGAAAACCCGCACCTGCCCTCGCTGCGGGCGGAGCAGGTTCAGCAGGCACTTCATGGTGGTGGTCTTGCCCGCGCCGTTGCGTCCGAAGAGTCCATAGCAGCGGCCGGGCTGAACGGTCAGGCTCAGGTCATGCACCGCCTCCGCCCGCCCGTAAGCATAGGCGAGGTTCTCGATTTGGATAGCCGGAGTGGATGTATTCATGGCCCTCAATCCTCCTTCTCATCGCCTTCATGGGCGCGCCGCTTGTCGTCGAGCGCATCCAGTCGCTCCTGGATCAATTCGAGGAACTCCTCACGGGGCACCTGCAAATGGTGCGCTTGCACGATGGCCCGGTCGATCTCCACGGTCAAAAGCTCGCGCCGCACTCCCTTGCGCAAAGCCGAATGGTTTTCCTTCAGGAAGCATCCCCGCCCGGGGAGCGTTTCGATCACGCCCAGGCCCTCGAGTTCCGAATAAGCCTTCGCGACCGTGTTGCGATTCACGCGGAGTTCCTCGGCGAGCGGACGGATGGAAGGCAGAGCCTCCCCGGCTCGCAGCGCGCCGGACGCCGCGGCAGCTTTCACCTGCTCCACGATTTGCAGGTAGATCGGTGTGCCGGATTTAAAGCTGATCAGAAATAACATGCTCGGCCTACTGTCATAGTACTATAGGACAGTCGGCCGGTCATGTCAAGGGAATTTTTCGGGGGGGATCAGAGGCCATAGCGCGGACCTGTTTTGTAGGTCCGCGGCTGCGATTTGTTCGCCGCCTCGAGACAGCGTGCAACTGAGGCTCCGAGCCACCTAGGGCGGCCAATCGCCTGGCGGCTTCGCGCGCGATCGAAGCTTCTAGTCCGGGGCGAAACAGGAGCAAATCCAGACTGAACGTCACGCGCATCGCTTCGACGGGTTGCGACCGCACGGGGCGGTAAATGGAATGCAGGAGATCTTGAACGGCGGAAGCGTCGAGATCGGCGCTTGTCGAGATGCGGCGTTGCGCGGCGAGGGTGAAGTCCCGCGCGAAGGTTGCAATCGTTCGCGGGACGCGGTCGCGGCCTTTGCCCCGAATTTCAATCAGATCATCGGGGGCGGGGATGGCGACCAGAAGGCGTCCGTCGGGACGCAGGACGCGCCGGAATTCCACGGCGTTCATCCGCCCCGTAATCGAGAGGACAACCGTGAACGAGTTGTCGGCGTAGGGCACCACGCGATCGGCGTTCGCCACCACCCACTCGCATTCAGGGTAGCACCGCGCCGCGGCATCAATCGCGGGAATTGAAATGTCCACGCCGTGAGCGTCGAATCCGGCCTCCTGGGCGAGACTGCCAAGGTAAAAGCCGTCGCCGCAGCCGGCATCGAGAACGACATCGTGGGACGATGCGGCCAACAACTCGGCAATCCCGCGCAGCAGGGGCGCGGTCACGCCAAGATCGTGCAATCGCCGACGTCCGGCAAGGGCAGCCGCCGTGTCTCCCGGCTGCTTGGATCGCCGCTCCTGCGGCTGGAGCAGATTGACGTACCCGCTGCGAGCGACGTCGAACGAATGTCCGCTCGGGCAAAAAAGTCGCCGCGCCTCGCGCTCAAGCGGAAGGTGGCAGCCGCGGACGGGGCATCGAGGCATGTGCTCAGTATAGCGGTTGGTGAGGCACGGAAGAAGTGCCGGAGCATCGAGCGGACGTAGCGCGGGCAGCCTGCCCCGATGAATCGGGGTCCCGCCCGCTGTGGCGTGGGCATCTTGCCCACGCATTTATGGCGGGAGCTGGACGCTCCCGCCACAGCGGGCAGGATGCCCGCGCTCCCAGGGGGTCAGCGTTTCTGCTCCGTCGACGGAAACAGGCCATACACGTCTAACTCACCCTTGGCGCCCACGTAAACGTGCCCGTTGACCACCATGGGAATGTTGAACCGCAGCCCGGTGCCGGCGCGGTCGCGCGTGGGATTCATCTCGCTGCTATAGAGTTCGTGATTGAGGTTGGAGGCCTCGAAGGCATAGAGCCTCGCGGGTTCTCCGTCGGGGTCGGCCCAGTGTCGCGAAGTAAGCGCCCACACGATCGCGTCGTTCGTGCCGTTGGCGGACACGGTGGGAGTCGAGCCGGGGTCGGGAAATTTTCTATTGCCGTGCAGGGGCGTGAGCGAAAGCTGGCCATTCACCACAGGAAAATCCTTGGGCACGTCGCTGCCGAAAATGGTGAACACGTGTCCATTCCAGTAGGCCGACGCTCCGAAGTTCTCGTCCGGGCCGCCGTGGAACGACTGCACGATTTGATCGTCGCTGCCGGACTGGTTTCTGCCAAGATTGTCGCGGTCGAGCAGGTAGACCATGCCGCCTTTGCCGGAAACTTCCAAGAGATGAGGGTGCGGCCCCGGCTGGTCGGGCAGCAGCAGCGGTCCACCCGATCCCAGATCCTGGTCCTTGGCATCCAGTTCGGCTTGATTGAATGGCGTGAAGTAGTCGCGCACCAGAAGTTGGCGGTCGACCAACGAGAGCTTCACCACGCTGTCGCCGTAATCTCGACCACCCGAGGTGACATTGAATTTCCCGTTGCCCGTCGCGAAGAAGACGTTGCCCTCAGTGTCCGCTCCGGGGCCGGTATCCCCTGCCCAAATGCCGCTATCGCCGGTATCGGGCGAGGTGTTAAACACCGCCACCTGCTCGAGAGTGTGCGCGTCGTAAGCCATCACCCAACCGTGGTAGGGTCCCGCGTCACAGGACGAAGCCCACGTGAGGTAGACGTTGCCATTCACGAGCAGCAGCGAACTGCGGGGGTTCTCCCGCAGCGGGTCGAACTCGAGTTGCCCGTTGGAGCTGCCGTCTCCACGCGCCTTGATCGAGGCCCGAATCTCCACTGGCCCGCCAAATTTCTCCACGCCGGTCGTGATCGTCAGGGCGTGCAATCGCTGCACGTGCCGCTTGCTGAGCAGTCCTGATTTTTCTTTCGTTCGCGCCAGAACATACAGCGTTCCACTCTGAAGGTCGATGACGGGCGTGGAAGTAATTCCGATTTCGGGCGAAATGAAAGGGCAGCCAACGTCACCGACGGGGACCGGCGTCACGCCTTTGCTCGAATCCAGGAAATTGACTTTCCAAAGCGGCTCTTGCCGAGTGCCGTCGGCGTCGAAGGCATAAACGCTGTCGTGTTCGGTGGCGACGAAAACCACGCTGTGCCTGCCCTTGCCCGGGATCTCGAGCGCGGGGATGTACAGCGGTTGGGCATAGATCGCCCCGTCTACGCGCAGCGAAAACAGCTTGCCAAATTGATCGGGGTTGACGTTATGCGGAGTCAGTAGCGTCTCATTCAGGTTGCAGCCTGTACGCGAATTGTCGTATTGGGACGTTAGGACCTGCGCGCGTGCGGGTTCCGTCAAAGGACCTGCCACCAGCGGAAGCAGGGCGGTCACGAGGAGCCGCACGAGCCAACTTGGACAAGAATCCATTATGGCCTCCCGGGTTGAGCTTCCGGCTCGTTCCCCGAACCCGAATATACCACAGGGGAGTAGTGCGGGCATCTTGCCCGCGCTACGAAAACAATTCACCCAGGCATCTTGTCGTTAACTCACCGAGTGATTTCGGCATAGGTCTCTGGGGGACGTACGAGAACATGACGAAGTTGCTGAACGCCGAGGAGGCCTCTCGTCGAGAACCACCCAGGTTTAAGGTTATCTCCAGAAATCCGATTAGCTAAAGTGGCGGCCCACTTGCTCAAATGACTCGTGCGGGCCCTTGGGGGTTCACTGTGGATTTCGCCATGACGCCGGGGGGGTTACTCGTTCATTCATGCGACGACTGGCCGTGTGCAGTCTGCCGGCCCAGCCAAATTTCCGAAAGCCGCGCGTACTGCCTCTGCTTGGATTGCGCCTACGCCATCGTGGCCGCAGCGAGCGCGGGCGAGCAAGGCGCGCGCGCACTGCTCGACGAAATCTCCGACGCTTTGAGCTTGCTCGAGGCCCAACAATTGGATCCACGCATGCCTGCCAACTGAATCCGCGCGAGTTTACTCATTGAGAACTGGAAAATATTTCGCCGCGAAGGTAATATCTGCCCAGCAAGGGTCTGTGTTGCCCTCGGAGGATCTGATTCATGATGGAATATCATACCCGGCGCAGTTGCCGGGTGGCGATGTCGGTCCCGATTCGCGTTTATGGAACTGATTATCGTGGCGTTGATTTTAGCGAAGATGCCCTCACCATTATCGTGAATCTGCACGGGGCCAAAATCCGCTTGAGGCATCAACTGCTCCCGGATTCGGAGATCCGTTTGTTGAGTCAACCGACAGGGCGCGACTCGGTCTTCCGGGTGGTGTCCAAATTGTCCAGTTCGGAACTCCGCTTTACGTACTGGGGTGTCGAGAATCTGCACCCGGAGAAAAACATCTGGGGAGTAGACATTCCGCCGCTGCGGCCGCGGGATCAACTGAAAGTGAGCGTGACACTCGAGTGCCCAAACTGCTCCGCCCGCGAATCCCTGCGCGGTGATGAAGAATTGCTGGCGAGTCTTCTGGAAAAAGGTGGAGTGGAACGGACCTGCAAGGCCTGCAAGACACCGGGAGTTTGGAAGCTTCAGCCCTTCCACGAATCCTAGAAACCCCAAGATATGCAGTTCCCGGGCGGTTTATTGCTCGCGGTAACCCAGAATTTCCGCCACAACCCCCCGAAGCACCCGGCCTTTTTCCGGCGCATTCTTGTCGATGCGCGAAGCGTACTCAATGCGCTGAATCATCAGCCGGTACTTTTGGAATTCGCATTCTTCCGGCAGAACCAGGTTGTCGCTGCCATTAATCTCGCCAAAATGAATTTCGTGAGAGTCCTGGCGAAGCTCCGGCTCGAGGACGCGCGCCACAACTTTGCCCTCCTGGTAGATTGCGTCCGGTTCGTAATTTACCTTCTGGCCGGCGGCGGCGGCTACAGAGGTTGCTGATTTGGTTTCTTCGCTCACGGTGTTGAAGTTGTTCCTCCCTCAGATAATTTCTCAAATGTCTGGGTTGCCGTCAAGGTGTGCGGTTACGGCATGTGCAATTGCGGGGTGCGCGCCCGCGGTGAAGGAGTGAAAACGCGGATGTGGCGCGGGCGTCCCGCCCGCGCGATGGCGGGAGCGAGACGCTCCCGCGCCAGCGGGCAAGATGCCCGCGCTACGTTCGGGTGGCACACGCGGCCGGACGCCGCTTAGACCTCTCCCTCACCGCCCAAACGTCCCCATCAATTCCGCCTGCGCAAGGATGTGGCCTTTCATGGCCAAATCCACCTCCTGGCGATGAACGGCGGCGGGCAGAGGGATGGTTGTGTCCAGGGCGTACAAGCGGAAATAATAGTGGTGGCGCTTGCCGGGAGGCGGACAGGGCCCGCCATAGCCATTCATGGGGAAATCATTGCTGCCCTGCTCGCCACCCCCAGCGATCATCTGGCCCGCGGGCACATGCTCGGACAATTGCCGCGCCGCTGCCGGCAGGTTGTACACCACCCAGTGAACCCACGTTCCGCCCGGGGCGTCGGGATCATCCACAATCAGAACAAAACTCTTGGTGCCGGACGGAGGCTGAGTCCAGGAGAGAAACGGCGATTTGTTATCACCGCTGCAAGTAAACTGCGTGGGAATCGCGCCGCCTACGTGGAAGGCCGTGGTCATCAACTCCAGCTTGCCGGGGGGATCTTTGGCTACTGCGGTAGTCGCAGCCAGCAGAACGGCCGCGAACGTTATTGCGGCCATAACGCGAATGCCGTGAGGGTGAGAGAGTTCGCGGCGACCCGCTTCCGTTCTGGGGATTTGCGGATCTGCGCTCTCGCACGGAGATGGAATCAGGCATTCAGGCATGGCGCGCTTCCCCCCTTCGAGGTGCGTCGCGAGACCTCCGAGCTAGCGCCCCGAGAAAAGGAAGGACTCCAGCATGTCGGCCCGCGATTTTTCGTCGGAAGCGATCACCCGCAGTAAATCCTGGACGGAGATCATGCCGTGGTAAGTACCGCTTTCATCGATGACGGGCAGGTGGTAAATGCCGTGCTTCTCCATCAGCCGCACACACTCGTCCAGATGCGTTTCCGGCGGCACTGTGATGGGATGGGGTGTCATGATCTCCGAGACCCGCATCCAGGACGGGCACTTATTTTCCGCCGCCACTTTGTCCGAAATGTCGCTTTGGGAAACCACCCCGACGAGCGTCCCGCCCGACCTGAGAACACCCACCGCGCGCACCTGCCGGTCGCGCAGGTAACGAGCCGCGTCGTGAACCGTAACGTCTTCGGTTACAGAGTAAACTTCGCTTCGAGAGCGGATTAGATCGTGAACGTTCATGTGAGCCCCCCCACATTCCGAGTCTACGGCCATCTTAAGCCGGAAGCCTTGGAATCGCAATGTGATTTTCGGTAGAAATGTCGGTAGAGATGTCACGAGCTGGAATCCGCAGTGTTGCGCCCATTGTCGGGGTTTTCCGCGTTATCCACAATGAAATTTTGGGCTACTTCAGGAAGACAATATTCGCAGGTGTGCCGATCGGCGTGTACTGTCCAGTGAAGGTGAGCGCTCCAGTTCGTCGGTTGACGCGGAAAGTGGTGATAGCGTCGGCGCGCTGGTTGCAAGAGTAGAGAAAACCTCCCGTGGGATCGATGTTGAAGCTTCGCGGGTAGTCGCCGCGGGTCCATTCCTCTCCGCCGAAAGTAAGCGTGCCGGTGGCGCTGATGGGGAACCACGCAATGCTATCGTGCAATCGATTCGCCGCGTAGAGGAACTTGCCATCGGCGGAGATCATGACTTCGGAAGTGAAGTTCGTACCCACAAAACCTTTGGGCAAACTGGGTAGCGTTTGCTTCTCCGTAAGCCTGCCATGGTCCGCGTCGTAATCATAGGCAACAAGCGTTGACCCCTCTTCCTGCAACGAATAAAACCAATGGCCGCGCGGGTGAAACACAAAGTGGCGTGGGCCGTCTCCCGGCGGCAATGCGACAGAGTCAGGATCGTTGGGCGTGAGCTTGCCATTCTCGGCATCGAACTTCCAGATGAATATCCGGTCGAGCGCCAGATCGCTGGCAAACACAAAGCGCCCCGCGGGATCGGCCTGAATCATGTGCGCGTGCGGCTTGTCGTGACCGCTGATGGCAAAGCTGCCCACTGGCGCACTCTGGGCATGCTCCTGACCCAAGGCGCCCTGATCGTGAACCACGTCCGATGCAGGGCCGAGTTCGCCGCTGGCGTTGATCGGCAACACGGCCACGGTGCCTCCCGCGTAATTGGCCACCAGAACGAATTTGCCCGAAGGGTGCACGCTCAAATGCGCAGGTCCAGCTCCCTCGGAGCTCACAGTGTTGAGTAAGGTCAAGTGCCCGGTCGCGTGGTCCACGGCGTAAGCGCTAACGGAACCTGTACTGCCGCCCGAATAGTTCGAAACCTCATTCGCCGAATACAAATGGGCGCCCGACGGAGCCAGCGCCAAACACGCAGGGTTCGCGTCATTGGAAATAATTTCGCGCTGGGTCAGCGCGCCATTTGAAGGATTCATTTCCAGCACGTAAATGCCCTGCCCTCGGCCCTTCGCTCCTTCCGGTCCTTGCGGCGAGCTGTACGTGCCAACGCAAGTCAGAATGCGTCGTGAAGTTGACTCGGGTGATCCCTGGTCCGCGCGGGCCATGGCTGCGGGCACGGCCGCGGCGCCGGCGGCCGCCTGCAAAAAGACTCGACGGGTGGTCTGCCCCCAAGCCTGACTCGGGGGTTCCAGTTTATGGGCTGACATAGGAAATCTCCTTCAGGGTGAACCGCGCAAGCCCGTCCTGGACCCCGCGTAGATTGGCCACCGGAGCCGCGTCCACCGTGATTTCGTCGGGGAAGATAAACGATGAAGTAGGGGACTAACCATCCGTAGCAGTGGTGGGCGCAGGATTAGGACTTCTTTTCTTCCTCGGGCTTCTTCTCATCTTTCTTGTCGGAAGAACCGTCCATCCCGCCCCGCATGGCGTCCTTGAACTCGCGAATACCTTTTCCTAAACCCTTGCCGAGCTCCGGCAATTTACCGGGCCCGAACAGAATCAAGACAATCACCAAAATGATGATCAGATGAGTCGGTGATAGCAAACCTTCCATTCGCTACTCTCCTCCAGGCTTGGCGCAACTCTCGGAATTCTTATTTCTTATCGGATGAACCGTCCATTCCGCCGCGCATGGCGTCCTTGAACTCTTTAATACCTTTTCCTAGACCTTTGCCCAAGTCTGGTAATTTTCCGGGTCCGAACAGGATCAAGACGATCACCAAAATGATAATCAAATGAGTCGGTGATAGCAAACCTTCCATAATTGTGTTCCTCCAGGGTCCGTCGGCTGACGGACTTAACAGTCAAGCGCATTATAGCCCATGCGGCGGCAGAACCCAATCACGATTCGCGCAAAGGGAAAATCATGTTCCCCAGGGGTTGGTGCTCGGTTTGGCACCTTTTCCGGTATAGCGCGGCGTAACTGTCCGTGATGTACTCGCGGCGCGAATAGCCAAGTTGGCGCGCCACCACATCGATCCAACGCTCGGGGCCCTCGAGTTCCAGGTAATTGCCGATGGGCGTTTCGTCAAGAACCACGTTCGGCGCCTCGGCCCCAGCACTCTTGCCCGGCGGGGCGTAAACGGTGCGATACTTGTCGTAACGAAAAACCTCGCACAAGCCCAACTGGAGCAAGATTTCGCGCAGGCGTTGGCCGTCATCCACATGGGTTTCAATCTCGGGCCGAATCTTGTATTCGCGCGATCGCCTAGGCGCGCCCTTATAGGTCAGCAAGCAGCGGTCCCCGGCAAACCGCACGCGAATAAGACGGCGTGATTTGCGCAAACGCAGGTCGGGAAAATCGAAGAGATAATTGCTTTCAAAGTGGCGTGCCGCAGCAGTCCGAAAGCCCAGTTCCGCAAAGCGCCTGCGGGTTTCCCTGGCGTCTTTTACTTCCAGTTTGATCTCGGTTTCGGGGCGACGTTTCATGCCGGAGGGGGCGCGCGATCTCAGGATTCACGTTCCAGAATAAAATCCGGGAGCGAGTGCAACGCATCTTTGTAGGTCGAGTGAGGAAAGCCTTCCAGGTAACCTCGCGCCTTGTCGGAAAAGTCCTGGGCTTTTTCCCGCGCCGCTTGCAGCGTGCCGTAATGGTCGATCAGGTCGAGAATCTCTGCAAATTGTGCCGATTGGAATCCCCCGTCTTCCAGAACCTGGGAGACCTTGCGAGCTTCCTCCGGAGTGCACCGTTGCAGGAGGTAAATCAAGGGCAGGGTCATCTTGCCTTCGCGCACGTCGTTGCCGATGGGCTTGCCCAGAACTTCCTCGGAAGAGGTGAAGTCCAGCACATCGTCGATTAGTTGGAATGCCAGGCCTAAGTTAATGCCATAAAGGCCCAGTCGCGTTTCCTCTTCTTCGTTCTTGCCCCCCAGCAGGGCGCCCAACCGGAGGCAGGCGGAGAACAAGCAGGCGGTCTTGCGATAGGCCAGTTCCAAATACTCCTCTTCGGAGACGGTGGGCCTGCGCAGGCAAGTCAGTTGGAGCAACTCGCCCTCCACCATGACCTGCGTGAGCCGGATCAGAACGTCCAAGATGCGGAAATTCCTCTCGTTTAGGGCGATGTTGAAGGCCTGCATGTAGAGCCAGTCGCCCGCCAACACGCTCATGGGATTTCCCCAGCGCGAATTCGTGGAGGGCCTTCCCCGGCGGGTGTCAGCCTGATCGATCACATCGTCATGCACGAGGGTAGCGGTATGGATCATTTCCACCACGGCGCCCATGCGGATGCCAGCCGCGCCCTCGTAACCACACATCTTCGCCGCCAGCAACACCAGCGCCGGACGGAGCCTCTTTCCCCCGCCTTCCTGCAAGTACTGGCCGATTTCAGTAATCGGACGGACGTCGGTGGTGGTCTGGACGCCGAACTCCTCCTCCACGCGGACGAGGTCTGGGCGGACCAGTTCGAGGACTTCTTTGAATGTTAGATTCTTGACGGGCGCCAAACTCCGCTTCTCCCTCGCCCCGTCTGTAAGCCTTGCCAAATCAGTTCTGGAGGACAGACCGGAGGGCGATCCCACAACTTACGATAGTCCCATAAAAACTCCAGCAAGGGAAGTGGCAAGTGAGCCCGATGCCAAAACGCGCGGTGAAATGCGGGGTGACTGCGTTGAACCTCCATGCGCGCCAAGGCGTGCCGAAGGATCGCAGCATGGGAATTGGAGCTCGCGCGACACCGACGACGCGGCCACGAGAATCGGAATGGTGCGAATAATCTAATTTAAGTATTGAGCACATTGCGCCGATATCAAATGAAATGCTTGGAGAGTGCCGCGTCCCTTTTGGGTAGGAGGCAAGCCGTAGTGCGCTCGATGCCTTGGAAGCAGTTGTTCATCTCGCTGGGAGTGGCCGGGGTCATCGTAAGGCGCGTTCCCTTCGCGGGATTGCGAGAGGCCTATCGCAACCTGGAAATGAGGAGCCTGTTCCTGGCATTCTTCTGCTTAATCGTTCTGCATGCCCTGCGTGCCTACAAGTGGCATCGTTTAATGACGGCTGCCGGCAAAAGCCATGTACGCCAGTCTTTGCGCACGCTGTTTGGGGGCTTCGCGCTGGGATTGATCACGCCGGGCCGGCTAGGTGAGCTGGGGCGCTGCGCCTTCGTTCGCAGGGAGGAACGCGCGCAGGTGGCGGTCTTGACGGTGTTTGACCGGTTGCTGGATTTCTGGGCGTTGCTGACGGCGATGAGCGCCAGCCTGTTCCTCCTCGCGCCCCGCCCCGCCGCTATATTTGGAATCGCGGTGTGGCTGGCCTTGCTTCCCGTGGTAATGGGTTTCCCCGCCTTGGTTTCGCACCTATCGGCGCTCGCGAAAAAGTCGCGCCGTTTCCGTGGGCATTTCGTAGAGGCGGCAGGAATGCCAATGGTCGAGACGCCGCGTTTTGCGCTCTTGGCAGCAGGCGCGATGTGGGCGGAGATGGCTTCGTTCTATTTCCTTCTCCGCGCGTTCTTCCCGACCGAACTCAGCACGACGCTTGCGACTTACCCGTACATCGTGTTGGCCGGAGATTTGCCCTTGTCCTTCAGTGGTGTTGGCGTGCGCGAAGGCGCCGCGGCTCTGCTGTTGGCGCCTTACGCGGTTCCCACTACCGCCGCCGTCGACGCTTCCCTGATGTGGTTTGTCTTCGGGGTGCTGCTGCCCGCAATTGTGGGAGTCGGCTGGCTGGTGGCTGATCGCTTGAAGTCGCAGGTGCGAAGGTGGCAAAGCGCCGCGGCGGGCGCCCCCACAACTTGGGCGCCCGTGGCCGTCTCTTCACCGGCAGATTCTCTCCGCCCTGAAATTGCCGCCCCTCAATAGCGCCTGGGACACGGCTGTTTTGACCGACGCTCAGGCGATCGTGGCTGTCCTTGTCTAGGACAAGAAGTCCATTTGTGCCCTATATTTGATCGGCGATGCTTAAAGGACTGCTTTCACCCTTCGTTTTGCCGGGGATAAACATCCAGGCGATGGCGTCGGCCAAACAACTCCCCTTAGTTCCCCACCGCTTCGAGCAGTTCCCTTTCGATGGCGCGAAACTTCTCCGGGTCGCGGACGTAGTCGGTCAGCCCGGCAACGGCTTCGTGGGCGAGCCGATTTGCCGCGGCGGGGTTTTTCGCTTTCAGCGCCACCAGCATTTCATAATCCTCGGTGCCTTGCAGCATGGTTTCGAGGCGAATAGAGGAATACACCGACTTCCGCTCGCGGTCGGGATAGACGATATACGCGTCTCCCGACGGCAGCAATTCCGTATTGGCGTCAATCACCGGCTGGGTGTCGAGCACCGGGTCAGGCGTCCAATAACTCCAGCCCCAGTGCAGGAAACCGGTAAAGCCGTAGCGGAAATCGAGCCACTCCAGCAGCCGCGCCTTGATCAGCGGGTAATCCATAAGCCGATTCATGTAGCGTCCGTTGGGAAAGAGGCACACGTAGAACCACACTTCGCGGCCGCTCGAGATGCGCTGCTGAAGCAAATCCATCTGCGCGTCGAAGCGGCCGAGTTGGGGAACCCAGATATCGCAATTCTTCTGCAGTTCGTCGGGCATTTGCGCCGCATCGACGGCGTCCATGGTGGGAACGCCGGGCAGGTAGCGGTGCACCAATTCCGCGAAGCGCGCGTAGTAGGGTGGCTCAGCGCCGTGGGCCTCGTCCAGAATGTGTTGATAATAAATGGACTTCCACCCTTTCTCTTCCAGGTGGGAATTGAGCGCGGCGAGGAATCCGGCGAGAAATGGCTCCACGCGCGGGTCGTCGGGAGGCAGGGTTTCCTTCGCCACCTTGCCGTTCTCGATTTGAAACGTGTGCACAACCAGGCCGGCATCGTAGCTCCCCGCGCGGTCGAGCAGGTGGGAGCCTTCGATGTAGCCGATGGCGCCGGTGCTCTTAAAGGTTTCCACCCAACGGTCGAAATTACCGAAGTCGTAGGCCAGGTGGTCGCCCTCGACGCGCGGCGCGATGAGTTCCATGAGCGGCGTGATGACGACGTTTTGTCGGTGCTCAGCCATGACGGCGCCGAGGTTAGCCATCAGCGTCCACCAGCTGGACGAGAATTGCGCGACTTGGTAGAACTGTTGGGAGGCCGCGTCGTCGAATCCGAACCAGTTGGTAACCTTGAGCGTGCGCGCGCTGGGCACCGTCGCCGCAACCACGTTGACGCGGAATTCCCGCTTCGCGAGCTGCCGGTTGCCTACGTGCACCACCACCGCGCCCCGATAACTCCCCGGCTGGGCGTCGGCGGGGACGGCTACATTGATCCACAAGGGTTCGGTGCGGTCTGCTTCGAGCTTCACGGGAAAATCCCATACGGGGTCGGGAAACCAGCCGGGCGTATCGCCCACCCGCTCGTCGTCCGGCGTGTTCCGGCTGTGCGAGCCCACCACCACGTAGCCTTCGGGGCGCACGGTGATGCCGTCCAGCGTCGTGCCGGCAGAATCTTTGAACGGACCCACCTCAGCCGTCACGCCTTCGATAGCCCGTGGCGATCGCACGGCGAGTTGCAAGCTCACGTGCTGGCCGCGGGCGGCCACGAGTTCTGGAAGGGATAGCGACGAGCGCACACCGAGCTCGACATCCACATGCTGAACGTGCCCGGACAACGTCTTTGTTGCGACGAGGCGATGGGTTCCCACCGCATCGCTGGGGAAAATCTTGATCAGCGAATCCACAAACCACGCCTGCACACCCGCGGTGTCCGCCGCCATCCCGGGCGCCAAAGCGAAAAGGCAAAAGGCTGTTAGAAAGAAAAAAGCAGCGCGTTTCATCATGAAAGTCCTCGCGAGTATTAGCTGCACATTTACCAGGCGGAGATATTCTCACCGAGGAAGGAGAAGCGCAAGAAGGAACCTGCCATAAGGCCAGCTATCGGCGCCGGCCGCGGCAATACTTTCAGCCGGAAAACTGTAAAGTTTAAAGGGTAAACCTGGCGCACCACGGCGCGATTGTCGCGGCATCTCGGCAAAGGCTTCACCACAGAGGCACGGAGGGCACGGAGAAAATACGCTGCGAAAACACTTGGGCGGCGTCGGAACGCCGAACGGCCATCGGCGTGGCACAGCCACTCCTGGCTGTGCCCAAGGCTGCAGCATTCCATGCCGTGCGCACAGGCAGGAGTTCCTGTGCCACGTGCTGCCGCCACTTCGGACCGACGATCTGACACCCTGACAAAGATGGTGTCCGCGCTCGGCGGGAAAAGCCGCAAGGCCGGAGAGCCGGCCTTGCGCTACGTATGCCACGCAACCGAACTCTTCTTTTCCTTAGCTCGATTCAACGTCATTTCCGACTCGCCCCAGGGGCCTTCGACCTTTAACTGGATCGTGTCGCCGGAGACCGTTCCGTGGTGCTTTACTTCGTTGTTGTCGAAGTGCGTTGTGAACGAGATGTGGTCGCCATCCACCTTCCCTTCCTCGATGGGGATCTCGCCGTTGGGTGACTCCACCGTGCCGGTCAGTTTGGCGCCGTCGACTTTGAAGTTGAATCCGATTTGCATGTCGCCATTCGGACCATTGATGCTGCCTTCCCATCGGCCGTTGATGTCAGCGGCGTAACTGACGGTTGCAAACAGTGCGCTTAGAATTGCGGCCATCCCAATTCGTCGAACCATATTTTCCTCCTTGCGATGCTCATTCCCTCTCTGGTTGGCTCCGAGACTACCCCCGGCGCAAGGGACAGTCAAGGTGGCGTATGTCGCGCAGCTTTAGAGTGCGGCAGCTTGCTGCCTCCTTTCCCCAAGCCAACTGGCTGCCGACGAGTTGTTCGCCGATTCGATATTCACGCTACCGAGCGAAAGCGGCAGCAAGCTGCCGCACTCCAAAGCTGCGCCCAAAAATAACAAGACAGCAACCCTTCTTGGAGTATGATGGCTGCCCGAAGCGGCAGGCACTGGCGTTTTGCTTGCTCCATCTTTCGCACCTTTCCCCTTGCGCCGCACTTGGGAAAGCACCTTCCTGCCGGCAGACCTTGGAGCGAGGGACACGGAAGGGTTACATGCCGGGCCAAAAAGGCCCATTCATCAGAGAGGAATCATCATGCGCGCCATACTCAGGACTATCATCATCACTTTCATATTCGCTGCTGCCACCTTTTTTCCGGCAGCCTGCGCTGCTCAAAACGCCAATACGGATCAGGCCGCGGAGCTGGCAGCGCTTACCGGCCAGCTTCGCATCGGGACAGAATTCTTCCTGAACCGGACGGAAACAAAGGAAAGCGTCGAGCGCCATTTTCGTCTCATGCATGAAACAGGACTCACGCTGGTCCGCATTTTCATTATCTGGGACGACATCGAACGCACGCCCAACAACTGGAACTTCGAGGGCTACGACTGGATTTACGATGCCGCGGCGGAAAACGGCATCAAGATTGTGGCCACATTGTGTGCGGAAGATCCGCCGGGATGGGTGAAGAAGACGCCCTTTTACCACAATCGGACGAATCTCAACGACCCGGAAATCCGCGCCCACGCGGCGATTTACATTCAGAAGGTCGTCGATCACTTCAAGAACCACTCCGCGCAAGGAGTGTGGTTGCTGGCGAACGAACCCACCAAGTACGACGTCGAGCCCGCCACGTTCCAGGCCTTTGGCGAGTGGCTCAAGGTAAAGTACGGAACCGTGGACGAACTGAACAAGCATTGGTTTGAGCCCCTGGACAATTTCTCTGATGTTCAAATCCGGCCCGACGAATTGAACGAATACTGGAACGATTACCACCGCGTGGTCGATTGGAGAGAGTTCAACACCGATAACCTCATCAACGTGCTCCTTTGGACCAAGGCGCAGATCCAGGCGCTCGATACCAAGCACCCGACGCACATCAACGTGACCGAACCCACCGGCGGCCCATACGGTCAGGACGTTTTCAAGGAGAAACGCATCGTCGATATCCTCGGCGCCTCAATCCACCCGGCGTGGATATTCCCCAAAACCTCGCCCTCGACGGAGTATGGCGAGCGGTTCGCTTACCGGCTCGATATCATCGGCGGGCCGGCCGGGGATCAGCCGTGGTGGGTCACGGAACTGCAAAGTGGACCGACCATCTTCACGGGCGGCTTTCCCCTGAATCCGACGCCTGAGGATATGACCCGATGGCTTTGGGACGCGTTTGGCGCCGGGGCGCGCGGAGTCATCTTCTGGCTGTGGCATCCTCGCGTGGGTGGGTCGGAAGCCGGTGAGTGGGGGTTGGTGAGTATCGATGGAGCACCGTCGGATCGGCTTCCCGCGGTCAAAGCGGTAGTCGAAGGGTTGAAGCGCAACGACGATCTGGCGGAGGCGAAACCCCAGCCCGCCAAGGTGGCCATTCTCTATAACCGCGAGGCTTCGATCATCCACAGCCTCGACGACCGCACCCAGAAGCGCGGCGATGAGGTGGAAGAGTCTTTGATGGGGTGCTACATGGCGCTCCGCCGCGCGCACATTCCCACCCGATTTGTCGATATCGACCAGTTGCGCAGCGGAGCGCTCGGCAACTACGCGGTTTTGTACATTCCCTATTCGTACGCAATCGACGACCAGGCCGTGGTTGGCCTCCGTGAATACGTGCGCGACGGCGGCACGCTCTGGGCGGATGGCCTGACGACATGGAAGAACGAAACCGGCGCAATCCGTCCGACCATTCCGGGGGGATTGACCGACCTTTTCGGGATTCAAGCGTCCGACATTTATCCGGTAAAGGTTGACGAGCCCTATTCCGTCACCAGCCAGAATGAACGCGGCGGCGAATTGTGGAAGCTGCCCCTGGAATTAAAGGGCGCGGAAGTGGTGATGCGCGACCGCCAAGGCAAGCCGTTCGCCACCAAACATCAGTTCGGCAAAGGTCAGGCTCTCTACTTTGAAGCGGCGGTCACGCTTGGATATTTCAAGCGCGATAACCCGGTGGTGCAACAGTGGATCACCGAGCCGGCCGTGAAGGTCCAGGCCAATGCTTTGGTGCAGGTCAAGAACGCTCCTGCAACAATCGGTTTCCGCGGGCTCGAATCCAAGTCAGGGCTCGCGGCGATCCTGACCAACTGGGGCGGGATGGAGAGCGTGACCGTGAGTTTCCGTGGGAATTACACCGTGGCTGACCCGCTCGCCAACGCACCCGTCGAGGTTACTCACGAGCAAGGCGCCACGCTTGCCACGATAAGGCTGCAAGCCGGAGCAGTTAGCTTGTTGAGAGCAAGGAGGGCGGCGCAATAAGACTGACAGTTAATCAATTCTGCGTATCACGCGTCAGTCGAATCGCTTTGAGGTACCACGTCGAATTCGGAACGCATGTTTTGATGAAATGATTGTTGATTTCCATCGAGGCCTTTTCCAAGCCACCGAACTTGCAGAGGCCGATATTGGGGTCCAGGAGATAGAAACGGGGAGGGAGACACAGCAACCCCAGTGCGTGCCGTCCGACCTGCTGTCCTTCTCTCATTTCGACGCTCAGCAGATAGGGGACGGTATCGATGAATTCTACCCAATCAAGGATTTTGGCAGTTTGATCCTTGAACTTATCGGTCCGGGGTGGGAATCTCTCCTCCTGTGCAATCGTCCACAACACCATACTCTTTTTCTTAAACATCTTGTCCTCGGGAGTGCGCGTGTTAGCAGCACCTCCATTGGGGCCGGGCGCTATCATCGTCTGCCGAATGGCTTGCTTAAATTGGGACATCATATACTTGCCCTGGAGTAGGCGGGCGGAACCAATCTCCACGGGGCTCTCCGGATCGCTGGTGGACAGATAGTTATAGGCCCAGTTGCAGACCATGCCGGCACAAACGCCATCTCTTGTAGCGAGTTTGTATCTTCGGAAGAGTCCATACTTCACTTGTTGCACCGCAACCTTCTCGGTGACCCCAGAGCTCTCACAGACCTCTTGCGCCAACCGCTCAATCTTGGTGACATCCGGCACGCCAGTGGTTCTATTGTTGGTTTCATAGACCAGGTATTGATTGAGCGGCATGGCACCCTCCGAATGCGGAATAAAATTGTCTTGGGCTTCCCTGCCCCCGTTGACAACTCACTCATGATTCCCATTTTGGCAGCCTGAGCCTGGACACCTCAGAATACGGGAACACCCTTCGTGTGGCAACCTTGCCGTTGAACACGGGCACACAACTTCAAAGTGAATGCCGGGGTCCTTCGGACGTAGCGCGGGCGTCTCGCCCGCTGGCGCGGGAGCGTCCCGCTCTCGTGGGAATGCGCGGGCACGATGCCCACGCCCCGGCGGGCGGGACGCCCGCGCTACGACGGCAATCTGAGGTTCAATGGCGTTATCGCGCCGAGGGCACGGGCACTTCCCGGGTTTCGGCATTGCAGGCGCTGGCGGTTACACTGGCACTCGAGCGCGTGGCGGGGTCGCGCCAGAGGACCTTGTAGTCCAGCGTGCGCTCTTCTCCGGGCATCAGCCAAAGATCATTGTCCGTACCGTAAAAGGCCCGCTTGGTTCCGGCGATGTCAACATGGGCATCGAACGCCGGGCTTGTCCCGGTGTTGCGGACTCGCACGCGAAAAGTGCTCTCGCTTTCGGCCACGTCCTTACGAGAGATCACCGCGAGGTCGAGGCTGGTGAGCACCGCCGCCACTTGCGGCCGCAGCCACGGCCCATGTTCAAACTTCAGCGAAGGCTGGGGGGAACCACGATACATGGCCCGGAAATCCGGATCGTTCATCAGCTTCAAACACCGCGGCCAGTAGACGGATCGCGACACCAGTTTGCCGTCCGGCTGCTTGGCCTCGGCGATCACGAAAAAGAACTTGTCTTCCAGGCTGTCGGGAATCGTAAACTCACCCAACTCCAAACTTTTCGCGGATGGCCCCGGCGGAACATCCATCTGCCGTTTCTGTTCCCACACGGAGTGAAACCGGTCGTCGAGAATCTGCACGGACACGGTCAGCGCCGAAAGACCCGTGGGTGGGGCGTGAACCACGCTGATCCTGATCGGGACCTTTTCGCCCTTCGCCCAAACCAGTTCCGGAAGCCTCACCACAACGTGCGTGGGCTCGTACACCCGCTTGAGCGTGTAGAAGGAAGACGTGGGCTGGTCGAGCCCGTCGACGAACATGAAGAACTCAATGGGCCAGGGCACGGTAAACGACCACGGCATCAATCCAGTGGTGACAGGGTAATTCGTTTGCGTGAGGTCCGCGAGAATCTGGGTGAATTCCGATGCCGCCATTTGGCTAGCGCGGGAGAATCCGGTCACATCAACCTTGGTCAGATCATCCATCTGCGAAGCCCGGCTGAGCAAAGTGCGGGGCTCCTGTCCCCCGTATTCGAGCATGTGGTGGATGAACTCGGGATGGGCGCCGGCGTACTCCTTGTCGAAGATGCCCTGAAAGCCACCGGTCAATTCCTTGGGATCGACCACTTCCAGGAGCGACTGCGGCTCCGGCATGTTGTAGATTCCGGTCTCGCTGATGAACGGCGCCCAACGATACCGATGACCGTACCACGTCGGGTCCTGGTCGGCGTAAATGTGGACGTCGCCGGGGTCGGGAGTTGTGCGCAGGAACATGCGGGTGCCATCGAAGTCGCGCACCGAGCGCTCGACGATGCCGATCGACGCGGTGTTCCCCGTATCATAAGGATTGAACTCATTCCCACCGCACCAGACGGCGAGGGAAGAATGATTCCGCAGGCGGAAGATGATCTGCATCACTTGCGCTTCCCAAACGTCCATCGGCCAGCCGGGCGTGTCTTCATTGCCGATCGGGAAATCCTCCCACACCATGATTCCAAGCTGGTCGCACTCCTGGAAAAACTCGTCCGTCTCGGGGTTGCCGCCACCCCACACGCGGATCAGTTGGATATGTGCGGCTTGCGCGGCCTCCAGCAGCCAGCGGTATTTCTGCGCGGGTAAGTGAAGAAGGACGTCCAGCGGCCACGCCCAGTTGACGCCCTTCATGAACAAGGGGCGCCCGTTCACCACGAACTGCCAGTCGGCCCAGCGATCCTGGGTTTGCGGGCCGGGAGTGCGAACTTGTTCGATGGTCCGAATGCCGTAATCGAACTCGAGCCGGTCGAGCGTCTTTTCCCCCTGCATCAGCGTCGCGCGCGCCCGGTACAGGCTGGGGGCACCCATGCCGTTGGGCCACCATAGCCGCGGCGATGGGACCACCACTTGCTCGGATACCCAATTGCGGCCTTCGTTTACCGTTAGCGGCCACTTCTGCTTCAGCACAGATTGGGACGTGGTTTTGTCAGTCAACTCCATTTGCAGCGTCAGTGGCGGCTCGACCGCTTTGGCCTTCGATGAGTCGGGGACGTCCGATAGTTGGGTCCCTATCCAGGGGTGCACCTCGGTGCCGACGGCGGTCGTATTCGCCAGGACCTCAACCTTCAAGAGGAGCGAGGCTGCTGCCGGAGTGGCCTTCGTCGTCACAAGAAATGGCCTGGCGAGATGCACCTTCGCTGTCATTTCCAGACGGACGCTTTGCCAGATGCCGAGGGGCTCGATCTCACGCGGGTCAATGCCGCTCGCCATCGTAACGTACTTGGTTCCACCCGCACTGCCCCAAGGCAAAATGACTTTTCCGGTGGCATCAGGGTTGTAGTTTTGCACGCCGAAGCTGCCGGCCTTTACTTCCACGACGACCTGATTGGACTGGCCAAATTTCAGCCACTGGCTCACCTCGACGTGAGGACCACCGAACATGCCTTCGTGGCGGCCAATCAGAGTGCCGTTCAGCCAGATCCTCGAGTAGTAACCGACGCCGTCAAAACACAGAAAGGCGTAATCGTCCTTTGCCGCGGCCGGAACTTCAAACCGGCGCCGGTAGTACCAGACCTTGTCCGGTACCCAGGCGTATTGGCGCGTGTCGAGGTGCGCATAGGGATAGGGCAGGACGCCGGCCTCATAAAGCGCCCATTGAGCTGACGTGGGCACGTCTGCGTGGATCCATTTCTCTTGCTCCAGATCGGCGGCCGCCGTTATCGCAGTGTCGCGATAGCCCAATTCCCAGTCGCCATCGAGGGAGAGGTGCTGCTCGCCGGCTCGCGGATCCACGTAATACGGTTGCCACAGAGTCTTGCTGTCTGGCTGCTGGCCCATCAGCGGTTCATTGCCTAAAACGGGTGCAAGAACTACCAAGAATGCCAAATAAAAGGCTCGCGTTCTCATTTGCGCTCTCCATAATTTGAATGGACCATCGCGCTCAGATCCTTCAGATGGTGACCCACTCCGCCACTGGCCGCGGCGTGGAAACAACTGGGCGCTGAATGCTTCAAGGGAGCGCGAGCACTTGTCGTTCCAGCCCGCAAAAACATTCTAAGCGCCTGAAACTAAGAGGTCGTGATGGGGATATTGGCTTTCACGGTGCGATTTTCCACGCAGGAAGCAGTTGGAACGAAAGAAGGGTTAAGTTGCGAGCGGTGAAGGCGACGGGTCAAAGCGCCTTGGCGAATCGATCGGAGCGGTATTCAAGTTCCGAATCACGGCGGGTCCGCGCTCGTCGGCGTCAACGAACGTACTCGACTCCGTAAAACCGGCCGGCCTTGCCCTCCGCCGACCAGATGACCTTTCCCAGCGTTTCCATGGGCGCCTGATTGTTCGCGTAGGGCAGGATGATGTAGATGTCATCTCCGGGAGAAAAGCGCTGACTGCTGACGAAGCAAAGCCCGGCTTTGGACACGTTGCGGGTCTGGGCGATATCCATAACGCCCCAGGGATTGCGCACACGAAGGTGCATGGTAAGGTTCAGGCGGCGGGTGCGGCGAACCTTTTGCTCTCCCCTGTTTGGCTTCGCGGATTTGACCAGCATTTCCGGAGTTACAACTTGGGAACTGGGCTTCCAGCGGGTGGTTTCGTTGCAGCGCTCGCAGTGCCGCGAGATCAATCCGGTGGCCAGCAGCACGTCGAATTCGACGCTCGAAACGACGCTTTGCGCGGCCGTCTTGCAAGCGCCGCATTCAATCAGCACTTTGGGTTGGGCGCTGTCCGCAGTCGGGGTAAACTCCACTCCCCAGATGCCGCTATTCGGGTTGAGCGCTTCCACGCCCCATTCGCGGCGGCTGCCAAAAACCTGTTGGAAAGCGCCGACCACCCGGAACTCTTCTTCGATGTCGTTCTCGATGTTGCGGAGCAGGATGACATCGTCGGGCAACAGGGAGTGGACCAAGCTGATCCGCGCGCCTTGCTGATTGAAGCTGACGGTCACGGTCTCTTCCGCGAACGAGACTCCCTGCGCGTCATTCCCGATAACGCGAATCCGAACAGGGGCCAGGATTCGCTCCGTGCGGCGTCGCCCTAGGATGTCCATGAACTCACTACTTACATCAGGCGTTAGTTGATTGGGCTTACACTTCCGCTGCCGCGGGGCCGGCCTGCTTCTTACTCTTTACGTCGCGCTTGGCAGGAATGGGACCTGCTCCGTCCGCCATTTTCTGCTGGTTCAGTAAAACCACGGCCGCCGCCTCGTTGGGGGCGAGCACAAAGAATTGCGTCAGGTTTACGTCGTCCAAGATCTTGCGCACATGGGGATTGATGCCGGACAGGACAATCCCCGCACCGGCGTTTTGCGCAGTCACCCGGGCGCCCGCAAGAAACCCCAGGCCCGTCGAGTCGATGTACGGCACCTCGGCGAAATCGATGATGAGCTTGCGGGTTCCCGCGTCCATCAAGTCCTTGACCTTCTGCCGCAGATAAGGGCCGTCGCTGCCCGCCAGGAATTTCCCACTCAGACTCAACATCGCGACATCATCTTTGAAATGCATCGAAATGATCACAATTCACCTCACCGCTTGCACCCGGCCAAATCCCCTGCTTTTCACCGTGCCCGATTGTGGATACTCTGCAAATCGTCGACACAGTCCGCAAATGCTCGCTAGGGGGGCCACTTTGAATGCTACGGGAGGGGCGAACTGGTGTCAAGTGGGACAACCGCAAGGAAGGCAGCGCGAGGACCACACGAACCTTAAGTGCTAAAGAAATCAACACCATTTTGTCCGAACCAGGTAAAACTTGTCGCCTTTCCTCCCAGCCTCCAATGTTGTGGCGAGGTGGTTTCCATCCAGTCGAGCGGCTCGGCTTCCGGCTGGACGCGAGCGGCGGTGTGGAGGGCTTCTTTCAGCAACGTCTTCTCTTCCGCTGTCGTTTCAACAGGATTGGCGGAAATAAAGAGCGCGGCGCCGCTTCGGGCCACCAGGTCGAGCCATTGCCGGGTCATGGCCAGGGGGACGGTCTTTGAAACCGGGGCGCAGTCGGGGTCCATCAGGAAGAAAGCCCGGTGTTGCGGCATTCGGAAGCCCATGGTATTCACGCCCATCTTGCGGGTGCGGTTCCAATCGCGGCCGCTAGTGTCGTCGCCGGTGCGCTGCGATTCAAAAATCCCGGCGCCGAGATGGCCTACGGTGTTGCAGCCGAGCAAGATGCCGCCGCCCACCGCCTCGCGGAGGGCGCGATAGAATTGCCGCACAATTTCCGCCGTGGTCTTACTGCGGTCGGCAAAGTGCCAGCCGCCGGACGTCAGCGCCGCTCCCATTTCCGGCCCCCAGCGGCCCAGGATGTCAAACGTTGAATAGTCGTGCTTGACCAGCTCGTAGCCCCACCCGGTAATCCTCCGCAGCCCCTCTTGAATGTACGCGAGAGCATCGGGCACGCTGGGGTCGATGACAAAGGGCGACTCGGCGGGCGTTGGCTTCCCCGCCCCGGCAAGCGCCCAACCCTTCGCCGCGGGGTCCACGGTCAGGAGCGGCCGCACCCAGATTCCCGGCCGCACGCCGCGCTTCTTCATTTCGGCGGGCAAGCCGGGCACTTCCGCGATGCGCAGATGGTCCTCCGTCCAGGGGCCTTCCCCCTCCCGCCCCTTGGCCCATCCCATATCGATGACCATGTAGGGGGCGTTCTCCTGAACCGGCGATAGCTCAGCCAACTGATCGACGTCGGCCAGAACGACTTCCGCCGTCATGTTTTCGCCGTAGAGGTAATACCAATTGTTGGAGCCATAGAGGGGCTTGGCGGGCAAGCGCGCGGGCCCGGCGAGGGCGCGGCAAAGCGCGCAGGCGGCGCGGTAGGGAGATTCCTCCGGGCGCCCCCGCAGCGCCACCACCTCGGCCGCCGCGAGGCTACGGTCGCCCAGCCGCACGCCGCTGCCGCCGTTGCGGACGTCGAGCCACAGGGAAATGCCCTCGGCATCGGCCTGCCAGAAGCAAAAGGCCCCCGCGCCGGTCTTCACTCCGTAGCCGTGAGTTCCCCGCCCCGTAGCGGCCAGGAAGTACCAGGGCATCACGCGGTCGGCGTCAAACCCGCGCCATTCCAAGTCGCCGTAGGAGCGTTCCCACTGGTCGCCGAGGAAGCGCGAGCCCTCGGGCAGGCGGCCCCACCAGCGCAATTCGAGGCGCTCCAGCGGGCTGCTCGGAGAGGCTACCGAGAAGGCCAGGGTCCTCGCCCCGGCCTGTTGCTTCGCCTCGGCGGAGACTTCCACGTCCGCATCCTGCCAGCGGCTGCCGGATTTCGCCAGCGTTTTGCGGCCGGCGCCCTCCACATAAGCCGCGACGTAATCGGGCGGCCGGATAATGTCGACAAAGGTCTGGCCCCCGTCGGCCGCGAGACCTCGGGGGGCGCCGGCCGCCGCCGCTGCCGCCACGCCGGTTTGCAGGAAGGCGCGGCGAGACGGGTTTTCAGAGATGCGCTTCAATGCGATTCACCACCGTCTTCAGGGCTTTAATGCGCGCAAACCATTTCCAGTTTCCCTCCACGATGGTCCAGGGAGCGTAATCCGTGTCGGTCTTCTCAAACATTTCTTCCAGAGCTGCGATGTACGCATCCCACTTTTCGCGGTTGCGCCAATCCTCGTCGGTCAGCTTCCAGTTTTTCCAGGGATCCTTCTCGCGCTTCTTAAAACGCTCGAGTTGCTCCTTCTTGGAAATATGAATCCAGAATTTCACCAGCACCAAGCCATCGTCGGTCAGCGTCTTCTCAAATTCATTGATCTCGCGATAAGCGCGCTGCCATTCTTCTTTCTTGGCGAATTTCTCCACGCGCTCCACCAGCACCCGCCCATACCAGGTACGATCGAAAATGCTGATTCGGCCGCGGGCGGGCAGGCGCAGCCAGAATCGCCGCAGGTAATGCGCGGATTTCTCCGCCGGGGTCGGCGCCCCGATGGCGTGCACCTCGTAACCGCGTGGGTCAAGCGATTCGGTCACGCGCTTGATGTTCCCCCCCTTGCCCGCCGCGTCGCAGCCTTCGTAAGCGATGGCGACGGCAATTCCCTTCTCAATAATCTTGCGCTGCATTTGCAGCAGCCGGAACTGATACTCCTCCAGCAGTTCTTCGTATTCTTTCTTCGATTCCAACTTCTGGTCGAGGTCGAGTTTATCGAGGTAGCCCATTGATCAGCCTCCTGAAGGTCGAAGCGTCTGTTGCCCGAAAGTCTGAGCGCCGCGCCGGAGAGCGCCCGAGGGCATTTGTGCGCATGACTTAACCTTGGCGTAACACCAGTGTCATCTCGGCGCGGATTCTACCAGAACCCCTCGCCGGGCCGCAAAGGGTTTTCCCTGAGCTCTTTCGGCCGGGTAGACCCAACGTCGCATAACCGATTTGTCCCGCGGCGGGCCAAGGAACCGACTTACTCCTTCCTCGGGGGCGTTCTTGCCTTTGTGCTGACCTTCCATGCTGAGCCTGTCCAACTCGGGCTTGCCCACTCGCCATCTTGGTGGCTCGGGTGCCGGCTGGAAGCCGGCGCTACACCCGAAACCAGGACGGCTCATCCCTCGCAAATGGGCTATATTATGCACGCTGAAACCCGCGAAAAAGCAAATCGAATTGCTCTGACAAACTGTCGTTCCGAATCTGCGTTTTTCTGCAAAAAGAGTGTCGATTCGACGTAAATGTCGAAAATTAAGACCTAAAAGTCTGTTTTTATTCGGGCATTGTGTCTCGTTATCCTTTGTTTTCATGCACATTCCGGCTTCGAACGTATAATTAATAATTCTTTCTTGCTCCCGTTGCCGGGAAATGGGCCGCGGCGGGGTTCACTCCGGCCCCCGCGTCGAGCCCTCAAGGGCGTTGAGGGCGGTCGACTCCGACGAACAACTACCTTTGTTTTCATCAACATCGTAGGTATACAGAGATAAGTCGCTTGTTTTCATGAACATCGTAGGAGTAGCCCCGGCGGACGTTTTCCCTCCGTTT
>CAZCVY010000064.1:18795-33675 GCA_964501985.1 uncultured Acidobacteriota bacterium | reverse complement strand
ACACTCATTGGGATGATCCGTTTTGTCCGATATTTTTCCGTTTGTTTTCATCAATATAACGGGACCACCCTTCATTTTTAACATCTTTTTTATTTTGGTGAGCTGGCTTGATTGGCATCGACGAAATGTCGCTTTGTACACCTTTCGAGGAGTCCATTCGTCTCTTCCTCCCGCGACTTCCAGCCCGTGGAGCGACTTTCCCCACCCGGCCGCGGGTGCGCGATTTGACTCGACCAACTCTTAAGCCAGCAAGTTGGCCTCCAAACCTAGCGTCGAGACTGACAGACTGCCCGATCATCAATGAAAAAGGGACGTGCTCCTATTTTTTCTCCGGCGCCCTGGCTGCTTTTGCCTCCGTTTCGCTGGGCCTGAGAAAACTTCGCGGACTTTGACGTTGCCCCGCTTCTGGAGTCCGCTTAGTGTCCGGAGTCAGAAGCCGGAAGGCCGAATGTGTAAACTAGCGACTGGCGATCTGTGATTTTAATCAACCGATCGATCTATGGAGTGCGTTCATTTCGCCGTCAGTTCGTCAGCCAGGGAGCCGGCGTCAAAGAGTTTGCGGAGCACTTCAATCATAACGCGGCTGTGGACGGCCACGGCTCGATTGTTCTCCTCGTTATAGACGTAGTCGCCGACCAAACCCTCGATGTTGCCATCGAAAATCAGTCCCACGAGCTCGCCGCGCTTGTTGATCACAGGTGATCCAGAATTGCCACCGATAATGTCGCAAGTGTTGACGAAGTTGACGGGAGTCGTGAGGTCGAGCGCGGCTTTCCGCTCGAGATATCGAGATGGAAGATTATAAGGCGGCTTCAGGTCGAAACTATAGGCGCGGTCATAGAGGCCATAGAGGGTCGTCTTGGGAGGGGCTTGGGTACCGTTCATGGGATAGCCCTTTACCGCGCCGAAGGAAAGTCGCAGGGTGAAGGTTGCATCCGGGTAGGAGGATTTACCGTAGGCCGCGAAGCGTGCTTTACCAATCCCCTCTCCCGCGGGAGTTTCCACGCTTTCCACCTCATCTTCGTAGACTTTGATCATCTTCCGTCGCCAGGGATCGACCTTGCGTGCGAGAACGATGAGCGGATCCGTGGAGGCCTGAACGGCTGCTTCTCCGCCCTCGATAAGCGACTTACGGTAGGTTGCGTCAACCAGCTTGGTATTGGTTATCGCTCCCTTGGCCACTTCTTCTGGCGAACTTCCCGCGAGTACTTCTTTGACAAAAGGATCGTCAGGCCCCAGCTCGTCTCGAGAGATGCCGAGGAATCCCGTTAGCATCGCTTGCTCAAAATCCCGATAGACCGGCGCCGGCGAAAGAAGCCGGAACCGCAGCGAATCGAGTTGAGAATCGTGGTAGCCTTCCAATCGCCCCCCGTCGGGCTTCTTGACTTCAACCACGTATTGGACAATCTCGAGCGCCGTGAGACTCAGGGAGGACCACCCCAGCGAGCGAAACCTGTAGGGTTTGAGAATTTCTCGGTACTTGGTCTCTGCGCCCGCGATGGAATCCCAGTTCTGGCCATACGCTTTCTGCCACTCCGGGTTGTTCCTGATCAGCGCACGAAACGCCACCTCATCTGCCCGCTTCTTGGCGATCAGGCTCGGGTCGTGAAGGCCCTGGTTCATGCCGCGGAAGGCCTTAAGCGAGTTTTCGGTAAGGAAGATTTGCCGGGTTGCTCGGCGCGCCTGTTCCGGCCCCAGCGCAGCGTAGGCGTTGGCAGTTCGCAACCGGTACTCCAAAGTCTTGATGGCGAGCGGAAGAGTGTCGTCGCGCTGCGTTTCTATCTGAGAAAGAGTATCGAGCCTGCTGGTCGAACCGGGGTTGCCGGAAACAAAAACCAGCTCGCCGTCGGCCGCACCCTGGGGGTTCCATTTCAGATAGTTGGTACTTTCCACAGTCTTCCCGTTCTCGTAAACGCGAAAAAGTGCAAAGTCGATGTCGTAGCGCGGATAGGTAAAGTTGTCGGGATCGCCTCCAAAGAAAGCGATTTGCTGCTCGGGCGCGAAGACCAACCGGATGTCCGTGTATTTCTTGTAGCGATAAAGCCAGTATTCGCCACCCTGATAGAGCGTGATGACGTCGGACCGGAGGCCCGTCTTTTCCGTGCTCTCCTTTTCAATCTTGGCGATTTCCGCCTTGCGGGCCTTCAAGGCGTCGGACTCGCTCATGCCGGAGGTTACGGCGCTCTGCACGCTCTGGGTGACATCCTCCATGGAAGCCAGAACGTTCAATTCCAGGTCGGGGCACTTTAACTCGTCCGCGGGCGTCCGCGCGTAAAAACCGTCCAGCACATAGTCGCGCGTCGCAGAGGAAACCTTTTCCAGTTGTGTCAGCGCCACGTGGTGGTTCGTCAAGACCAGTCCATGCGGACTGACAAACGAGCCGGAACCGCCGTCGTTAAATCGCACACTGGCCAAGCGGACGTGATCGAGCCACGCCTGGTCAGGCGTGAAACCATAACGCTGCTGGAGTTGCTGGAGAGGGAGGTTATCGAAGGTCCACATCCCTTCATCCGCCCGACCTTGGGGCGTCGTGAACAGAAACATTGCCGCGCCCAACGAGAAGATGAAGAGAGAAACGCTCTCAATGCGGCGTCTAGTTTTCATGGTAAAACCTCGTCTTAAGAAATGATGAGCCATCGAACGACAGTGATGGTGTCCCCGAAGATTAACCACGCCAAGCCCTTGAGCGGTAAGAAGAGCCGCCCTGTTTGTCCTCACGCTTTCGTTCCCATCGCCACACGCCGGTTTTCGTAGAGGGGGAACTTTTCCGTCAGCGATTCCACTTGGCCGCGGACGCGCTTGACGGTGGATTCATCCTCGAGATGGTTCAGGACTTCGCCGATCCAGCGCGCAATTTGCCGCATTTCGGGCTCCTTCATGCCGCGGATCGTGACGGCAGGTGTTCCCACGCGGATGCCGCTGGCCACGGCGGGAGGATTAGCGTCGAAGGGGATGGCGTTCTTGTTGACGGTGATGCTGGCACGCTCCAGCGTTTCCTGCGCCTGACGGCCGGTAACTTTCTTAGTGAATACGTCGACCAGCATCAGGTGCGTGTCCGTTCCGCCAGCGACGATGCGGAAGCCTTCCGCCGCCAGCGCCTCCGCCATTGTCTTGGCGTTGGCGATAATCTGTTTCTGATACTCGGCGAATTCTGGCTGGAGAGCTTCATGAAAGCAGACGGCCTTGGCCGCGATCACGTGCATGAGAGGCCCGCCCTGAATACCTGGGAACACGATCCTGTCGAGATCTTTAGCGTATTGCTCTTTGCAAAACACGGCGCCGCCCCGCGGTCCGCGCAAGGTCTTATGCGTTGTGGTAGTGACAAAGTCGGCGTGCGGGAAGGGGCTCGGATGCAGGCCTGCAGCCACGAGTCCGGCGATGTGGGCCATGTCCACCATCAGCACAGCTCCAACTTCGCGGGCAATCGCGCCAAAGCGAGCGAAATCCAGCGTGCGCGGATAAGCGCTGGCCCCGGCCAAAATAAGCTTGGGCCGATGCTCCTTGGCGAGGCGTTCCAACTCGTCGTAATCGATGGTTTCAGTGTCCTTGCTGACGCCATAGGAAACAATCTTGTACATCTTTCCGGAGAAATTCAGCGGGTGCCCGTGCGTCAAGTGGCCGCCATGTGCCAGGCTCATGCCCAGCAGCGTGTCGCTGGGTTTGAGCACAGTCAGGTAAACGGCCTGATTGGCCTGGCTGCCGGAGTGGGGCTGGACGTTGGCATGCTCCGCGCCGAAGAGCTTCTTGGCGCGCTCGATGGCAAGATTCTCCGCCACATCAACGTATTCGCAACCGCCATAGTATCGCTTCCCTGGCAAGCCCTCGGCGTATTTGTTGGTCATCACGGAACCCAGTGCTTCCAGCACCGCCTCGCTGACGAAATTCTCAGAAGCGATCAATTCCAAAGTGCGAGCTTGGCGGTCAACTTCCAAATCGATGGCACGCGCAACTTCCGGGTCGACCTCATGGAGCGAACGCGATTGAGACCGTATTTGAGAATTCATAAGCTTTTCTCCCGAGGGTAGTTTGCATCGATGGCATCAATCTTCTCCAACCTTGATTCGTGCCGGCCCCCTTCAAAAGGCGTGGCGAGCCACGTATCGACGATTTTTTGCATGGTCGCATCGTCCACCAGCCGCGCGCCGAGGGCAAGGACGTTGCCATTGTTATGCGAGCGAGCGAAATAGGCCGAAATCGTGTCGTTGCAGGGAAGCGCGCGTATTCCCCGGACTTTGTTGGCTGCCAGCATCATTCCCAGGCCCGTCCCGCACACCAGGACGCCGCATTCCGCCTTGCCTGCGGCGACCTGCCGGGCGACGTTCTCCGCGTAGTCAGGGTAATCCACCCGGTCGAGGGAGAATGTCCCCAAGTCCCACACCTCGATACCCTTGCCGATCAGATAATCGCGGACTTTCTCTTTTAGTGGAAGGCCGACGTGATCTGACGCCAAAGCGATGGGCTTCTTTTCCGGCAACGGCATCCTCACCGAACAAATAGATGAATGGGTGATGAAAACTCACTCACGTCCAATATAAATGAGCCCTGCGGCTCCGCCGCGCCGCTCTGCGGAAGGGCTTCGCCCTTCCGGGCCGAAATGGCCCTTTTTTCTCATCCTCACCGCGCCGGAGGCTCAGCCTCCGGCGCGGTGAGGATGAGGTTGGGCGTTAGGACAGCATTCCGGGCAGGCGCAGCCGGCCCGCATAGCAAGCGGCGAAGCCGCAGATCGTCCGTCTACTCTGATCTCTTATTTTGGACACGAGTGATGAAAACTCTCCTCCCGCATTCTACCTAAGGGGTGGAAGCGGCGCAATCTGCACCACTAAAACTGACTGGGCGGATTTCCTCAAGCGCGGCCACATAAAGGAGGAAGCCTGCGCTGAACTTGCACAGCGCAGGCTTTAGGGGGGATGGATCAAGCAGGCCGTTAGGATCTTTCGACCTGGAGGTGGTCCACGACCGCGAAGGAGAGGCCGGTATGGAGCGCGGCCATCTCGGCCTTCGTGCGGTCCAAGGTCGAAGCCACCACGCCTTCCAAGGTCACGTTCCCGTTTTTCACAATGATGTGAATTGGGGGAAGCGCTTGATTGGCATAGCGGATAAAGAACGGACCGCCATATATAGCCCGCGCGATTTGCAGCCGCAGGCGGTCATCAAACGTCGAGAGGGGCAAGACCCCCAGATTATTGTTCAATTCCGCCACGCCTTTGACGCGCACAAGAATGTTCCCAATGTCCGTCTTCTTAAACGGCTGGGTGACTTGTCCACTGACGGTGAGCGTTCCGTTGTGGGCTTCGAAGTTCACGTTGTCGAAGATCCCGTAAGCGTAGTACATCACAATCTCGTGCCGCGCCTGTTCCAACATTTGCTGGGTGGTCACTTCATCGGCCCGCACCTGAATATTGTCGACAACCTGCGTCACGCCGTGCACCTTTTGGGCGGCTTTCTCCGCGTCGAGCTTGCTTCCCAGGTTATCCACCGTCCCGGTGAGCGTCGCAATGCCTCCTGCATACGTTACCTGCACTTCGCCATGCTTATTCACCTTTGCCTTGTCGAGTCGGGATTGAATGCTCGCCACGGCCTGCGAGTCAGTGGTGGGCGGTGCTGCCCAGCACAATCCTGCCCCAACCACGACGGCGAGAGTTAAAAGCGGAAGTTTGTTACGCATTGTCGTCCTCCTGAATCATCTGCCGTGAGTCTTTTCCTCGGCTTCTGCTCGTTCCTTGCAACTCCGATTGACTCCCCTTGTTTCGCTTCATCCTTCATCGCTAATTCTCTTCACGGTCGTATAGACGCAACTGTTTTGCATAAAGTTTCAGATGTTAAGTAGGTTTTACCTTGGCGCTTTATAGCTTCGCTATAAACGCACTCGTGGAGTTGTCCGCTGATTTTTGGGATGAGTGGTTTGCGAGCGGCAATTCTACCCTGCCAATATGATGCATACGACGGCTGAAAGGTTACTTGATAGTGAGCCGAAATACAGTCGTGTTCTAGCCTTTCTTGACAATGTGAGGCCGTATCTTCAACAATGACGGATTCTGAACGGGCGCCGTAGACCGTCCGAAAACAGCCATCGTCGCAAACGCCGAGTTGCAAGCTGACCGCTGTAAGCTGATGGCTGAGAGCTCACAGTGAAAGGTCGATATCATGCGTTGGAGCCAGGTTTTTATTCCTACTTTGCGGGAGGATCCCGCCGAAGCAGAAGTTCCCAGCCATCGCCTGTTGCTGCGGGCGGGATACATTCGCCAGGTTGCGGCGGGGGTATATGCGCATCTCTTCTTGGCGCAAAGATCCCTGCTGAAGATCATCCGGATTATTCGCGAGGAGATGAACGCCATTGGGGCGCAGGAATTTTATCTGCCCGCGCTGAACCCGGCGGAACTTTGGAAAGAGTCCGGGCGCTACGCCGCATACGGCCCGACGATTTTCAAGTTCAAGGACCGGAACGACCATGAAATGGTCCTCGGTGTAACCCACGAAGAGGAGATGACCAATATCGCTCGCGGAGAATTGCGCTCGTACAAGCAGCTTCCTCAGATGTGGTATCAGATCCAGGAAAAGTTTCGCGATGAGCCGCGCCCCAAGTCGGGCTTGCTGCGCCTACGGCAATTCTGGATGAAGGACTCATATTCCTTCGACCTCGACGACGCCGGCCTGGACGTTAGCTATCGCAAGCATTACGACGCCTACCGTCACATTTTTGACCGTTGCGGACTGAAGTACGTGATTGTCGAAGCCTACTCGGGAACAATGGGCGGCACCCACTCGCATGAATTCACGGCGCCCACGGACGCGGGCGAGGACCTGATCGCGTTGTGCGATTGCGGCTACGCGGCGAATTTGGAAAAGGCTGAAGGGATTGCCCCTCCCGTGGCGGACCCTGAGAGCGATGCTGCACCCGAGCCCTTCTCCACGCCTGGGCAGAAAACCATCGATGACCTGGTGAAGTTCACTGGCGAGCCCGGCAACCGGATGATCAAGACGCTGGTGTATGTGGTGGACGGCCAGGCGATTTTGATCCTGCTGCGCGGGGATCACACTTTGAGCGAAACCAAGTTGGCCGCGACGCTCGGCACCGACGTTTTCCGCCCGGCGCTGCCGGACGAGGCCCGGGCGTTGCTTGGGGCGCACCTGGGATCGCTCGGTCCGGTGGGATTGAAAGGGGTCAGGATCCTTGCTGATAAGGCCCTGGAGGGCCGCCGCGGCTTGATTGCCGGAGCGAACCGGGATGATACCCACCTGCGCAACGTAACCCCTGGCCGAGATTTCACTTCCGAGTACCGCGACTTGCGGGTGATATCCGCTGGCGATCTTTGCCCGAGGTGCGGCAAACCGATGCGGATCAGCGTTTCCGTAGAGTTAGGCCATATATTCAAGCTGGGGCGCCGCTATTCCCAGGCGATGCACGCCACGGTACTTGACGAAAACGGCCGCGAGGTTCCGCTGGTGATGGGTTCGTACGGCATCGGCGTGGAGCGCATCCTGAGTGCGGCGGTGGAGCAGAACCACGACCGCGATGGCATGTTCCTGCCCGCTTCCATCGCTCCCTTTGACGTCATCCTGACGGCGGCCAACATGGACGATGTGCGACTGCGCGAGGCCGCGGAAAAGCTTTATAAGGAAATGCAAGCGCACTCCCTGGATGTGCTTTTTGACGACCGCGCCGAGAGGCCCGGAGTCAAGTTTAAAGACGCTGATCTGATCGGGGTGCCTTATCGTGTGACCATTGGCAAACGCAAGTTTGAGCAAGGGTTGGCGGAGATTTTCCAGCGCTCGACAAAGCAAATTCAGGATGTTAAGCTGGATGAGGTGATCTCGAGTTTATTGGCGTTGAACCGGGGATAACAGGGGAGGGAATTGCCCACTACGGGGGACACCATGCGGAGGTCTGAGTCGGGACGCATCACTTTTAAAGCCATCCTCTGGCTCGGTTTCCTCGCAGCGCTGATCTTTACGAGTATAAAAACCATTCCCGTTTATGTGGACAACTATCAACTCCAGGATTACATCACGAATCAGACGCCTTTTTGGCTAACGCAGCACGCCACGGAGGACGTAATTCGAAACAACGTCCTCGCCAGGGCACAGGATCTGGACCTTCCCTTAGCTGCGGAGGAGGTGATCGTGAGCGCGAATGCGAACAAGTTGAGTGTCACCGTTGATCTCCATGTCCCTGTCGATTTGAAGGTATACACGCTCCAGCTCCACTTCACCGACTCATCTGAAAACAAGTCCATCATATAAACCGTGACAGTCCGTCCAACTTCGGAATCTCGAGGAAAGCGCGGGTCATCGGTCCGGCGCAAACTTGCTGGGCTGAGAATCGCTTCGTGGGGAAAGGGCAAGAAGATCCTCATTGGCGCCGCAGTGCTGGTGTTTTTGGCCGCGGTGGCAACGTTTATCTATTTTTATGTGCGCTTTTCGCGGGTCATCGACGCCCGGTTGAGTGGCGACGTGTTCAATCACGCCTCCGTGGTTTTTGCCGCGCCCACGCCCGTATTCGTGGGTGAGGCGATAACCCCCGAAAAGGTGGCCGCGCGGCTGCGCAAGGGGCTTTACGCCGAGTACGAGGGAGGATCTCAAGTCGGCACCTACCGTCTGGTCGGCAGTCGCCTGGAAATTCGGCCCGGCTCCGCTTCCTTTTTTCAGAACGATTCTTTCAAGGAAGGGCCGGCCGCGCTCGAGTTTACCAACGGGCACATCGCTTCCATCAACTCGCTGACCGACACGTCGCCGCTCGAGAGCTACAAGCTGGAGCCGGAAGTTATCACCTCGCTCTTCGACACCTCGCGCAGCAAGCGGCGCCTGGTGCGATACCAGGATCTCCCCAAGTCTGTCGTCAATGCCGTGGTGGCGGCGGAAGATCATAGTTTCTTTTCCCACCACGGCGTGAACGTTTACCGCATCGTCGCTTCCGGTGTGCATGATCTTTTCCGATCAGACGAGATCCCGCAGGGCGGAAGCACCCTGACCATGACGTTAGCCCGCAACATCTTTGGGCTCACCCCACAGCGGAAATTAAGCCGCAAAATCAACCAGGTCTTTCTTGCCCTCATGCTGGAACAGCGGCTGAATAAGGAACAGATTTTTGAGCTCTTCGCGAATCAGATTTATCTGGGACAGCGGGGAGGTTTCTCCATTTATGGATTCGGGGAGGGGGCCAACGCCTACTTTAATAAGGACGTGGGCAGCCTCACCGCTGACGAAGCCGCGTTGCTGGCGGGAATGATTCGCGGCCCGAATCTCTATTCACCCTACAAGTCTCCCGCCCGAGCTTTGGAGCGCCGCAACTTTGTCCTGAGGAGCATGAAGGATCTTGACATGCTTACCCCTGAGCAGGCGGAAAAGGCTTCCGGCGAGCCCTTGGGTGTGGTGACGCGCAATGTCGAGGGCACTGAGGCTCCTTACTTTGTTGACATGGTGAAGGATCAGTTGCTCTCACAATTCACCGAGCACGATCTGCTCTCCCAGAGCTACCGGATTTACACCACCCTCGACCTGGACGTGCAAGAAGCGGCGTCCGCGGCTGTCAATGTCGGCGCTGCGGAAATTGACAAGCGATTGAAAAGGTCCAAGGCGGCCAAGAACGCTCCGCCGCCCGATCCTTTGCAACCACAAACAGCTTTGGTGGTCCTTGACCCTCACACGGGTTGGCTGAAGGCCTTGGTGGGAGGGCGCGATTATGGCCGCAGTCAGCTCAACCATGTGCTGGCCAAACGCCAGCCAGGGTCGTCGTTCAAGCCCTTCGTGTACGCGGCGGCGCTGACCTCCGGTGTGGACGGATCGCAACCGCTCATTACCCCTGCCACGCTGCTCCATGACGAACCTACCACTTTCCAATTTGGAGACGTGACTTACGAACCGGAAAACTTCAAGCAGCAGTATTTCGGGGAAGTGACGCTGCGGACGGCATTGATGCATTCACTGAACGTGGCCACCGTGAGTTTGGCCGAGATGGTAGGATATGAAAAGGTGCGCAATCTCGCGGTGGCGGCGGGATTCAATACCGCTTTGGTGGCCACGCCCGCGATTGCGCTGGGATCCTATGTGGCAACGCCCCTGGAAGTCGCCGGCGCCTACACGATCTTTTCGAATGGCGGAATCCACGTGGATCCGCGGTTCATTCTAGCGGTTAATGATTCGTCCGGGCACCTGCTCTGGCAAAGTTCGGAGGTTACTCGCCAGGTGCTGGACCCGCGAGTGGCATTCCTAATGGTCAGCTTGCTGGAAAGTGTCATCAATAATGGCACCGGGGCTGGCGCCCGTTCACGAGGATTTCGGTTGCCCGCCGCGGGCAAGACCGGAACCTCGCACGACGGCTGGTTTGCCGGTTTTACTTCCAATTTGTTGGCCGTCGCCTGGGTGGGATATGACGACGATCGCGAACTGAACCTCGAGGGAGCGGATTCGGCGTTACCCATCTGGACGGCATTCATGAGAGAGGCCACCCAGTACCCTGCCTATCACGATGTCACACCCTTTGACCCACCGCCCGGCATCGTGACCGTCCCCGTGCAGGTGACGTCCACCCTTCCTAGCGGTAATGAGGCCGTCGCCGCCCTCAACGAATACTTTATCGAGGGGACGGAACCGCAGGCGCAAACGCCACGGCAGGGTGTGGGTGGGATTCTCAGCAAGTTGTTCCACTCCGGCAATGCCACGACGGCGCCGGTCGTTGCGCTCCCGGTTTCTCCGAAGAACCCAAACGCGGCTGTCGAAGCCCCCAACGTTGCCGTCGCGCCCAATGATGCCTCTCAGCAACCCGACGAAAAGAAAGGCGGCGTGCTGAAGAGATTCCTTTCGATCTTCAAGGGCAAGAACCCGAAACCGGCAGACCCTCCGGATGCAACAAAGCAATCACCGCCGGAGCAGTAAAAGCGCAACTGTCTGCCTGTCCCAAGGGAATTTCCTGTTGGCGGGAGGACGAACCATGAAACTCCAAATGCTACGTACGGGCTCCTTTGCTGCTATTTTTCTGGCCGTGGCGGCAGCCTTTTGGGGGGCTGCGCCGGCAATCGTGACGGGTCGCGGTGTGGAACAAACTCCCCCGGCAGTGGAGTCAGCTTTGGCCCACCCCACCCAAACCAAGCAACTAACCCTGGAAGAGCGGGCCGACATCTTCATGGCGAGAAAAAACTATGAGGACGCGACGGACTATTACTACCGGGCTCTGAAATTGTCATCGTTCAAGAACCCGGTGGTGTGGAACAAGCTTGGGATTTCGTATCAGGTCCAGAACAAATTTAGCAGCGCCCAGAAGGCTTACTCCAACGCTGTTCGCGTCGACAAGAATTTCCCTGAGGCGTTGAACAACATCGGCACTGTTTATTGCATGGAAAAGAAGTATGGGAAATCGATCAAGTATTACCAACGGGCGATCGAGTTGATGGGCAACAATGCCTCTTTCCACTTGAATTTAGGCACCTCCTACTATCATATGAAAAAGTTCGATTTGGCGGTGGCAGAGTATCGCACGGCGCTGGGGATCGATCCGAAGGTTATGGCGCAAGAGTCCGCAGTTGGGACGGTAGTGCACGCCAGCGGAGCCGATGTTGAATTTTATTTCTATTTGGCCAAGGCCTTTGCCTCGATCGGAGATGCCGACGATGCTGTCCGCTACCTGCGGCGCGCGCTCGAGGACGGATTCAGCGATCCGAAGAAGATCGGTGACGACCCCGACTTCACCAAGATCAGCAATTACCCGGCTTTTGTTGAACTCATGCGTAATCCTCCGGTGGCCATCAAGGATTGACCGATTGGATGCTCTCCTCGGAAAACGCGCCCTCCTTGAGGGTGGGATGCGGCGGGTCGAATCCGGCGAAGTGTTATAATGGCGGTCGGATTGAGTGTTCATGCGAAGAGTCTTCGGTTTTCTACTGCTCCTGTTCTCCTGCCCCTGGCAGCTTTGCGGCTTGTCGGAGGTGCGATCCCTCCTCGTTTTTCCCTTTGAGAATCAGAGCCCCCGCGCGGATCTGAACTGGATTTCAGAAAGTTTCGCCCAAGTCCTTTCTTCCCGCCTGCCCCAGCCGGACAATTATGTTCTCGACCGCGGCGAACGCAACGCGGCATACACGCAGATGGGCGTGCCCATGGACGCTCCCCTGACGATCGCCAGCGAATTTAAGGTGGCGCAAACTCTGGGAGTGGATTGGGCCATCCTGGGTAATTTCAATGTAACCGATAATCGACTTGTCGCACGCGCGCAACTGTTCGACGTGAAAAGCCTGAAGCTTTCACAGCCCCTGGAGGTAACCGGGGACTTGGCCGAATTGGTTGACTTGCAGACACGTCTGGCGTGGCGATTGCTCGCGACGCATGACCCGGATTTCACTGTAGGCAATGAGGATGAATTCTTAAAGCGCTTTCACGATATTCGCCTGGATGCCTTCGAGAATTACATTCGCGGCCTCCTGGCTACCGATGATGCCAGCCGCCTGCATTTCTATACGGAATCCGAGCGGCTTGACCCCTCCGACCATCGCGCGGCCTTTGCCCTGGGCCAATTCTATTTTGACCGCAAGGACTACGCGAATTCCAACACGTGGTTGGGGAAGCTCGAAGAAACCGATGCGAATTACAGTGAGTCGTTGTTCCTGCGCGGGGTGGATGAGTTTTTCCTCGGGCACGACCAGGTTGCAGATAACGACTTTGAAACATTGGCCAAGGTGCTCCCGCTCGGCGAAGTCGCCAACAACCTGGGAGTTTTGGAGGCCCGCCGCGACAACTACTCCGAGGCTTTGCAGAATTTTGAGCGCGCCTACCAGAGCAATCCTTCGGATGGTGATTTCTGCTTTAACCGGGGTGTGGCCCTCGGATATGAGAGGCACTATCGGGAGGCTGCGGAATCGCTTGAAGCCGCGGTCCAAGCCGACCCCGAGGATGCCGAAGCCCGCACGTTGCTCGCCGTGGTTTATGGCAAGCTGGGCAACACCGAGGCGGCGCGCAGTGAACTGGATTGGGTCGCCGCGCATGAGGTAGGGGAGGCAGCCCCCGCCTCAGGCGACGTGCTTCCTCTTCCGCGTCTCAAGAAAAATTATGATGGCCGCGCTTACATGTTCCTGGAGTTAACGCTGCACAATGCCAGGGAAGAGCGCCTGGCAAACGCTTCCCCGCAGGAGCACAGTGAGGCACACCTGGCCCAGGGGAAGAAGTTCCTGGCGGACCATCAATACGGCGAGGCGGAGCGCGAACTGTCCGAGGTTGTCGCCTTGTCGGCGGATGACCCCGAGGGACACTTGCTGCTGGGCAGGGCGCTTGAGGCCGAGGGGAAGCATCAGAAGGCCGAAGGAGAAATTCAGACTTCACTGAGATTGAAAGATACTGCGGAAGGGCACCTCTTGCTGGGACGGGTTCTATTCTCAATGAAGCAACCGGAGTTGGCGCGCTTGCAGGGACTGGCCGCGCTCGAGCTCGATCCCGCCTACCAGGAAGCCCAACAATTTCTGGACCAAATCCAGGCCGCAGCTCCGGCTGCAAGGAAGACGCCTTGATCTCCAAAATCCTGCGCCCCGCGCTCCTGTTCCTTCTTGTTATCTCCTCTGCGCTTCCCTCCCATCCCCTTCGGGCAGCCCGGCCACAGCCGCGCGTGGTGGATATTAAGCTCGACATGATGATCCATCAGGTAAGCGCGGAATACGTGGAGCGGGGAATTCGTTACGCCAATGATCAAAATGCCGACGCTATTCTTCTGGAGCTGAACACGCCCGGCGGGCTGGTAACCTCCACCCAGGAACTCGTTCAGGCAATCTACGCTTCGCGTGCTCCCGTGATTACTTATGTTGCTCCAAGCGGGGCCAGCGCCGCGTCGGGGGGCTTCTTCGTTTTGCTTGCAGGAGACCTGGCGATCATGGCGCCGGGCACCAATACCGGCGCATCTCATCCGGTTGACTTGCTGGGAGGGCGGGCGGACAAGACCATGAGCGAGAAGATCGAGAATGATCTCGCTTCCTACATTCGCTCCATCGCACAGAAACGCGGAAGGAATGTGACGTTGGCGGACGACGCGGTTCGCAAGAGCTCCTCGTTCACAGACAAGGAGGCTCTCGAGGGCAAGCTGATCGACGCTGTGGCGGGTTCGCCGAACGAAATCTTTGCTCAGTTCGACGGGAAGACGGTTCAACGCTTCAACGGCACGACGACGACCCTGCATCTGGCCGGCGCCGATGTTGAGACCTATCCGATGACGCGAATTGAATCCCTGCTGGTTTGGGTGGCAGACCCGAACGTTGCCTTTCTTCTAGGCGCCATCGGCCTTGTTTGCCTGTACATCGAGTTCACCCATCCTGGCATGGTCGCGCCCGGGGTGTTCGGAGCGATTTCGCTGGTCCTGGCACTCTATGCCTTTAACTTTCTGCCCATCAATTACGCCGGAGTTCTGCTCATCATTACCGCCTTGGCGCTCTTCGCGCTCGAGGCCAAGGTGACTTCGCACGGCGTGCTGGCGGCGGGTGGAATTATTGCGTTGGTATTGGGCGCGATGATTCTGATTAAATCGCCGTGGCCGGAAGCGCGCATTCATTTTCCCACAGCGCTGAGTGTGGCCTTGCCCCTGGGAGCTATCACGGTTATCCTGCTGCGCTTCGCCATTTACGCCAAACGGCGCAAAGCTGTTACGGGAGAGGCGGGAATGATCGGGCTGGTAGGCGTGGCGAATACAGATATCGACCCGGCGGGGAAAGTACTGGTACGCGGCGAATTATGGGGAGCGCGAGCTTTGAACCGAATCCCTCAGGGTGCGCGAATTCGCGTGCTGGAGATTGAAGGCCTTACCTTAGTGGTTGAGTCAGTCGCCGAAACCCGGTAGACTTCCGGCGCGGGAATGCTCGCCTTAGCGGGAAGCTCTTGAACTGAGTGCGGCTCTGCCGCCCCGCTTTGCGGAAAGGC
>CAZCVY010000064.1:0-18695 GCA_964501985.1 uncultured Acidobacteriota bacterium | reverse complement strand
CAGAGTTCCGCGCCCTCGGCGACCGACGAGGAAAGCAGAAGGCGAAGCCCAATGGGCCAATTGAGTTGTTGAACTGATAAGTGGATTGTGGTGTCCGCAGAGATGCGGAGAGGAGTACGTTATGGGATACATCGCTGTTGTAGTTATTATATTCATGTGGGTTTCGGCTTGTTTGAACGTGATGCGGGAGTACGAACGGGCGGTGATCTTCCGCCTCGGCCGCCTCCAGAAGCCCGACAAGGGGCCGGGACTGATCTTCATCCTCTGGCCGATAGATAAGCTCGTTCGGGTTTCTCTTCGCGTGGTGGCGTGGGATATGCCCCCGCAAGACATCATCACGCGGGACAACGTCTCGTTAAAAGTCAATGCGGTAGTGTATTTCCGTGTCATCAGCGCGCAGCAGGCCTATGTTGAGCTGGAGAATTACCGTTATGCCGTTGAGCAGTTGGCGCAAACCACCCTGCGCTCGGTATTGGGCGAGGTCGAGTTGGACGATCTGCTCTCCCAACGCGAAAAGCTGAATAGCCGCCTGCAATCCATCCTGGATGAGCACACCGAGCCTTGGGGCATCAAGGTGACGAAGGTGGAAGTGCGCCAGGTTGACCTGCCCCAGGAAATGCAGCGCGCCATCGCCGCGCAGGCCGAAGCCGAGCGCGAGCGCCGGGCAAAAATCATTCACGCCGACGCCGAATATCAGGCGTCCGCGAAACTTGCCGAGGCTGCCGCCGTCATCGCTAAGGAGCCTACCGCCATTACGCTGCGGTATCTCCAGACGCTGGTTGAGATCGGGACCGAAAAGAACACCACGGTGGTCTTCCCGGTTCCCGTGGAATTGCTGTCGGCTTTGTTAGGAAAGTTTGGCCATGCCCCAAAGCTGGAAGAAGGGCAGAAATAAGCAAGGAATCCGGGCGCGCACGCATTGGCGCCTAGGACGTCAGGAGGTCCAACGTGGCAGCGGAGGTCCGGGAACACGAGGAAAGAAAGCATTCCGCACGGTACATGATCCTCATTTTTCTCGTGTGCGTTGCAACCTGTGGAGTTTTCTTTTCGTTAGGCTTTTTAGTGGGATACAACGAGCGCGGCTCTCATTCGGATCTCCCCACGGAGGCTGTAAGCTCGCCGCCGGCCATTCCGCCTACGGTAAACCCGCCCCCCGACAGCGCACCACCGGCGCCGCAGGATCCGGCTGCGGGCCATGCAGCCCCAAATTCTCCGCCGGAGACCGAGGTCATTCCGCCCGGGGGGCCGCCAACTCCCGCGACTCAGCGAGCAGACGCTTCGCCACTCCAGACCGCGGCGAAGCCCAGTTCGAATCCTTCAGCTTCACCCACTCCAAGTGCCGGCCGGGTGTGGGAGGGAATAACTCTGCAGGTTGCGGCTCTGCGCACCAAGCAGGATGCGGAAGCACTGGTTGATATTCTCAAGGGACGCGGTTACCCGGTGTTCATGGTGACGCCTGAGTATGCCCACGCGGACGATAACCTTTTCCGTGTGCAAGTCGGACCCTTCAGGTCACGCGCCGACGCCGACAAGGTGCACGACAAGCTTGTCCAGGAAGGGTTTAAGCCTTTTATCAAACACTGAGGTGGAGAATCGGGTCATCGGGCGATCGGATCATCGGGTCATTGCCGCTACGACTCTTGACTCCCTACAGCGATGGCCAGTGTGGCGGGGTGCGCCGGAATCTTTGGGGGACCTCGACGAGGGCGAATGTCAGTAGCGAAGCTTTAGAGTGCGGCAGCTTGCTGCCGCTTTTCCCCCGGCCCGCTTCCCGGCGGCGAGTTGTTCGAAGTTTCTAAATCTTCGCGAGCAAGCTCTCGGTGAGGAAAGCGCCAGCAAGCTGCCGCACTCTAAAGCTCCGCACGGCATACCATCGGCGAACCCTGCTTATCGCCCCTGCCCTTTTAGAAATCGATGCGCAATCTCTTTGAGAAAGCCCCCAACCGGTTCGTGGCCTGTGCGCTGAGCGGGCTCATGCTGGTGGCCTGTTTTCCCAAAATCCATCTGCGCGGCGTCGTGTGGGTGGCCTGTTTTCCCCTGCTCGCGGCGCTGGCGAGTGAAACGAGGCTGAAGCGTGCATTTCTGCTGGGGTACGTGGGTGGCGTCTTCTTCTTCTTTGGAAGCTGCTATTGGTTCATAACGGTCATGAGGTTTTACGGCCATTTGGCGCCGGCCCTGGCTGTAATTGTTTTGATCCTCTTCGTCCTTATCGATTCGACGTTTTTCGGCTGCTTCGGCGTCGCGATGGGGTGGGCGGCGCGCCGCTCGCCGGGCTGGGCGTTGGCCGCGAGCCCATTTCTTTGGATGGCGATGGAGTTGGCTCGGACCTACCTGATTACCGGATTCCCTTGGAACCTGCTCGGGTACGGCGTGCAGGCGGCCGGCGTGCGCCAGATTGCCGCGGTGACCGGGGTGTATGGTCTGTCGTTTCTGGCCGTCGCCACCAGCGCGCTGCTGGCTTGGGTGCTGCTCTCCCCGCGGCACGCTCGCGCCGGAATGGCGCTGGCGATTTGGTTGGTGCTGCTGCTTGTTGCCCAGTGGCGCTTGGCTCCTCCTCCCGAGGTTACGGGCAAGGAGCGAGCGATTCTAATCCAACCGAACGTGCCTTTGGACGATGCCGTTTTGGAATCGTGGGTTCCTTGGCGCGACCCGACACAACTTCAGAAGCTGGTCCAGTTCAGTGTTTCCGCCGCGGAACAGTATTTCCCCGATTACGCGAGCTCGATTCAAAATTCAAAATCCGGGATTCAAAATTCGGCCGACTCGGCAATCCAAAATCCAAAATCGAAAATCGAAAATCCGCAGGCCGTTCCGGCAATCGCCAATCGGCAGTCGACAATCGGCAATCCACCGTCGCCAATCGGCAGTCGGCAATCGACAATCGGCAATCCACTCTCGCCAATCGCCGATCCGCCACTGCTGGTTTGGGCAGAAAATCCCGCTCCGTTTTTTTTCACTCGCGACCCGATTTTTCGAAATGCGGTTGAGAATATGGCCCGCGAGACGCATGCCATCGTGATTGTGAATACGATTGTCCCGCTGGACGCGAAGGGAGATACGATCAGCAACACCGCCTTCACCATCGATCCGGAAGGCGCCGAGTTGTCCCGCTATGATAAAATTCACTTGGTGCCTTTTGGCGAGTATGTGCCAGGCTGGGCGTTCCCCGGATTGGTTCACAAAATCACTTCCGACGTAGGGAACTTCTTTCCTGGTACTAGCTATCCGGTGGCCAAGTCGCCCGGCGGAAACATCGGCGTGTTCATCTGCTACGAGGCCATCATTCCCCAACTCGCGCGGAAGCTAGTGGCGAACGGCGCGGGCGTGCTGGTGAACATCTCGAATGATGCCTGGTACGGTGATACCGCAGCGGCTTATCAGCACCTGGAAATGGCCCGGCTGCGCGCCGTGGAGAATCATCGTTATCTGCTGCGCGCCACCAATAATGGGCTAACCACCCTTATCGATCCCTATGGCCGCGTGCAGGAAGAATTCCCGCGCTACCAGCGCCTAGCGATGCCGGTGCGATTTGATTTCGAGACGCAAGAGACGTTCTATTCGGCGCATGGCGATGTTTTCGCATGGATGTGTGCCGCGCTGGGGGGGCTGATGCTTCTCGGCGCATCCTTTGGGCAGTCGCAAGAGCAAGGCAAAAGTCAAAGTGCAAAAGTCAAAAGGCAAAAGTGAAAGGTCGTGGCCCAACCTGTTGGAGTTATGGAATTGGAACCTGTATGGTTGGCTCGTGAGCGTTTATAACGACTAACAATCAAAAAACTGACTACCGACATCTGACAACTGACAACTGACAACTGACAACTGACTACTCTTTCTAAGGAGCATCTGTGACGGAAGAATTACAACGCGAATTTGATGAACTAAAGAAGCAGGCTGCTGACATTCGGAGTTTTCTTTGACGCTCCCGCGCGCCGCAAGGAACTTCAAGCCCTCGAAGAGCAAATCGCCCAACCCCAATTCTGGCAGGACCAGGAAGCCTCGCAGAAAGTTGGGGCTGCCCGGAAGCGGCTAATGGAAATCTTGGAGGCCGACGGGAAATTGGCCAGCCATCTCGCCGACATGGAGGCGTATTTCGAACTCTCGCGTGAAGGCGAGAACATCGATTCCGAGTTGCGCGCGGAATTGGATAAGCTCCACCATGAAGTGGACCTGCTGGAAACCGAAACGTTGCTCGGTGGCGACAGCGATCACTTGAACGCCATCGTGACCATTCACCCCGGCGCCGGCGGCACGGAATCCCAGGATTGGGGCGATATGCTGCTGCGCATGTACCAACGCTGGGCGGAGACACGCGGATTTAAATTCACCTTGAACGATTATCAACCGGGCGATGAAGCAGGGCTGAAATCAGCCACCTTCACTTTGGCAGGGGACTATGCCTACGGCCTTCTGCACGGCGAGAGTGGCGTCCATCGACTGGTGCGCATTTCGCCCTTCGACGCCGCGCAACGCCGGCACACGTCGTTCGCGTCGGTCTTCGTCAGCCCTGAAATCGACGATTCCATCACCATCGAGATCAAGCCGGAAGACCTCCGGACCGATACGTATCGCTCCTCCGGCAAGGGCGGCCAGCACGTCAATACCACGGATTCCGCCGTGCGCATCACGCACATCCCCACCGGCGCCGTGGCCCAGTGCCAGAACGAACGCTCGCAGCATCGCAACCGTGAAATGGCGATGAAGATGTTGCGCTCGCGCCTTTACGAAATGGAACTGCGCCGCCGCCGGCAGGTTTCCGACAAGCTGGAAGCCTCCAAAGCCGATATCGATTTTGGCAGCCAGATTCGCTCGTACGTCCTGCATCCCTACCGACTGGTGAAGGACCACCGAACCAAGTTCGAAGTTGGAGATGCGGACCGCGTGCTCGATGGAAACCTGGACCCCTTCATCAAGTCGTATCTGCTCTCTCAGCGTGGAGCCGTAAAGGCGGGCACCTAACTGCCGTAATATGAGACTTTTTGGCGCTGCCGTACGACCGAGGGGCGTCTTGACGGGCGGAGTCCCAGTTCAGTTCGGCGGCCTCCCTAACCCATCCACGCCCGATTTTCGACAGGTCGGCGCACGAGAGGCCGTGCGGGTTCGAAAGCGTTGACACTTTTGTTGACGGTGTGTTAGCTTGAACGTTTGTTTTGACCTTACCATTCTTAGCTGAGTAGAAGGAGGCTCTGATTGAGCGAGCCGAAGTGCCATTATTTGTTTACCTCTGAATCTGTAACTGAAGGACATCCCGACAAAATTTGTGATCAGATTTCCGACGCGGTTCTTGACGCTGTCCTCGCCGCCGACCCTCGCGGTCGTGTGGCTTGCGAGTCCATGGTGAAAGACCAATCAGTCTACGTGGCTGGCGAGATTACGACCTCGGCCAAGCCTGACATCGAGAAACTTGTTCGCGAAACCGTGCTGGGAATTGGCTACACCGACCCTGCGGGTGGATTCACCTCCGAGAATTGTCAAGTGATGGTCAACCTGACGCGCCAAAGTCCTGACATCAGCCAAGGTGTTACACCAGGCGGCGCGGGGGACCAGGGTCTGATGTTCGGGTACGCGTGTAATGAGACCGACGAACTGATGCCGTTTCCGATCATGACCGCGCACAAACTCTGCTTGCGCCTGGCGGAAGTGCGGCGCGAAGGGATTCTCGACTTCGTGCGGCCCGACGGTAAATCGCAGGTTACGGTGGAGTATGATGGCAATCAACCGGTGCGCGTGGATGCAGTTGTTGTGTCCACGCAGCACGCGGCGAGTGTCAGCACCGAGACATTGCGCGAAGGCGTGCTCGAGTGCGTCATCAAGCCGGTCATACCCGCGCACTTGCTTGACGCCAACACCAAGTACCATATTAATCCAACCGGGCGCTTCGTGACGGGCGGGCCCGTTGGCGACTCTGGCCTGACCGGGCGCAAGATCATCGTGGACTCTTACGGGGGCACGGCCCATCATGGCGGAGGAGCCTTTTCCGGAAAGGATCCGACGAAGGTCGATCGCTCCGCGGCTTACATGGCGCGCTACATTGCCAAGAACATCGTGGCGGCCGGCATTGCCGACCACGCGGAAGTGCAACTCGCTTACGCCATCGGCGTTGCCGATCCCGTCTCGGTTATGGTCGACACGTTCGGCACCGGCCGCATTGACCAAACCAAACTAGAGAATCTGATTCGCAAGCATTTCCAGCTTACCCCGAGGGGGATAATTGAGTCGCTCGACTTGCTGCGCCCCATTTACAAGAAGACAGCGGCTTATGGCCACTTCGGCCGTCCGGACCCCGATTTCACATGGGAGAAGACCGACAAAGCCGCGATCCTAAAGAAAGAGGCTGGAATATAAATGGCTGCCACAAAGAGAAAACTAGCTGGTGATGTAAAAGATTTGAACCTTGCCCCCAAAGGCAAATTGCGGATCGAGTGGGCCAATCAGTGGATGCCCGTGCTTCAGATCATCCGCAAACGCTTCCTCAAAGAGCAACCCCTCAAAGGGATTCGGATTTCCGGCTGTTTGCACGTTACCACCGAGACCGCGAACCTCGCCATCACTCTGCGTGATGGGGGCGCGGACCTTGTGCTTTGTGCTTCCAACCCCCTCAGCACGCAGGATGATGTGGCGGCGTCTCTGGTAAAGGATTATGGCATTCCGACCTATGCCATCAAGGGCGAAGACAAAGATACGTATTATTCCCATATCGTTTCCGCGCTCGACCACAAACCTCAGATCACCATGGATGATGGCGCCGACCTCGTGACCATGATCCTCAGCAAGCGGCAGGATCTGGTGCCGGGAGTCCTGGGCGGGACTGAAGAAACCACGACGGGCGTGATTCGTCTGCGCAGCATGGCGAACGACGGAGTATTAAAGTTTCCCATCGTCGCCGTGAATGACGCGGATACGAAGCATTTCTTCGACAACCGATACGGTACAGGTCAATCCACGCTCGACGGAATTCTTCGCGCCACCAACCTGCTCTTTGCCGGTCTCCGCGTTGTAATTGTTGGATACGGCTGGTGCGGGCGCGGAGTGGCGATGCGGGCCAAAGGGCTGGGCGCCGACGTGATTATCACCGAGATCAATCCCACCAAGGCGCTGGAAGCGGTCATGGACGGCTTCCGCGTTATGCCCATGGCCGAGGCCGCGAAAGTTGGAGACGTATTCATAACGGTCACCGGAAACAAATCCGTTGTGGCGGGCCAGCATTTCCGCTTGATGAAGGATGGCGCGGTGGTGGCGAACTCTGGCCACTTCAACGTGGAAATCGACATCCCGGCCCTGGAAAAGCTCTCCGTGGGCAAGCGCCAGACCCGTGAATTTGTTGATGAGTACACGCTGCGTGGGGGCAAGAAGATTTACCTCCTGGGCGAAGGCCGTCTGATTAACCTCGCGGCGGCGGAGGGCCATCCCGCGGTGGTCATGGACATGAGCTTTGCCGATCAGGCCCTTTCCGCCGAGTACATGGTGAAGAACGCCAAGACGCTTGAGCCCAAGGTCTATCCCGTGCCCGCAGACATTGACCAGAATGTGGCGCGGCTCAAGTTACAATCGTTGGGCGTCAGCATTGATACTCTGACCCGCGAGCAGGCGAAGTACCTTGCCTCCTGGTCCGAAGGCACTTAGTCAAGCCGCCCACAGCCGACAGCGGGCAGTTACCGCTGGCTGCGTGCTGTTCGCTATCAGCTACCTATGAAAGAATTCGCTTCTTGGGCTCTCGACACCGCTGTTTCGCGCGGTGCCACATACGCCGAGGTAAGGGTTCTCGACACCCGCCAGCGATACCTTTCCACAAAGAATGGGCAACCCTCCCAGGTCAGAGACTCACAGTCTTTGGGACTCGGCATCCGCGTAATTGCCGGGGGAGGATGGGGTTTTGCCTCCACCGATACTCTGACCCACGCGGATGTTGACCGTGCCGCGGCCTTGGCTGTGGAGATCGCGCGGGCCAGCGCCCTTGTAAAGAAACACGACGTCGTCCTGGTTCCCGAAAAAAAGATCCTGGACCACTGGGCGGCCCCCTGCAAGATCAATCCGTTTTCGATTCCCGTTTCTACTTGTCTTGATCTCATGCTGAAGATCGACGCGGAGTTGCGGAGCGTGCCGGGTGTGACCCTGGCGGAAGCGGCCATGGATTTTCGCCGCGTCGAGCAGTTGTTCCTTTCCAGCCTCGGCTCTGAAATCTACCAATTGAAGACCCAGACGGGTACGGGGTACGTGGCCACTTCGTTCGCCGGGACGGAGATTCAGCGCCGCTCCTATCCCAATTCGTTCGGCGGACAATACCAAACCAAAGGATACGAGCTGGTGGATGAACTCAAACTTCTGGAGAATGCCCGCCGCGTGGCCTACGAAGCCGTGGCGTTGCACAAAGCGGACCAATGCCCCGCCGGCGTGAAGGACATCATTCTCGATAGCTCGCAGTTGGGTCTGCAGATTCACGAATCTATCGGCCATCCTATTGAACTCGATCGCGTACTGGGCACCGAGGCCAACTTCGCCGGAATGAGCTTTCTGACCCTTGAGAAGCTGGGTACGCTCAAGTACGCTTCCGAGATCGTCAACGTGGTTGCGGACGCCACTCCTGCGCACGGCCCCGGGCTTGGGACATTTGCTTACGACGACGAAGGTGTTCCCGCGCAGTGTACGCCCATCATCAAGGACGGCCAGTTCGTGGGTTACCTCAGCTCGCGCGAGACTGCATCGGCCGTGGGACTCAATCGGTCGAGTGGAGCAATGCGCGCGGAAAGCTGGAATCGCATTCCCCTGATCCGCATGACGAATGTGAGCATCCTCCCTGGAACGTGGAAGCCGGAAAACCTGATTGCCGATACCGACGATGGCATCTATATGGAGACCAACCGCAGTTGGTCGATCGACGACCGGCGCTACAACTTCCAATTTGGCACGGAAATCGGGTGGGAGATTCGGGGCGGAAAGAAGACCCGCATGTTGAAAAACCCGAGCTATGGCGGCATCACCACCGATTTCTGGAATTCCTGCGACGCCGTTTGCGGCTCCGATTATTGGACGCTCTGGGGGACTCCCAATTGCGGCAAAGGGCAGCCCATGCAGACCATGGGCACCGGGCATGGAGCCTCGCCCGCGCGCTTCCGCAAGGTGCAGGTGGGAGTCGCTTATCCCGGATAAAGGTAAATGAGACTGCCGATTTTAGCTTTCTTTAATCGGCGCTCGACAGTCGACTTCGAAATGATCCGATGTCCCGATAACACAATGACCCAATGAATCTGACCCGACAGCGCGCGGAAGAAGTCTTCGACAGAGTGCTGAAGTATTCCACGGCCGATGAAACCGAGGCCATGGTCTCTGCGACTTCTTACGCTCTTACGCGATTTGCCAACAATACGATCCACCAAAATGTGGCGGAGGAAAACGCGTCGCTCTCCGTCCGGCTGGTCAGCGAAGGTCGCATGGCGCGGGTCAGCACCAACAAGTTTGACGAAGCCTCCATTCGCCAACTTTGCGAAAACGCCCTGGCGCTCGCGCGGCTCCAGCCCCCCAACCCCGAGTTGCTGCCGATGCCAGGGCCGCAGACTTATCGCGCCCTCGATCGCTTCTATACGGAGACGGCGCAACTGACGCCGCAGACGCGCGCGGAGACAGTCGCCCAGGTGGTGGAGCGCGCGGAAAAAGACAGTCTGACGGCGGCGGGGATTTTTTCGAGCGGGTCCTCGGCATTCGCTATTTTCAACTCGCGCGGCATGAAGGCCTATCACGAAGAAACCATGTCGGAGTTTTCGGTAACCATGATGAGCGATTCCAGTTCAGGCTGGGCGAAGAAAACGGCGCCCTACTGGATGGAATTGGAGCCGGCGGAGTTGGCCGAGCGCGCCGCGCAGAAGGCCCTTACCAGCCGCGAACCCCGCGAGGTTGATCCCGGCCGCTACACGGTGATCCTGGAGCCTTCGGCAATGCTGGACCTCCTGGGCTTCATGATCTTTGACTTCAGCGGGCTGGCCGTCCACGAACAGCGCAGCTGCCTGACCGGCCGCGTGGGCCAGAAGATCTTTGGCGGGAATATCAGCCTTCGCGATGATGTATTCCATCCGTTGCAGACCGGCGCTCCTTTTGACGGCGAGGGAATCCCTCGCCAGCGTGTTCCCATCGTCGAAAAGGGGGAAGTGAAGAACCTCGTCTATTCGCGACAGTCCGCGAAAAAGTTGGGAATGCAACCCACTGGCCACGGTTTTCCGCTGCCCAACGAGTATGCGGAAGCCCCGCTGAATATCGTCATGGATGGCGACCGCTCGAGCGTCGATGACATGATTAAGTCCACAGAACGCGGCATGCTAGTGACCCGGTTTTGGTACATTCGCGAGGTTGACCCGTACAAGAAAATTTTGACCGGCATGACGCGCGACGGGACGTTCTGGATTGAAGATGGCCAGGTGCGGCAGGGCGTGAGGAATCTGCGCTTCAACCAGAGCTTGGTGGACATGCTGGGGCAGGTGGAAATGATGAGTCCGCCGCAGCGAACCGCTGGTGAAGAGTCCTTTGAAATGGTAGTGCCCGCCGCCAAGGTCCGCGACTTTAATTTTGCCTCCACCACTAAGTACTGATCGTGTGCGACAGCCGGGGCGGCTTTACGCCGCCTGATGGCGAGGTAAACTCGCCGCTACGACATGCCATCTGGCGAGGGCAACTCGCGGCTAGGACAAGCGGACCTGTCGCCCTGCCTTGACATTCTTGGCGACCGGGTGTTAGAAGAATGGAAGGCCTCCACGGCGCTATCGTCTAGGGGTTAGGACGTCAGATTCTCAATCTGAAAACCCGGGTTCGATTCCCGGTAGCGCTACCACTTCAAGTCACACGGGTTCTCAGTTTCATATTCCTTCGTGATGCGGTCTGCGATGCCACCCGGACGCAGGGGGATGCAGTCAGAGATCTGGGTGAGGTCACGGAGGTGGGCTCTGTCCAGCGAATGCGGGCCTCTAAAAAGAGGAAGTCGAACGCTGATGGGTGAAGGCTGACAGCTTCCTTAACCTCGCTTTAGTTCATACAAGGTTATTTCCGGCGGAGAGCCGAAGCGGACGGGGGAGAAGATGGTTCCGATGCCGCGGTTGACATAGAGTTGTGAGTTGCCTTTTTGAAACCAGCCGCGCACATACGGGGTTATCAGACGGGCCGGGGAAAGGTCAGGAGAAATATACTCCAGTGCTACTTGGCCTCCGTGGGTATGACCCGCCAGGCTGAGGTCGATGCCAAGTTCGGCGGCGCGGTCGAAGGTGTTGGGATTGTGACTGAAAAGAATGTTGACGGCTCCCGGAAGCACAAGAGGTTCGACGCCCTCGAGATACTGCTTCACGATTCCCTCGCGGGGTGGGCCGAAAGGCACGCGGGTTTGGTAATCCACGCCGATCAAATTCAAGCGCTCGCCGGCGGATTCGATCGAAGCGTTCTCAAGGCGAAGTATCCTTGTCCCCTGCTGGGAGAAGAGGCTGGTAATCGAGTTCGACACGCCAGCCCACTGTTCATGATTGCCCAAGCAACCGAAAATGCCGTAGGGCGCCTTGAGAGCGGAAAGAGCTTCCACCACCGCTCGCTGTGGGGAGCCTTCCCAAGTAACGAAATCTCCGGTGAGCGCCACTAAATCCGGCTGCAACTGATTCACCATGGCCACGCATTTACGGATGTCCTCGACCGGCATGAAAGGGCCAATATGAATGTCGGAAATTTGCGCGATATGGAAACCGTCGAAGGCTTTCGGCAACTGCCGCAGGGTAATTCGCTGGCGCGTGGTCTCGATCTCCGTGCGTTCGTACATCATCCCGTAGGCGCAAGCGGCAAAAGGTGTGGCGCTCAGCGCCACCGCGGTCCGGGTAAGAAAGTGGCGCCGCTCGGGTGAGAGCAAATGCTCGCGTCCCGGGACGGAAGGCGGGAACAGCTTTCGATACCCCCAATAGGCTGCTCGTGCGATGAAACCGCACAGGTAGAACCCGGCGATCACCGCAAAGCCCAGTAGGGAACCGAGAAGCCACCACCGGAAAGGCGCTTCCAGCAGCACGGCCCGAAACGTCAGGTGGGCAGGTTCAGGCAAGGGGAGTGGCCACAGCAAATTGAGGGCGATCAGCGCCACGTAGATGCCCACCCCAGACCAGCCGGCCCAGCGCCGCGCCGACGCGGTGCCGATGAGCTTCCTGCCCAACGCGCGCACCTGCCACAACCAATAGATCTGGCTGGGGATAAACAATAGAATGGCCAATGCAACGAAGAGGTGTCTGAACAACTTTTCTCCAAACCAGGTCAGTAAACAGCCCTCCATTATACGATGCTTCGCCCGGTTTGTCCGATGCCTTTCCCCAAGAGTCCCAGAAGGTGGGCGTTCTCAAGGCAATTTACCGGGCGAGCGCGTGGGAGGCGGAGACGCCTCCTTTCCAGGCCCACCCTCCTGCGGAAATCGGTCCTTTTGCCTCAGTTTTCACCTTGTTTCGCTTCTATTTGATTGACTTCCGGCAATTTCTAATCTAAACTTAACAGTTCTGTGATCGCCACCTTATGTCCTCCGAGGAGCCTCAATGCAATTTTCCCAGTTTCAGATAGGCGACAAAGTTGTCTATCCCAACCAGGGCGTGGGCATCGTCGAACAGATCTCTACCCGCAACCTGACGGGTCAGCCGGAAATGTTTTATTTGCTTAAGCTTGGCTCCACGAGTATGCGCGTGATGGTGCCTGTGAGCAGCGTCGCGAATGTGGGTTTGCGCCGCGTAACCCGGAGTAGCGAGATTGGCAACATTCTCGATTACTTGCAAAAGGGCCGATGTAAATCCGCGGGTGATTGGAAAGGCCGATTCAAGGAAAACTCCGAGAAAATGCGCAGCGGTTCACTTATGCAGGTCGCCGAAGTGCTGAAAACCCTTATCATTCTCAACCAGGCCAAGCCCCTCTCCTTCCGCGAAAAGAAAATGTTGGATCGCTCCTGGCAACTGCTGGTCGATGAGATTGCCGTGGCGCGTGGTTTGGCGAAAGAAGCAGTGGAAACAAACTTGGTAAAGTCTCTCTCCAAGGTTAACCTGAAAGCGCCTCTTCCCAGCTAGAAGCCTGGGGCACGGATATCGGGAAACGGGTTTCGGGATGCGGGACACGGGTCGAGGACTCCCCCCGGATCGGGCCGGAAATGCCCCGTGGATTTCAGGAGAAATCCTGTCCTCCTCCGATTTGTTGTATATTCTCGTCGATCAAGGACATATCGGCTTTCTTCCCGTCCGAAAGTCAATACCGGCTCTCGCACTCCGACCACCCAATTCCAAAACCCGGGCCGAGGGGACCCGATCCCTTAGTTTTTGGCCCCGTGTCCCGTTTCCCGTATCCCGTGTCCCGTCTACGTTTTCCACAAGATTTTGTTAATACCTCCCACTAAACCACTATATGTAGTGTTTTCCCTCTTGACAAACCGATTCTACGGCGTTAGATTGCACGAGCTATTGCGGAGCCGGATTTCGCCCGGAGGGGGGCGGAACCGGCAGCGGGACACGCGATCAAAAATATCCTCCGCTGTGACCAGGCCGCACCAGCAACAAAATCATGTAGGGTGAGACCCAACTAATTTGGAGGCGTATAATGTCTGAGAGGGATTCTGTGTCTACTGAAATCGAAACTTGGGCCCCCGGTGCGGAAGCTCCGAGCAAGCGCGGCATCACGGTCAGGCGGCTGTTCACGAAGGCCGGCGTGAGCCCCCTGGACGATCTCGAATGGGAAATGCGTACCGCCTCCATCCAGAACGACAAGGGCAAGACGATCTTCGAGCAGCGCAATGTGGAAGTGCCCAAGGATTGGACCCAGACCGCCACTAACATTGTGGCGTCAAAGTACTTCCACGGTAAGCTGGGGACGCCCGAGCGCGAGTCGAGCGTGCGGCAACTGATTAGCCGCGTGAGCGATACCATCGCCCAGTGGGGCGTGGAGGGCGGGTACTTCCGCAGTGAGGAAGACGCCAAGAATTTTCACGACGAATTGACCCACATCCTGGTGCGGCAAAAGGCCGTTTTCAATTCACCGGTGTGGTTCAATTGCGGCCTCTGGCACAAGTACCACCGCAGTTCCCATGCGAGCGGCTGGTTCTGGGATGCCGCCACGGGTGGCATCAAGAAGGAGACCGAGGCCTACCGGCACCCCCAGTGCTCCGCTTGCTTCATCAATTCCGTCCAGGATAACCTCGAAAGCATCCTGAATCTGGCCAAAACGGAAGGGATGCTCTTCAAGTGGGGTTCGGGAACGGGAACGAACCTCTCGCCGCTCAGGTCTTCCGTGGAAGCGCTCTCGGGCGGTGGCGTGGCTTCGGGTCCACTCTCGTTTATGAAGGGTTACGATGCCTTTGCCGGGGTCATTAAGTCGGGTGGCAAGACGCGCCGCGCCGCTAAAATGGTGATTCTGAATGTCAGTCACCCCGACATCGCGGAATTCATTGATTGCAAGGCCAAGGAGGAGCGCAAGGCCTGGGCCCTGGTGGACTCGGGCTACGATTCGGCCATCGATGGCGAGGCTTATAGCTCCATCTTCTTCCAGAACGCCAATAACAGCGTGCGGGTCAGCGACGATTTTATGAAGGCTGTCGTGGACGATAAGGATTGGACGACACGTCACATCAGCACCGGCGAAGTGGCGCAAACGTATCGCGCTCGCGAGCTGATGACCATGATCTCCAAGGCGGCGTGGCAGTGTGGCGACCCCGGCATGCAGTTTGACACCACGATCAACAAGTGGCACACGTGCAAGGCCACCGCGCCCATCAATGCCTCGAACCCTTGCAGCGAGTATATGTTCCTTGATGACTCCGCCTGCAATCTGGCGTCGCTCAACCTGATGAAGTTCCTCACTTCCGACGGCAAGTTTGAAGTGGAGTCCTTCAAGCACGCCGTCGACGTCATGATTACCGCGCAGGAAATCCTGGTGGACAACGCCAGTTACCCCACGGATCGGATCGCTAAGAATTCGCACGACTTCCGCCCCCTGGGACTCGGCTACGCGAACTTGGGTGCACTGCTGATGGCCAATGGACTGCCCTACGATTCCGACGGCGGGCGCGATTACTCTGCCGCGATCACTGCCGTGATGCACGGCGAGGCTTACCTCCAATCGTCCCGCATCGCCGGGGAACTCGAACCCTTTTCGGGCTTCCCGGTCAATCGCGACGCATTTCTGGGTGTTATTTCCATGCACCGCCAGTCGCTCCAGCACATCAATGCGCGGAACGTTCCGGCCAATCTGATGGAGGCGGCCAAGAAAACCTGGGACGAGTGCCTCGCCAGCGGCATGAAATACGGCTACCGCAACGCGCAGGTCACCGTGCTGGCCCCCACGGGAACGATCGGCTTTATGATGGACTGCGACACCACGGGTATTGAGCCGGACCTGGCCTTGGTGAAGTACAAGAAGCTGGTGGGCGGCGGAGTCATCAAGATCGTCAACAACATGGTGCCCACCGCGCTGCTCAAGCTGGGTTACAACGACCAGGAAGCGTCGGAAATCGTCAACCATATCGACCAGCACGGCACCATCGAGGGCGCGCCGCACCTGAAGCCGGAGCATCTGCCGGTGTTTGACTGCTCGCTGAAACCCGCCAACGGCAAGCGCTCGATCCATTACATGGGCCACGTGCGCATGATGGCCGCCGTGCAGCCGTTCCTCTCCGGCGCCATTTCCAAAACCGTGAACATGCCGGAAGAGGCGACGGAGGAGGAGATCTCGAGCGTCTACACCGAAGGCTGGCGGCAGGGGTTGAAGGCCATCGCCATTTACCGCGACCACTCGAAGCGCTCGCAACCACTGAACACGTCGGACGGGAAGTCCAAGAAGGAGGCGGTGGCCGTGAGCCAGAAACCTGAAATCAGCAAGGAAGCGGCCGTGGAGGCCGCGCCCCGAACTCCCGAAGCCACTCCGCAGGCCTATCGCCACAAGCTGGCCGATGAGCGCCAGGCGGTCACCCATAAATTCGCCGTAGGACAGCACGAGGGCTACTTGACCGTGGGCCTCTACGAGAATGGTCAGCCCGGCGAGATCTTTATCACCATGGCGAAAGAGGGCTCGACCGTTTCCGGCCTGATGGACTCCTTCGCCACCGCGGTTTCCTTGGCCTTGCAGTACGGCGTGCCGCTCAAAGTACTCTGCGATAAGTTCAGCCACACGCGCTTTGAGCCCAGTGGCTGGACCCCGAACCCCGAAATCCGTTACGCCAAGTCCGTGATGGATTACATCTTCCGCTGGATGGCGTTCAAGTTCCTCCCCCGCGACGCCCAGCCCCGCGAGGACGCCAGTATTCAATCGCTGAATGGCGCCGAGGCGGAAAAGGCCACCGCGCTCGCCAACCAGTTCACCCGCGCCACCGAGGTTCCATTCAACGGCGGATCGTCCACCGCCATGAGCCAGGGAGGATTGGTGGGAGTCAACCAGAGCGACGACGCTCCCAGTTGCGCGGATTGCGGCGCCATCATGGTTCGCAATGGCGCCTGCTATAAGTGCCTCAATTGCGGCTCGACCAGCGGGTGCTCGTAGTGAAGAAAGTAGGCACTAGGCGGAAGGCGGAAGGCAGAAGGCAGCCCAGCCACCGGTGGGGCCGGATTGAGCAACCCGTGCTCGTACGGTAGGCCGTGCAAATGTCTTTCACTGGCAACGGGCGTGCGGCAAAGCCAGCGAGTCCTCGGCGGTATCTATCGAGTGGCCCTTTAGCGCGAAACTTCTGGCAATGGGCTTGCTCGCATTGTAGAATTGGCGGCCTCATCGGGGACGATCGAAAACTTGCGGCCGCCCAAACTCTTTTAATTGTTGGCACGAGCACGAATTGTATGCGGTCCGCTCGGAAGCGAGAACGAAGATTATTTACGATACTGTGAGTTTCTTACTCGATCCCCATATGTTGGGGCTTGGGTTATCTTCAGCAAGCAATTCGGGAACTTCTGGAGGCACTTTTGAGCCCTGTTAGAACACCCGAGCGGACGGTTTTGGACGTGCACGCCGCGTTGCACGCCATCTGCTCGACGGGCAAGGGGCGGTGCTGGTACTGCGATCGGCGGTTGCCTCGCGTGGAGCAGGCCGTGCGCACCGGTTGGGATGTGCAGCGCATCGAGGGCGCACGCGTCGCCAGCATCATCCTGGTCTGCCCCAAATGCCTGCCAAAGTCCGAGAATCTCAAAGTTCCCGAACGCTCGCTTGTCGCCAGCGCCTAAGCCTGATTGCTGATACCTGAGACCTTTTCTGCGCCTGACCCCTCCTGCGGTGAGCCCGAACTTCCGTCCCGAAATTTCGGCGATACGGATACAGAGTCCGCGATAGCGCTTTTCTTCCAAAAGCTCTGGAGCTTAATCAACAGGGGCACCGTAACCTCCTGACCTTTCGCGGCGACCAATACTCCCTCCTTAGTTCGAACTTCTTGTTGCAGCACCATCCCCCCGTGGAGGTCTGCTACCCCCACCGTCCGGGTACCTTCGCCCGCCACCTCGGGCTCCAATTCCATCAAGGCCTCGATGATTTTTGGGTTCAGGCCGGCAAACCTTCGCGTGAGGAAGTGGGCCGCCTCCACGCGCGAGCGGCGCTTGCGCAGAAATCCGTCAAAAATGATGGCAGCCTTCAGGATCTGGGCGCCCAGCCGCGTATTGGCCATTTCCCGGTCGCCGGTGTCCCACTCAGTGGGAAGCGGCTCAAATTGATGGGCGATCATCCACGCGATCGATTCCATGCGCGGGATGCTCTTCAGCAGGTCTTGGGCGACCAGCGGATGGGTGGCGTATTGGGCCTCCTCGTCGGGCGATAGGTCGTCGCCCGAATACACCGTTTCAAGCGTGGTAGGGTCTACGGTGACGCAACCCAATTGCGACATCATGGCAGCGACTTCATACTTCCACGGGCTGGCAAGCGACAGTTTGGTGGCGACATGTTGGACATATCGCCGCACCCGTGCGGCGCGGCTGAATGCGGCCGGGCTCACCAGACTGAGCACCTCGGTGAGGACGTAGACGGTGCCTCGCAAGGTGTTCTCCAATAGCTCCTTTTCGGCGCAGACCAGGTGATATTGCGCCAGAGAGTCCGTCAGGGTCTTCACCAGCGTGTCTTTATTTGCGGGTTTGCTGAGAAAGCGGAAAATGTTTCCTTCGTTCACTGCGTGGATGGCGGTACCAAGATCGGAATCTCCGGTCAGCATGATGCGAACCGTGTCGGGCGCGAGCTTTCGAACCCGCGCAAGAAGCTCGACTCCGTTCATCTCCGGCATGCGCATATCGGAGACTACGACCCCATACGGCCCCTCTTGCTTAACCAGTAATAGCGCGGCCGTGCCACCCACTGCCGTGGATAGCTGGAATTCCTTACGCAGCAATCGTTGGTAGCCCTGGAGCAAGATCGGCTCGTCGTCAACGAAAAGGATTTTGTCGGACATAATCCTTCGCTCTACCCTTACAAAGCGTTGGCGATGTTCCCCTCGGCCTGCCATTCGGGCCGGATCCGCCATCCCTTTAATCGACCGATTCCTGCGTTTTCATGAATCATTTCCGAAGTGGTTCTCTCACGGCCCTCCGGGCCTGAAACCGCAGGCCCGGGGGCGGGTACTGCGCCACGTGATGGCGAAAAAGTGCGGAGGCATTTTGGCAAGGCGCCGCGCCTACGGACAGATTGTCGTTTTTTCGCCAAATTCTGCGATTTTTCAGAATTTTTCTTCCTACCGGTAGGAATTTGGTTACCGTTATCACTTGACAACT
>CAZCVY010000063.1:0-34320 GCA_964501985.1 uncultured Acidobacteriota bacterium | reverse complement strand
GGTTTCCTAAACCGTAAGTCCGGGGTTCGAATCCCCGCAGGCCCTCTTTTCAATAACTTACGGGAATGGAAACCGCATAAGAGCAACGGTCCGCAAAACCGTGTGTCCGCAGCTAGAATCTTCCCGAGTCTCCCACTTACTCAGTTGTTTTCCGCGAGTTAGCTGTCGTTGAATTCGATCTACTTTGAGTTGGGGTGCATGCGGGGTGCATCGTCCGCGATTGCATTTTAGTCAGTAGCCTATATCTGTGTACGCCGGGGTGCATTTTCAATCGGGCAAAAATGCCGGAATTCATTCGCCTTCGCCTCGTCCCCTCGATGATGAATAACGACGCCGTCGCCGTTGCAGAAGAGCACGACCCACCCCTCCTCTTCGACAATTGCGTATAAACGGTCTACTTCATCGCGGGCGAGGTCAATAATGGTCTCAAGGGATTCTCGACAGCGCCTTATCTCCCGTTCGGTAAATAAATTGGGTGGCGCAGGGCATTGGGGTCGACTCGGTGTTTTGAAACGCAGCGACGCCATGAACTGCCAACCTTCGCAGTGCCGAGTACGACTTCGTTTCCGCGAACCACGGATTCGATTCTGTCTGGATGGGCTGGTCCTTCTGCATTTAGTCTATGGCGGGCGCGCTGCTCGCTTATCGTAGCCAGTCACTTCATCCAGCATTTTACGGCATAGAACTCTCACGTTATCCCATTGAGCTGTTCTTCCCACCGCCGGATATTACTAAGTGTACCGGTTTATTCCGAGTTTCTTCATACGAAAGTATAGCGTTGAGCGATTTACGCCCAGAAGTGACGCCGCGCCCTGCGGCCCCGAGAGTCGCCCGCCGGTTTCCTTCAGGGTTGCCACGATGTGTTCACGCTCCACGTCTGCGAGAGCTTGCGGTCTTTCATGATCGTGACCACACGGGATTCGTGAACGTAGGGCCTGGTTAGGTATCCGGAGGACGGGCTCTTTTGACAGTATCACTGCGCGTTCAACTACGTTCTCGAGTTCACGTACATTCCCTGGCCACTCGTATCTAGTGAGTGCTTCCATCGTTTCGACGGATATGCTATCGATGATCTTGTTCAACTTTCGCGCGGCGGCATGAACAAAATATTGCACGAGCAACGGAACATCTTCCGGGCGTTCACGCAGTGGGGGAACGACGACGGGGAAAACATTTAGCCGATAGTAGAGGTCACTTCGAAAGTGTCCGTTTAGAATCATCCCTTCCAAATCTCGGTGAGTCGCTGCGACAATCCGGACATCAACTTTCTGCGTACGCGTGCTCCCTAACCGTTCGAATTCCCTCTCCTGGAGAACTCTGAGGAGTTTCGGTTGGAGGGTAAGCGGTATATCCCCGATTTCGTCCAGGAACAGTGTGCCGTGGTCGGCGAGCTCAAAACGTCCCATTTTTTGCGTGATCGCGCCTGTAAACGCTCCACGCTCATGCCCAAAAAGCTCACTTTCGAGCAAGTCAAGCGGAATGGCCGCGCAATTCACTTTTACAAACGGCTGGTTCTTCCGGAGACTAAGATTGTGGACGGCGCGTGCGAGCAACTCCTTGCCAGTGCCGGTTTCTCCCAGCAACAGGACTGTTGAATCTCCAAAGGCCACGATTTCTACCAAACTCAATACGCGTCGAAAAGCTGAACTCCTGCCGATGATCGCATTTTCTTTAATGTTCGATCGCGCTTCATCGCCGGGCGAAAGGGTGCGAAGTCCCGCAGGACCTGAATAATCATTACGAACGCTTGGAGAGTCTAGTTTGCCGAACATCATTATGTAACTCCCTAAAATACTGGGCGCTTACCGCGTGAGCGCGCGCTGTTTCCGCTCACGTTTCTGGGCGACGGTTTCGGCGCTTTTCCATATCCACCCACGCACGGATGTAGCTCGGACAATTCTCCAGCTTGATCTGGTCGGCTTCGCAATTCGCTAGGAATTTTACCGCCTCACGGTCCACAAGCGTCACCTCCGCTAAGTCAAAGGTGATCTGACGGTTGCCCTGCTCTAGCGCGAGAAGGCGTTGCAATTCCGCGACATCTTCGATTTCGACTCGTCCGCTCAACACGAACGTGACTCCACCGTTCGTTGCTCGTTGGATATGCAGCATTGGGGTTCGCCCAATCTCTCTGTAGCAAGCAGCGTGCCACTTCTAAGTCTCTAAAAATATTGGGATTGCCGAGAATCGTGGGTTGTGAACTTCGTAAATTTGCGACAAATTTGCGACAAATTTGCGAAGTGCCGCAGCGGAACGTTTTGGCGCGAGCTTAGTCTTTCTTAAATCGGTATTTGTTTATCTTGAGCGACCGAATCTTCGATTCCAACGTGGAGCCCGGCATGCCAAGGCGAACGGCGGCGCCCAAAGGCCCAGAAACACGCCCTTCGCTTTCGGTGAGAGCTGCCTCGATAAGATCCTTCTCTTTTGCCCGAGATTTTTTGGCTGGTGCACGGCCGCCGTCGTGAGCGCGTGAAGAGAGCGAAAGCCAACTAGCATCAACCGACAAAGTATCCGTTTCAGAAACTATGACCGATCTTTCGATGATATTCTGGAGCTCACGTATGTTTCCTGGCCAAGAGTACGATTCGAGGAGGTCCAGACTTTCTTTTGGTATGGTCCGAATCTTCTTTCCTGCCGTTCTTGCGAAGCGACCGATGAAGTACTCGACGAGGATTGGGATATCTTCTTTTCGATCGCGGAGTGAAGGGATTTCAATAGGGAATACGTTCAGGCGAAAAAACAAATCACTTCGAAAACTGCCACCTGCGATTGCCAATTGGAGGTCGCGATTTGTCGCGGCTATCACCCTTATGTCAGCAACGATCGTCTGATTTCCTCCTAGCCGCTCAAATTTTCGCTCTTGCAGCACTCTCAGCAGTGCAATCTGTGTCTCAGCGGGAAGGTCTCCCACCTCATCCAGGAAGATCGTACCGGCCTCTGCAAGTTCGAATCGGCCCAGACGTCGCTGTAGGGCCCCGGTAAATGCCCCTTTCTCGTGACCAAAAAGCTCGGAAGCAATCAAATTTTGAGGAATAGCAGCACAATTAACGCTCACGAAAGCTCTTGATGACCGCGTTGACCGTTTGTGAATGGCTCGAGCGATTAGCTCTTTACCGGTACCCGTCTCACCTGTGATGAGGACCGTGGAATCCGTGGGGGCAACCAGCGACACGCGAGTGAGAACGTCTTGGAGAGCTACAGACCCTCCGACGATCTCCTCGAACATCGATACCTTGTCGATCTCCTCGCGAAGCACGAGGTTCTCCTTCTGAAGGTTCTCTTCGGCCCGCTTACGGTCTTCTATGTCGACACACACAACGTACCAGCGCATGATCTGCCCCTTATCGTCAAACCCAGGGTTGCCACGAGTCAGAAACCATCGATAACTTCCATCGCCTTTGCGTAGGCGCAGTTCCAACTCGAAACCGCCCGCACTAGAAACAGCACTGTCAAAAAGACCGATCGCCCGTTCCCGGTCTTCAGGATGAAGGGCCTCACCAAATTGAAATCTCAGCCGCCACTCTTCGAGAGTGCGACCAACGTGTTGGAGCATAGAGCGGTTGGCGTAAAGGCGCTCGCGATTAGGCCCGTATACCGCAACAAGCTGCGGTGTGAGGTCTAGAATCTGCCGAAGCTCTGCTTCCTGTTGCCGCAATCTCTCTTCCGCCTGCGTTCTCTCGTGAACGTCGACCACGTTTCCATACCAGCCCAGAACGCCTCCGGTGCGATCAAGCAGGGGGCTGGCCTGACTCAGGCACCAGCGGTACGCCCCGTCGAACCGCCTGATTCTGCTTACAGCTTCGTGCGGCTTGCGCTCTGCCACCGCGGTTCGCCATCTGCTTACCAGATCCTCTCGATCGTCGGGATGAATCACCGGTTCCCAGCCCCACCCCAGCGATTGCTCCAATGTCATTCCCGTATAATCTAAACAGCGTTGACTAAGAAAATCGGCCGAACCGTCCGGTCCCGCACTCCAAAGTAGCCCCGGTACCGCGTTGATGATCAGTCGGATCCTGTCTTCGGCCTGCTTTGCGTCAGTAACGTCAACCACCGCTCCGACAAACTCGACTGTGCCCAATTCGTCCGCTAAAGCGTGCGCCACCACCTGGACATGCTTCACGGCACCGTCTGGCATCAGTAGACGATGTTGAAGATCAAAGTCCTTACCGTCTTGGGTGGCGAGCTCGATTTGTTTCTGGACTTTGGCGCGATCTTCCGGATGAACCCGCTCAAGAACGATCACCACGGTTGGTTTCGTTGCCGGGTCGCACTCAAAGATTCGGAAAGTCTCTTCTGACCAGAAGATCTCGCCTGTCGAAGGCCGCCAGCCTAAGCTGCCTGTATGGCTAAGTTTTTGGGCGTCGACCAGATAAGCTTCGTTCCGGCGGAGAGCTTCTTCCGCTCTCTTACGTTCCGTAATATCCATTATCGCGCCGACAATCTCGACGTTGCCGGCGTCGTCCTTGGAGAGATGTGCAAGGTTATGAAGATATTTTATCGAACCATCCGGCATGAGCAACCGATGCTCATAATCATAGTCCCCATCACCCCGCGCCGCACGCTCAAGGGAGTCTTTGACGAGGCTCACATCGTCAGGATGAGACCGCTGCAGTATCAGATCGGGGGTTGGTTCCGTCCCGGGAGGATAACCGTAAATCCGAGCGGCCTCTTCGGACCAGAAGATGCGCCTGGTGCTCGATTCCATTCCAACACTACCGGTGCGGCTGAGTCTCTGCGCGTCCGCTAAGTGCGCTTTGCTCCGCCGAAGTTCGATATCGGCCAGCTTCCGCGATGTGACATCCATAACCGCGGCGATGACCTTGATGCTGCCGGTTTTCCCTCTCTCCGCCTTTCCGACGACGTGTAGATATTTGATTCTGCCGTCTGGCATCAGTAGGCGAAACTCAAGGTCCATTCCTTTTGCCCTGTTAGCAGCGGCTATTGCCATTTCTACGGAAGGCATATCCTTCGGATGGATGCGCTTCAAAATATCTTGTAAAGTGACTTTCGAAGAAGGAGCGATTTCAAAAATACGGAAAGTCTCGTCGGACCAGAAGTGCTCGTCGGTGGATACGTTCCAGCCAAAACTTCCTGTATGGCTCAGCTTTTGTGCCTCAGCTAAGAAGGCCTCGCTCCGCCGCACAGCTTCCTCGGCGCGCCTGCGGTCTTCAATGTCGATGCTTGACACGTACCACTTAACAATCTTTCCGTCCTTGTCGCGCAGGGGCACCGTGCGGTGCAGCAGGCGGCGATATTCCCCATCACCCCGCCGCGACCGTGCTTCAACCTCGAGCGGTTCTCCGGTAGCCAACGACGAGCGCCATTTGTCCACGAAGTCTTCAAGGTCTTCGGGGTGAATTACACGGGTCCACCACAAACCGAGGATCTTTTCTAAAGGCAGGTTCAGGTATTCCAGCCATCGGCGATTGAAGAAATCGGCAGAGCCGTCGGGTAGACAGCTACATATCATCACGGGAGTACTATCAGTGATGAGCCGAAGCTGAGCCTCGCGATTTTCCAGCTCGCGATAAAGCCGTGCATTCTCAAGCGAGATTGCGGCTTGCGACGCGAGCACCTTCAACACCGTGACCCGGCCAGCAGTGAAAACGTGTGAGGTCAGATTGTTTTCGAGGTAGAGAATACCGATGGTTTTAGTCTGGTTAATCAGCGGTAAGCAGAGAATCGAACGGGCGCGACGCTGAACGATATACGGATCGCCGGAAAACGGATTCTGAGATGCTGCATCGTCGAGAAGCACGGTTTCTTGTGTGCGCATTACATACCGAACGAGCGACTCCGGCAGCGCTGCGCCAGTGTGGGCGCCGTCGGGTAGCTGCACGCTTACATTCTCTCCACTAGTGGTCGCCACCGCCTGCATGTGCAATTCATCCCTTTGCGGAACAATCAATAGCCCTCGCTCAGCGCCAGCGTGCTCGATGGCGGCGCGCATGAGTCTGTCGATCAACTTTTCCAGAACCATCTCGCCCGAGACTACTTGAGAGACTTTGATCACAGTCGCCAGATCCAGATGTTCGACGGGTGCACCGATGATGCGCGTGGAACAAGTGACCGGCATTTCTTGCCTGAGCTGCGGATACTGCTGATCGAGCTGGCGCACTTTGCCGTCAGCGCCCCAGCGGAGATACGCGTACCGGGCTTCCAGAAAATACGCATCCGCTATCTTGTCGAAGCCTCGTGCCGCATAGAACCGTGCCGCAACCTCGTACGCGATTGCCTGATTTTGGATGAATCCATTCACGTGTGCGGAATGAATTGCTTGCTCGTAAAGGCGCATTGCATCGAGGTCGCGACCTTCGATGCGTGCGATCTCGGCTCCGACGAGCAATGCGCGGTCTTCGAAGTTTTCCGGGCAGTTCTCGGCCCACTCCTGCAGTTGGCGATGGTGGGCCGCCAATGCCTCGTGGTGCTGGGTACGATCCGGGGCGGATGCCGCATCGCAGAGCCCCGCGCGCGCGAGCGCGGCGTAAAGTTCGTAGTCTGCCTGCTGAAGTACTGCCGGCGTCTTCGGGTAAAGTCGGTGTGCGTTCGCGGCCGCCGCGACGGCGGAAACGTAGGCACCCGCGAAGAACCGCGCCTGCAGCTTCCGGAGCCAGTAGAGCCACGCGACTCGCGACACGCGCGGGTCATCGGCTAGCTGTTGCTCGAAACGGCCCTCGTCGAAGTCGGTATCGTCGAAGGAGCCGAACTCCGGAGTGAGGCCGCGGAGGGTCTGGATGAGCCTGAGGTGCAGGCTGATCAAGTCGAGGACGATTCCGAACCGGAATCGGCGCGCGAAATCGAGCCCGGCCTCGGCCTCGCCCTGCACATCAGCGAGCGGCTCCCCGGTCGCGAGGAGGCAGGAGATGAGGCCGAGGTGGCTGAAGCCGGCGAAGGCGATGTCGCCGACTCGGTTGGCCACCTCGATAGCGCGCCGGGTCAGGACAAGGCCGGTACGGACGGGCTGCGTCCAGTGAGAGATGATCGCAAACAAATTGCAGACCTTCGCCTCGAAGCGAAGCAGCCCACGCTGCTCCACCAGGTCCAAGCCGAGCTTCCCGAAGTTGAACCCGGCCCGGTAATTCCCGAAGCGAATGCCGAGGAGCGTTCCGAGCCAGACGTAGGCGAAGCACGATCCATCGCTGTTGCCATGCTCCAGGCTGAGGTTCGCCATCCGGCAGACGACGAGGAAGAGCAGATCATCCTCGCTAAGCACGGCTGGCGCCAGCACCGCGGCGAGGACCTCCATGGTCGCGCACCCCTCGGGGTCCGCCATCAGCGGCAGATCGACGAGTTCCTCGATCGAGCGATTCCCGATTTGGAGCCAGATGTGCTCGTATTCCTGCTGGACCTCCTGCTTCGTCGGGTGCGCCGACCACTGGACACCGATGCGTCGGAGATACGCGAGACATGCCCCGACGGCGCGGTCGCTCCGGCCGAGGGTCGTGAAGAGCTCCACCTCCAGCCGGGTGACGGCGGCGTAGTCCACGAGCCGCCTCGCGCGGCTGGACAGCAGCAAAAGCCGCTCTTCGGCTGCGGCGTATGCGCCGGTCAGGAACTCGCACTCGGCGCGGTGAACCTCGAACGCGAAGGTGAGTGCGCCATATCGCTCCCAACTGTCCCCCGGAAGCAGCGTTTGACCGGCAGTGAAATAGGTTAAAGCCGAGACGTAGGCGGTAGCATCCTTGGCGCGCTCGCCTGCCATCAGATTGAGCTCCGCCAGTTGCTCGCGTTCGTCAGGCGAGTTGATCAGCGCGACGCCGCGGTTGAGCTGATTGAGGATCTCGAAGACGACCTCCTCGCGCTCATCCTTTGGCGTGTGCGCCGCGAGCAGTCTCCCGATTCGCAGATGCGCGGCTGCGCGCAACGGTTCCGGAATAAGCGAGTAAACAGCCTCCTGGACGCGGTCGTGCACGAACTTATAGGCGTCGTCCAGCCGCTCGATCAGCTCGAGGCGAACCGCCTCCCACAGGTCCGTGTGGACCTGTTCCTCCGATGTTCCGCGCACGAGCGCGAGTGTGGCCCAGTCGGCGCGGTTGCCGAGGCAGGCAAGTTGCTGCAGCGCCTCCTGAGTCCCCGCCGGCAGGCGGCTCAGCTTCCCCACTATCAGGTCCGCGACATTGGCCGTGTACCCCTTCGCATGGATGCGCGCGAGATTCCATGACCAGCGACACGCTCGATGGTCGAACGCGAGCAGCCCCTCGTCGGCGAGGGCGGAGAGGAACTGGATCACAAAGAACGGGTTACCTGCGGTCTTCTCGTACACCAACTCCGCCAGCGGGCCGGCACGCGCCGGCTCGCAGCGAAGGGCGTCCGCAATCAACTCCCCGAGATGCTCTCGGGCGAGCGGCCGAAGCGAGATCTCCTTTATCCTTCCGCCAGCGCCCTTGATCGCGTCGAGCTTCCGGATCAGCGGATGGGACGAATTGAGTTCGTTGTCGCGGTACGCACCGATCAGCATGAGGTGCTGTAGATCCGACCGGGTCAACACGCCCTCGAGCAGATCGAGCGTCGCGGCGTCAAGCCATTGCAAGTCGTCCAGGAAGAGAGCCAGCGGGTACTCCGGCCGCGCGAAAACGCCGATGAATCGCTGGAACACGAGCTGGAAGCGCCGCTGCTCCTCGTGCGGCGAGAGCTCGGGCGCCGGCGGCTGCTTGCCGATAATGAGCTCGAGGTTTGGAACGAGGTCCACTATCAGCTGTCCGTTGGGATCCAGAGCCTCATGAAGCGCATCTCGCCAGCGGGATAGTTCCGCTTCGCTCTTGCCCAGAAGCGCTTGGATCAACTGCTGAAAGGCCTGGGCGAGCGTGGAGTAGGGGATGTCGCGCTTGTATTGGTCGAATTTACCCGATGCGAAAAGGCCGCGCGGCGGAACCAGCCATTTATGAAGCTCATTGACGACCGAGGACTTGCCGACACCGGAGTACCCGGAAACAAGAACCAACTCCGGCTTGGCGCCTGCTACGGCACGGTCGAAGGCAGCGAGCAAGGTGTCGATTTCGGACTCTCGCCCATATAGTTTCTCGGGAATCAGCAGCCGGTTTGGCGTATCGTGTTCGCCGAGCGGGAAGTCGTCGGTACGATTCTGCGTTTCCCATTCATGAAGGCAGCGCCGAAGATCACTCCCGGCGCCCGCCGCTGTTTGATAGCGGTCTTCTGCCGTCTTGGCGAGCAACTTCATGACGATTGCCGAAACCGGGCGCGGAACACTCTTTAGCCTCTCATGTGGGGGTGTCGGCTGTCTTGCGATGTGGCAGTGAACCAGCTCCATGGGATTGGAGGCCGTGAACGGCAGTGTTCCGGTCAGCATCTCGTAGAGCGTCACCCCGAGACTATAGAGGTCGCTCCGCGAATCGATGGAACGATTCATTCGCCCTGTTTGTTCAGGGGCCATGTAGGGAAGCGTTCCAGCGATGAACTCGGGAGGTGTGGGAGCCTGGTGCTCGCGCGCCAGGCGCGAAGCGATCCCGAAACCCATGAGCCGAACCTGACCCGTAGCGGGATTAACGAGAACATTTGGAGGCTTCACGTTCTTGTGGATCAGCCCCTTCTCGTGCAACCCGCCGAGTGCGGTTGCGATACCGACCGCGAAGCGCAGGAACTGCGTCAACTCCATCGGCCCCGGAAGCAATCGATCGAGAGTTTCACCACCAGGATCTTCGAGCACGAGCGTCATCTGCCCAGGTTGCTCGGAGAGGGCGAGGGGCCGAACCGCCCACGCTGAATCCAGTTCATCCCTCAACGAGTATTCGTACTCGACCTTTTTTATCGTCTCCAACGCTGGTCGCATCGAGCTAGCAGCTAGGAGGAGAACGGATCGAGAACCGGGCTGATTCGAGGGCTTGCCCCGGTAAAGGACGAACTCCTCATCCCTGCGGAGAGCTTCGAGGTCATACTCTGAGAGTTCCACGATGATTGTCCCCAATTCTAGGGTGCCCCATCGGTCGCCAGACACGATTCCAATCGGGCCAAGCCTCGCGATTTGCAAAAGGTACTCAAAGCAAGCTGTCTTTCCGGCAGGTGGTCCCGATTGTTGCCAGGATTGATCGAGTCGATATCTCAGGGCTCTACAAGTTTTTAGGAACTGTGATCCCACCTGCTTTCGGAAGTTGATAGACCAGCGCAGCGGCAACAATCGAAGCTGCGGCGATGATGTTTGTCATGAGGACATAAGAGTGATAAACATCAAATACCCGCCCCATGAAAAACGCCCCGCCAGCGAAGGCCAACGCGCCAGCTGTAAAGAAATAGCCGAGAAATTCCCCGTACAATGTAAGGGGGAAATATCTGCTCACTGAATATGGCAGCACGTCATTGTCAGCTCCAAGAGCCGCTCCCAGCAAGATCGTGGCGAGAGCAAGCACGGTTCTGGACTGCGCCACGGCGATCCCACCGACGCCCAGACCGGAAAGAGTTAGCGCAAATGCCGCAACTCTAGCCGCGGCAAAGCGATCGAAGCAGAAACCGATCAAGAGACGTCCAGCGATGGTGGAAACCCCAAGCAAAGAAAAAAGCTTCGCTGCACTGGCGGCAGCCATTCCCTGATCGGTAAACATCGGTATTAGATGTGTCAAAACGCTATCACTGATTCCCAGTTGGATAATGACAGCGATCAAGATCAGGAACGTGTAGCTCCTGAAGACTTGTGACCTTGGAACTCGAGCGCCACCGGACATCTGGCCTGCAGAAGAGTTGATGCTTGTCGCTTTTATCGGAGGAGCGTCTTCCAATATGAAGGCCAGCGGAATGGTCCCCATCGTAAGGATCGACAAGCCAAGCAAAAAAAACGCTTCGCGCCATCCATAATGGGCAATGAGTGACTGCGCGAACGGAGGTATGACGAGGCCACACAGTCCAAAGCCGCAGGATAACATTGAGAGCGCCAAGCCTCGGCTTCGGTCGAACCAATTCGAAATGACCTTCCCGAAGGTGGGCGTCGTTGTGCCCGCGGTGGCCGCGCCCCACAAAACTGCGAGGGCATAATAGTGCCATAAGTGTCGAGTAAGAAGGCTCTGAGACCCACAGATGAGCGCCACAAAAACGACGGAAATTAGTATCACGCGCCTGACGCCGAATCGATCAGCAAGCCGGCCCACAATCGGACTCGCCACCCCAAAAATCACACCGCTGATCGACCAAAAGCCGGAAATTGCTGCCCGGCTCCATTGGAATTCGGAGCTGAGCGGCTTGAGAAAGGTCCCAAAAGCATAAAACATTCCCGTGGAGCCAAAAACGTAGGACAGCAGGGAGACAGCAACGACCTTCCATCCCCTTGCCCATTCGCGGCGTATGCTATTGGTGTCGAGAGATTCAGTCTCCGTTGATGTGACTCCGCCAATTCCGTCTGCCATAACACACCCACTTCCTTCTCTGTTTCACATGGGTCTGCGCCGGTGTGACTGATCCCACGAGTCTGCACTATACTACTATCCCTGCTTTCGACCTCCTGCCTTGGTGCTTTTGGGAAGAACGCGATGATGTGGAAAATCTGGGTGCACGTGTCTCCCACCTTGCTCCGGACGACCGCGATCGTTCTCTGCAGTCTGGCGATGTATGGACAGACAGCCAACACCTGCTCGTAGGCGATCGCCCAGCCTCCCGCTGTCGTATCGGCCTCGGCGTTGACGGCTACGCTGCTCCCCGTCTTGCCGGCAAAGTACTCAGATCGATGCGTCATCATTTAGTGTCCCTGTCTCGACAGAGAATGGGCTCCTCGCGGAACCACCGTGAAACTCCGGCACACCATCAAAACTCCAGCTTCAACGCGAATTGCATGATGCGAGGATTCACGCTCATAGCGCTGATCTTTCCGAAAGTGCTCGGACTCGAGACAAAGCTCGCGGGATTTGCAAAGTTCGGGTGATTAAGAACGTTGAAAACCTCCCAACGGAAGACGATCCCGAGCTGCTCTGTGAGTTTGGTGCGCTTGACAAGGGCTGCATCGAAGTTGTGCTGGTCCGGCCCTCTAAGGATGTTCCTTCCTAAGCTTCCAAAGAGCGTCCCGTCGCCGGAAACCGGAAACTGGCCATCGATCAGACCTCCCGCGTGCATAAGTGTCGCCGGAGCAAACGCGCTGGTGTTGAAGAACCGATTAACGCGGCTGCTCACATTACCGCTCATAATCGCATCCTGCAGCGACGCCCCCGGTGCCAGGCTACCTGTGGTGAAGGTAGTTGCCGGCCCGAAGAGCGTACCGGCAGCGCTGTCGTAAATACTGAATGGGAGTCCGGACTGGAGCGTCACGACACCGGAGATGGCCCACCCGGATAAGAGTCGATTGCGGTTCACCGGTTGGGGTAGAGTCCACGTGTAGCTGAGCACGAAGCGGTGCGTGCGATCGAAATCCGAAGGGCCTCGCTGTGCAGCAAGGTTGTGCTGATCATTGAACACCTGCTGGCCAAAGATCGGAGCGCCGAAAACGCCAAAAGCCGCAGAGCCAAGAGTGTCGCCAGCAGTATCAATCGATTTGGAGAAGGTATAAGCCGCCAGCATCTGAAGGCCATGGCTCAATCGCTTGTTGATGGTTGCTTGCAGAGAATTGTAGTTGCAGTTTCCGCTGCTCTCGACCCTAAAGGCAATGGGCTGGAGCCCGAGGAATGGAACTCGTTCCACCGCATTGGCGGCCGAGTTGGTGGACAACCCATTCACAGGATTGGCGGGACTGGCAAGAAGAGACTGATTATTGCTTCTTGATACGGGAAGGTGTGTGCTTTTGGCACCAGCGTAGGCGAGCGAGATTAGGAAACTCTTGTACTGGCGCTGAACTTCCAGGCCATATTGCTGAACGGTCGCCTCTCTGAAAGCAGGATCAACCGTTACTTCGACGAAAGGGTTATGATCCCCCGTGTAAGGCGGACCGGGCAGCATCGTACCGGCGAAGTTGGGGAAGGAGGACGCTGGGGGGAGTACCGGGAACGGAAATTGCAAGCTGGCTGCGGCGTTGGACCCCCCGATCAAATCCTCCGAGAGGGTAAATGGCGGACTCAAAGCCAGGGCCGTACCGAGTGAATAGAAGTAGATGCGATCGGCGTAGATGCCATAGCCTCCCCTAATGACGACGTCGCGCGATGGGAAGGGCCGCCAAGAAAAGCCCAGACGCGGCTCGAGATGCAGTTGAACCGGGTCGTTAAGGAGTGTCGAATTTTCGCGCGGAAAGCCTGCCGGGGTAGGGCCGCCATAATTGTCCGCCAAGACGAATCCGGAGGTCACAGGATTTGTGAATCCACCTGGCGGAGGCGGAACATAGAACTCCGGATAGAAACTCGCCATGCGCCCATGGGCCTCGCTCGGCTGTCCATTGACCTCTAGTCGAAATCCTGGATTGAGCGTGAGAGTAGGCGAGACGTTGTAATCATTGACCACGAAAAAGTGAGCGGCGGCTGAGCGCAATCCTATATCGGGAACAGCTGCGGTAACTGACGAAGCGTACACGTTGGCAAATGAAGTGCCGTTGTCGCCTGCATTCACCGGTCCCGCAGGCAAACCGAGCAGAAAATCGGGAAAGGAAAGGAAGGTGAGCGCACCACCTGTGGCATCCACTGTTGAATTGAATTGATTACGGAAAATCTCCTCTCCCAACCGGAGATTGTACTTCCCGCGAGCCAAAGCAAGCGTGTCCGAGAGATAGAAATTGTTGTTGGCCGTCACGTCTTTATCGGTCGTCGCGTTGCCAAGCGAGAACGCGCCCAGTACCTGCATCTGTGGCAGGCTTCGCTCCTGCGTGTCGCCGACACGGCTGATTCCCACCGACTGGGCCGTCAACGGTGTCGGGGTGAAGCCTCGACCGGAGATGCGAGAGAAGCCGAAGCGGAATTGATTGATGGCCTGCGGGGAGAAGATGTGCGTGTGTGCAATGGCCAGATTCCGGTTATTGAAGTCATTATGTGCCGGGAATCCGGGGACGGAGGCCCCTGAGAACGGCAGGTTCAGATTCGTGTTCGCGAAGAAGAATTTCGTCGATAGCTGATCGGCCTTCGTTAGGCTTACATCCAGGTTCGTGTTGAACTGGTCTTCATCGTAGCGTCCGGGCAAGACCGCCGTGTAATTGACGCCACTATTACCCTCAGTCTGCGGACTCGGAATCACGAACGATCCATCGGGATTTCTCGCGTTCAGCAGATTGAGAGCTACCGGATTGATGTTCGACCCATCGTGCGCGATCTTTACCCCTCCGAACAATCCTGTCTGACCAGCGAACACCGCTCCGAGCGCGACCGGAGTTCGGAGCGTTGGTACGGGCGGTAGACTTAGAGATCGTACACTGCCGGCGAGCGAGGCGGCATTCACATCGCGTGTCGCTTGATAAGAAACGAAGAAAAAGGCTCGCTTCCTTGGCCAGGGCACGCGCCCGCCCAGCGTGCCACCGGGCTGTTGGCGGCGAAATTCTCCCCTAGCTACGCCGGTTGTGTTCGCAAAGAAATTGTTCGCGTTCAAGGCCTCGTTGCGGCCAAAGTAGTAGGCGTTCCCATGAAGTTGGGCGGTACCCGACTTGGTCTCTACGATGACGTTTGCGCCGCCGCCTCGGCCATATTGAGCGTCGTAGAGCGAATTCTGGACCTTGAATTCCTGTATGGTCTCGGGTGCGGGAATCGCCAGCCCAGCACCAGTGGAAGATGTGGCCTCCGTCATGTTGGCACCATAGCTGTTCGCGTCCACGCCGTTCAGCATGAAGTTGTTGTCAGCGCTACGCGCTCCATTGGCGCGGATCTCCTGGCTTCCGGCTCCCAGTTGCGTCGCATCCACCACATCGGTGTTGGTTCCACTTGTCAGACCAAGAATCTGCGTGTAATTCCGGTTCGCCAGGGGCAAGGCGACAATCGTCCACGCGTCAATCACCCTTCCAAGTGCAGCGCCTTCGGTTTGCAGCAGCGAGGATTCGACTTCGACTTCTTCTCTGGCACCCTGGAGCGCAAGGTTGATGGGAATTCGCCTCACTTCGCTAATCTGAATCATCACCTCACGCAAGATGTGCGGCGCAAAGCCCGCCATCTCCACCCTCAACTCATATCGGCCCGGCGGCAACAAGGAAAAGCGGTATATACCCTCAAGATCGGTTGCAGCAGTGAGAACTTGGCCCGTTCCGGTGTTACGCAAGGTGATCGTAGCCTTCGGCACGACTGCCCCGGTTGGGTCGGTGACTGTACCGGTTAAGGCACCACTCGAGGGTGATTGCGCGAAGACCTCGAAGGCTGTGAGGATCACGAGCAGGCAGAACGTAAGGCTTTGGGTACTTGAAGCTTTGACGAGCAACCGTCGTGTTCCGTGCATGAAAATCGACCTTGGTCTCGCAAGAAGGCTGGCCTCAAAGATACTTGCTGCCAGGATCGGCTCGCAAACAGGGGCTGGTGCCGACGTTCCCCTGCGGAATCAGCGGCAAGAGCGCTGCCGCAGTCGGGTCATTGTTGGTCACCGTCCCTTGGGTACGCTACTCTCCGTCTTGCGGGCAAAATCCTCAGATCGATGCGTCATTATATGCGTCACCACCTGCAGTTGGGCGGCGGCGGCGTAGCAGCCGTTAGTGTCCCTGTCTCGACGACGAGCTACCGCTTCGAACGTGATGCCCATTACCAGAGAGGCGCGCCATTTGTCAACAAACTTGCCAAGTCATCGGGGTGGATTGCTGCCGTCCAACCCCAGCCCCGCGCAGCCTCCAACGAGTGGCCATGGCATTCGAGACTTCGTTGATTGATGAAATCCACGGATCCGTCGGGCAACACCCTCCAAACAAATGTGGGAACGGTGGCGATTAGGAGCTGGAGCCGATCTTCGGCTGCGCTCGCCACCTTAGCGGATTCCAGGCCGTGTGGAATTTCCATCAAACAGCGCCTTTTCAATGAGTTTGCCCCAGTAGATTGTATCACACAGATCGAGGCGGAAGGTCACACCCAGTTGGTTGCCCCCTATTTGCATGGGTGTATTGCTCGCGGAGAATTCTCTTCAGAATTTTCCCGGAGCCGCTCTTGGGCAGACTTGTCTCTGAAAACTCAACACGTCGCGGAACTTTGTAATTGGCCAGACGCTGGCGGCAAAAGTCAGCTAGTTGGTCAGTGCTTAGAGTAGCCCCGGGCTTCAAAACCATTCATGCCATCACAAGTTCGCCCCACGTCGGATCGGGTATTCCAAAAACCGCGACTTCGCTTACTGCGCCCCGTGGACCATCGTGTAGGCGTACTCGATACCAATTCCGCAGGCCCCGAAATGATTTCGCGCGATGTCCATCACGGCGTCGTAGGTGTCCCTTTACCCAGTCGCGTTGCCATTCGAGCATCACCGAGAGAGTTGTGACGGGCTTGGCGCCCACCTGGATGACGCGCTTCATTGCGTTTTCGTGGGCGAGCTGACTCACATCTCCACAGTAGTCCTCGACGACATAAACTTCGTTACCCTCGTGAATGGCTTGAACTGTGGGAAGGGCCACGCAGATCTCCGTCCACAGCCCGCACAGAACGATCTTTTCCGCCCGGTTTTCTCGATGGCCGCGACGAAGTTTTTTTCATCCCAGGAGTTCATTGACGACCGTTCGATCGGGGTGTAACCAGGGAAGATGGCCTTAATCTGCGGCCACAGATTGCCGCTGAAACTCTTGGATTCAACGGCGGTGAGAACGACGGGAACTTCGAAAACCCTGGAGGCTTTCGAAAACGCTACCGTGCAATTAATGATGGGTTGCCGGTCGAAATTGGAAGTGCCAAAAAGCATCTGCGGCTGGTGGTCGATCAACGCCACCACGCAGTTGTCTGGGGTCAGCTATCGGCCGGTGAACCTCAGCGAACACCTTCCAGCATTTCGCCGCATTCAGTCGGCAGGAGAACACGCAGAAATCGGCGCCTTGCTGATTTTTCACAGATCATGATCAAGCCGCAAGAACAATCGTCGCGGGTCAGTTTGCGCGCTATGTCGAATACTCGGCCGGCCTATCAGTAAACACGCCGTAAGGCGTCGGTGATGGTCTGTGAAAGGCTGTCGCCCCCTCACTCAAGACACGTCCACCGCAAGGCGTCGACGTGGCCGATGGGACGCTCCCCTCGGCGTAAGTAAACGCTGGCGACTAGGATGGAGCTATCCGCCAAAAATGTGAGATGCCTTCCGGGTGACCGAACATCCTCTCGGTATCTACGATTTGCAGACGGCGGTCATACCTCAACTCGGCCGCTGCCCCACGAGCGCGCGGGTAAATCAAAGCCTCTGGATCGTGAAGACGACCTTCCCAAATGGAGGGCCTTGCCAAGGCCAGTCCGAGGTTCGCATTCTCGTTTCAATCAACCCTGGGCATTCCCAGAGCAATGCCTTGGGATGGCTTGCTCGACCAACTCTTCGCCGAACCGTTTGTCGAACGGGCCCAGACCCAATAAGAAACGGTAATAGATTGCGCCAAAAATCGCGTCGTTCAACAGGTCAGGTTCTGTATCCGGCCGCAATTCGCCTGTATTCTTTCCGCGCTGGAGGTCAGCGATGGTGGCTGCTCGCCGGGGACTAACCCATCGATCGAAGAATGCCTGACGGATGCTGGGCTCGCTCTGGCCCTCCGCGATCAGTCCGGCAACGATGTTGCCGAACGGCCCGTTGAAGGCGTCGATCAACCGCCGCACCCGAAAGCGCAGAGACGCTTCCGCCGTCAGGGCCGTCGGCTTCTCCAGCTTAGGAGCCATCCGCTCGCAGAGCATGGCCAACACCAAAGTTGCCTTCGTCGGCCACCACTTGTAGAGGGTCGGTTTGCCCACCTTAGCCCGCTTGGCGACCTCCTCCATGGTCAAGTCGCGGACTGACTTTTCCTGAAGCAGGGCATAGACGGCATCCATGATCGCGGCATGCGACGCCGCCATTTTGCTGGGTGGCCGGCCTTTGCGCGCAGCGGTAAGCTTATTCTTCTTCATAGAACTAATCTTAACGGAACGCAGAGTTGAATCGCTTGACATCGAGATCGTCCCGCTTCTATTATAAAACGAAACGTAAAGGAAAATATATGGTACACCGGAACGCTGACTGTAATCAACATCAAGTGCAAAGGAGAACGAAATGAATAATCAAACGCATCCGTACGAACCGCTGACTTCTCAAAACGCGGCGGTCATTCTCGTCGATCATCAGATCGGCCTGATGAGCGGCGTTCGCGACTATTCGATCGCTATGCTCAAGCACAACGTTGTAGCACTGGCGAAAGCGGCAAGGGCTCTAAGATTGCCGATCGTCATGACCACGACGGCGCGCGACAGCATGTGGGGACCGACAATCCCCGAGCTTGTGGAGGCTTTGCCGGGCATGGAGATCATCGACCGGTCCTCAGTCAACGCCTACGATGATGCGCGCGTCGCGAGCGCCATTGAGGCGACGGGCCGAAAGAAGCTCATCTTCGCCGGCCTCTCTCTGGAAGTATGCGCAGCTCTCCCGGCCATGACCGCCGTCAGCAAGGGGTTCGACGCGTACGTGCCCGTGGACGCATGCGGAACTTTCAGCGAGACCAAGCACCAAGCAGGGATTTTGCGAATGGTCCAAGCCGGCGTGGTGGTTTCGGACTACTGCACATTGATGGTGGAGATTCTCAAGGACAATCTCGTGCCAGAAGCGGGCCCCGTTTATGAAGCGATGGATATGGATTGGGCCAAGCTCGTCGGTCAAATCTCTGCGGCGTATCCAAAGAAACAGCCCTGACTCATCGTGGGCGTTCCCTCTTGCCAATCCGGGATTCGATGATAAAGGGAGGATGGCTTATTGATTGAGATCCCGCCGTTAACGCAAAGTTCTTTTTTCGGAGCTTCGGCTGACTGCTGCGTGGGGAAAACAACACATCGAACCCGTTGTTGTCTGGTCCCTGCACTTGCAATAATTGCTGGAGCCGCCCCCATTTGGGCACAGTCCTCCATTTCGCAACTTTCGCAAGTCACGAATGGCGACGGGCCGCCGGCGACGGCGGGAAGCTCAAGTAGGCCGGTTTATCAACTGGATCGCAGCGAGGAGGACTGGTGTGATTTGTGTAGCCAGGCAATCCGGCGTGATGACCTCTGGGACCCGCTCAAGTGCGTCGGGCTTCAACGGCCATTCGGGTACGTCTCCTTCGGCGGCGAATTCCGGGGCTCGTATGAGGTCTATCGCAATTACAACTGGGGCAGCGACCCGCAAGATCGCGACGGTTACTACCTCAACCGACTAATCGGCCACGCGGATTTTCAACTTGGCCCATCGGTGCATATCTTTGCGGAATTCCAAAGTGGTCTTGAGTTCGGTCGCAATGGGGGCCCCAGGCCCGCGATCGATGAGGACAAACTTGATGTCAGCCAACTGTTTCTAGAACTGAGATCATCAACACGGCAGCACAAAATTCCAATTGAGATCCGCGTCGGGCGCCAAGACCTTAACTACGGGGACGGCAGCCTTGTTTCGGTACGCGATCTAAACGTCCGTCGGCCGTTTGACGGGATCAAACTGATCCTACGGCCACAAGAGTGGCGCGTCGATCTTTTTGCTGTAAAACCTGTAGTGACCGCCCCTGGATTCTTCGACGACGCCCCTGATCACACCCAAACGTTCTGGGGAGTCTGGGCCACGGACAGGAAGGAACAATCGATTATCCGACAACTCGACTTTTATTACCTGGGGCTGGACCGCAAGAATGCTCAGTTTGACCAAGGGACCGCTCGCGAGCGACGGAACACGCTCGGAATCAATGCGCACGAGGCGGCCGGTAGATTCTCCCTTCTTCAAGAAGGCGATTTGCAGTTCGGAACTTTCGGACCGGGTCGACTGCTTGCGTGGAAGTTTGCTCAGGGAGTGTCTTGCGCACTTCCACCATTTCGGTATCATCCGGTTTTCGAAATTCAGGGAGCACTTTCGAGCGGCGACAAAAACCCCCGAAACGCCGACCTTCAGACGTTTTACCCGCTGTTTCCTTCAGGCCTTTACTACGGCGACATGGTCTTCACGAGTGGTTCCCCCAACGCAATTATGGCCCATCCAAGCCTTGCTACGCAGTTGTCGAAGACGCTATCGCTCGATGTAGAAAGCATCTTTCTCTGACGAAAAAAAACGTCCGATGTTCTCTATTCGCAATCCGGGATGTTCCTGCGAACGGGACAGACATCACTATCGCGCTACGTGGGTGCGACGCAGGACTTGAGCATCGCATGGCACGTGGACCGGCATACCACCGTGCGACTGTTGGCAGCCTACTATGAAGTTGGGTCGTACCTTCGCGACACACAGCCTCCAGCAAGAGACACAATCTATTTTTCCGTCATAGCCGATTACAAATTCTAAGCCACAAAGCGCCAGAAGATACCCTCGGCATGGCTGCTATCCCGAATGCCCCACTCGGAAATTGACCAGTGTGTTTCCACGGCCCTTTCCGCTTGCCGCTTGACCACATTACCCCGCCTGACGTTGGTCTAGACTTACCGCTCCTCTTGGTGGTTGTGAGCGCCCCCGCTGCGAATCAATTCGAAATGACTCCGCTTCCGAAGAATTTGTAGGGGCTGCTGTAGAGTGTTTTGGCGCATACCCGCCGACGAAAATGGCACCCTTTTAAGCCGGTGCTGACATTTATCTGCGTCTTTGGGTGGGCCGTATGTTTCCGTGATCCAATTCTGTTCACCTTAGCTACGGAATCCGATCCCCACGATCTGAACCACGACTTTGTCGCGAGCTGGGCGCCGTCAGCATTTCAGCAAAATGAAAGCATGTTGACATGTGTTGTGGACGTCCAGAATCCATTTTTCGCATAACCAGATTTCTTTTCATGTGGATCCGCGCAACCCTACTTTGGAGGCCTCGTTGCACTTGATGAGGGCGAACCGAATTCAAGATGTAAGGGTGATGAAATGTTTCAGGACCGGCGTTCAAGAGATCGTGGTCGTACCGACGGGGTGGCTCGATAGCCGACATTCCTTCTCGTCCGGCGAGTCTCACGATCCCGGCCACATGGGCTTTCGAGGTGTTGTTATTCGACCTCGCGCGAGAGTCTTGGGCACGAGAAAAAAGAGGTAAGAGAGGCCCGATGGCAGAAGTCAAGCACAGCATTGTTCGCCTGGCACGCGCGATTCTCGCACTCAAAGTGCCTGTTAACTCTGGCGCAAGGAGCGCAACCAAACGTCAGACGTTTTTGGCAAGTGAAGAAAGCACATCGGAGAACGGTCTCGCGTCCCCCCGTTGCGGTAAGTGCGTTCTCGCCCAGGAATCGAGAGTCCGGAGTACGGGATGCAGCTTCCGTCCAAACGGTGTTAACGAATATTCGACGCGAACAGGCATCTCCGCGAACATCTGCCTTTTAATAAGGCCGTCTCGTTCCAACTCCCGCAACTGCTGGGTAAGGATTTTTTGCGAAATCCGGGGCATCTTGGTGCGCAGAGCGGTGAAGCGGAGAGGCACGTTGTTGCTCGTAAGCCACCAAAGAATTACGGGCTTCCAACGTCCGCCGATAAGCGCCAGGAGTTCCTCCATGGGGCATTTGCTGACGATGCGTTTGGCGCTCATTTCAGGATCTCCGTCCAAGTCGGTAACCAGGTATCCATTTGGTTCCTGGTATCCCATGTGTGGTAGAACGCTTCAGTTGGGGAATGTACACCCGGTGTGGGACACGAGTCAAAGCCAAACCAGCACCGCGGGGTCGTCTGAGCCGAAGGTAGTTAATCCGCTTACGTGCGCGGTCGACCCACAAAGCGACTTTGTAAGTAACGTCAATCCAATTCAAACAAGGAGGAAGACATGTCACAAAACAACGGTATAGCGAAGCGCAGTGAGAAGGGGTTGCTGACTCCCGACAACTGCGTGGTCGCGCTGATCGATCACCAACCCCAAATGCTGTTCGGCACTTCCAATTTTGACCGCCAAGCGATTATCAACAGTACGGTTGCGCTCTCGAAGGCTTCCAGGGTTTTCGACATCCCCGTCGTTCTCACAACCGTGGAAACCAAGAGCTTCAGCGGCAATCTTTGGCCACAAATCAAGGCCATTTTCCCCCAGCAGACGCCAATCGAGCGGTCTTCGATGAACTCATGGGACGACAAGAATTTTGTTGCCGCCATTGAGAAGACCGGCCGCAAGAAAATCGTGTTGGCGGGACTGTGGACCGAGACTTGCGTCGCGCTTCCCTCGGTGCAGGCCATTCACGACGGCTACGAGATCTATGTCGCCGAAGACTGCTGTGGAGATGTGAGTCAGCTCGCTCATGAAAATGCAATGAAGCGGGTTGTCCAGGTGGGCGCGAAGCCTGTCACAGCACTCTCGGTCATGCTGGAGTGGCAACGCGACTGGGCTCACAGAGACACTTACGACGCCGTGATGGACATTGCTCGAAACCATTTCGGAGCCTACGGCATCGGCATCGAGTACGCCTACACGATGGTCCATGGTGCTCCACCGACCAAATTTCCAGAGTACGTGGTTCCCATCGCGGTTGCAGCCCACTAGTAACGGGTTGGGGCAGGGCTCGTCCCCTGCCCTTTACCCAAATCAGACAATTCGATCGAGGAGGTTTCTGATGGCAGACTCAATACTTCATAACGGCAAAATCGCCACGAACGCCGTTCCCTCATTCGTCGAGGCAATAGCGATCGTGGATGGCAAAATCAGCGCGAGCGGGAAGGATGAAGAAATCTTGCGGTCACGTGGGTCAGCAACGAAGGTGATTGACTTGAAAGGAAGAACGGTCATACCTGGACTCAACGATTCGCACATGCACCCGATCCGAGGCGGGTTGAACTACAACATGGAAATGCGCTGGGATGGCGTGCCGTCGCTTGCCGATGCCCTGCGCATGTTGAAGCGGCAGGCCGCTCGGACTCCGTCACCTCAGTGGGTCCGGGTTGTCGGCGGATGGACGGAGTTTCAGTTCGCCGAACGCCGCATGCCGACGCTCGAAGAAATCAACGCCGCGGCCCCTGACACACCGGTCTTCGTTCTGCATCTTTATGACCGTGCATTCCTGAATGGAGCGGCATTGCGCGCCGTTGGCTACACAAAGGACACTCCGCCTCCCCCCGGAGGGGAAATTCAGTATGACAAAAAGGGAAATCCCACGGGACTTTTGATCGCCAAACCCAACGCCAATATCCTCTACTCGACGTTGGCAAAAGGACCTAAGCTCTCGCCGGCCGACCAGACGAACTCAACGCGGCACTTCATGCGCGAGCTGAACCGTTTTGGCGTCACGAGCGCGATCGATGCCGGCGGGGGATTCCAGAACTACCCCGACGACTATGCGGTGATCAGCGAGCTCCACAAGCGGGGAGAGACTACGGTCCGCCTGGCGTACAACCTCTTCACGCAGAAGCCCAAGGGGGAACTATCGGACTTCCAGAAGTGGACGAAGATGACAAAGCCGGGGGACGGAGACGATTTCTTCCGTGTGAACGGCGCGGGAGAAATGCTGGTTTTCTCGGCAGCGGATTTCGAGGACTTCCTTCAACCTCGGCCCGATATGGCTCCGGTGATGGAAAGTGAATTGAAAGCGGTCATCCGACACCTGGTGGAGAACCGCTGGCCCTTCCGCCTGCATACGACCTACAACGAAACGATTGAACGCGCTCTGAGCGTCTACGAAGAAGTGAATCGAGAAATTCCCTTCGACGGCCTGCACTGGTTCTTCGACCATTGCGAGACCATTTCCGACCGCAATCTTGAACGCGTGAAGGCGCTCGGTGGTGGGATCGCCATACAAAACCGGATGGCGTTTCAGGGTGAGTATTTCGTGGAGCGATACGGAGCGCAGCAGGCGAAACGTACTCCACCCATCCGCCGAATGCTGGAATTTGGAATTCCGGTGGGTGCCGGCACGGACGCTACCCGGGTTTCCAGCTACAACCCCTTCCTCTCGCTCTATTGGCTGGTGACCGGCAAGACGATCGGCGGATTGAGCCTCTATCCCGAGCAAAACCGTTTCGATCGCGAGGAAGCACTGCGGCTCTACACATTGGGGAGTAGTTGGTTTTCCACCGAGGACGGCAAGAAAGGTGCAATAGCACCCGGCCAGTTGGCCGACCTGGCGGCGCTTTCCGCGGACTACTTCTCAATCCCTGAGGAGCAGATCAAGGGCTTGGAATCTGTGCTCACCATCGTCGGCGGCAAAGTGGTATACGCCACTGCCGAGTTCTCGAAGCTTTCCCCCCCGGATTTGCCTGTGAGTCCGGACTGGTCGCCGGTTAAGGAATACGGTGGATATAAGCAATCCGTCGAAGTGCCGATGAGTGGCGCGACAGCGTGTGGGGCAATTTCACAACACACCTGCAAACCGGCCGGGAATAGTACACAGCACAACTGGATCCTGGGGGAGCTTGGGCTTTGGAGTCTGGGTTGCGATTGCTTTGCTTTCTAACTGCAGCATGAGAGGAAGGCGAAAATGGAACCGTCCCCAAACCAGTCCTCAAGAGTAACGTTGGTACCTTTCGCCCGACTGGCACGAGACAGTGTGTTCGAATTCGCTCTTACCGCAGTCCTACTTTTCGGAGTGGTCAGCATCGTGAGGTGGGTGATCGGGCCATCACCCATCTCACGGGCAATTCCCGGAATCCAACGCGAGCTCGCAATCGTGGGTGTCATGGTAGGATTTCTTCTGGCGGGGCTAATACTAAGTCCGCCAGGCAGAGCGTCTGGAGCTCACACCAACCCGGCGATTTCACTGGCCATGTGGCGCTTTGGGGTTTTTCCAGGAGCGGGCGTCGCGCCTTATGCCGTCGCACAGTTGTTGGGTTCCGTGGTCGGCGTGATAGCGGCTCGAGAAGTGTGGGGGCCAGTCGTGGCAGCGCGAGCAGTGAATTATGCTGCGCTTCAGCCTGGGGCGCGGTGGTCGACTTGGGACCTTTTCGTAGGCGAGGCCCTGGGGATGGCGGTCATCATATTCATTGTAGGGCTTTGCTTGGCTGTGCATAGGCTGACGCCGTTCGTTCCTTGGGTCGTCGGCGCCTTAGTCGGAACGGGAATCGCGGCGCTCGGCACAGCCACCGGGGGCAGTCTTAACCCCGCACGCCAGTTCGGACCGGCGGTCGTCTCTGGGGTAACGCAATATCTCTGGGTCTATCTGCTTGCCCCGATGGTAGGAACGGAAATTGCCGTCTGGCTCCGGCGAGCAATACAGTCCCGGCGCGCGGTGCTTACCCATAAACTCTGCGGCACACTCGGGGACGACCACACGCGAGCGCCAAAGGAGCAGGACTATGAACTGGCCCAGTAGAATTCGCACCTGCTGGACGAGGGCAGCGACCCATTCCTGGTGAAGAGAGTACTTCCCGGTTCGAGCGTTTTGATATTGACCATCGAGAAGATCAAGGAGGTCTGATGAAGAAGAATTGGGTTGTGCAGATTCTCGCGCTATTGACCCTGCTCATGTGCCTTTCGGGTGGGACTCGGAACGATCTCGCTCTGGGGCCATCCGGAAGCGGCAGCACAGCGACGCCGAACTTGGCTGTCGGACCACAATATGACACCACTCACGTCTATGTGCCTCCGCAGGATTTTGACCGGTTCGTCGCGAGCCTCCTGGCAACTTTCGGCGGCACAACTTCCAAAGAAGGCGTCTTCACCGTGACGCCGACTCCGAGCAAGACGATGTCGCAGTTGGTGCTGACACCGGTGGGAACGGTGTCCGTCTTCGGTTTCAAGACGCCAGTGCCGTATCCCTTTGGCGCCGAGCGCACCGGCTATCTGGTGACGGACATCGACGCCGCGATGGGCGCCGCTCGTGCGACCGGCGCCAACGTCCTGGTCACTGTATTTAACGATCCGATCGGGCGTGATGCGGTCATCCAGTGGCCGGGCGGCGTGAACACCCAGATCTATTGGCATACCACCGCGCCGTCCTACAAACCGCTCCAGACCGTTCCGGAGAATCGCGTCTATGTGTCGGCGTATGCGGCGGGTGCGTTCATGCAGAGTTTTCTCGCCTTCTCACACGGCAAGGTCATTTCCGACGAAGCGCACGCACCGGGAGTCGAGATTGGGCGGCCGGCAGACAGTTATCGCCGCGTTCGCATCGAGTCGACCTTCGGCAGGCTGGCAGTGCTGGTGACCGACGGCCACCTTCCCTATCCCTATGGCCGGGAAACGACCGGGTATGAAGTTGCGAATCTCTCCGATACCCTCGCCAAAGCCCAAGCGGCGGGCGTGACCATTCTGGTGGCGCCCTACACCGCCGAGGGGCGGAGTGCCGCCCTGGTGCAATTCCCCGGTGGGTATATCGCCGAGATTCATTCGGTTGCCAGCAAATCGTCGAATCGGTAGTCCTGCTATGAAACATTTGCGAACAACATCCCGTTTGTTATTTGCCTTCATGCTGGTAACGGCTTCCCCGCGACTGTTCGCCCAATCGAGTGGCGCAGATGAAACTCCCCTTGTGGATCGCAGCTACAAACTACTTCGGCAGGATGAAGACTGGAGTTTCTTAGAAAATCCAGCGCTGCGGTCAGACTTCTGGGATCCCATCAAATACATCAGGCTCCGGCAGGACCAAGAGGACTGGTATCTGACCATTGGGGGTGAAGCTCGCGAGGTGTGGGAACAAATTGGGAACGACGACTGGGGCCAGTATCCCTATATGAACGGCTATCTTCTGGAAAGGTACGTGCTGAGCTTTGACGCTCATTACGGCAAGCATTTTCGTTCGTTTGTGGAATTTAAGAGCGGTTTGGAGTCGTTCCGGCGTGGTGGCCCCAGGCCCATCGACGAAAAGAAACTGGATTTCCAGGCGGCGTTTTTCGAGGTTGGCACCTCGGGCGAACGCGATTGGATGAAGTTTCGGGTGGGCAGACAAGAGATGGAGTACGGTTCGGGACGCCTGATTGACGTACGGGAGGGGCCGAACGTCCGGCTGAGCTTTGATGGTTTCAAGCTGGTGAACAAGGTTGGTGCCTGGCGGATCGACGGATTCGCCGTTCGCCCCGATCTTGACAACCCCGGCTTTTTTGACAATTGGCCGAACCATCAGGTTGGGTTTTGGGGGATCTACTCGACGCGCCCCCTGGCTCGGGGAGTATCGATGGACGCTTACTACCTGGGTCTCGACCGAAAAGAAGCCACCTTCGAACGAGGAACCGCGCACGAGGTACGCCACACCCTGGGGGGCAGACTCTGGAGGCCGGTGGCTACGGAGCGCCGCGGGTGGGATTTTGACTATGAAGGCTTGGGGCAGTTTGGTACCTTCGGTTCAGCCAACATCAGGGCATGGACAGTCGCCTCCGACACCGGCTACCGGCTTCCCAACGCGCGGTTGAAGCCGCGTTTCAGCATGAAAGCCGACATTTCCAGCGGCGACAACCCTCGGACGAATACGCTGGGAACCTTCAATCCACTATTCCCCATCGGTAACTACTTTGGTGTACTCGCCAGTACCGGCCCCGGACCGATCAATTTTATCGACGTGCACCCGCGCGTCCAGACTGAGTTTCCCCACGATGTAACCGTCTCCACGGACTGGCTGATTCAGTGGCGGGAAAGCCTGAATGATGGAGTTTACGCCGTTCCGGGATTTCTAATCAGGGCCGCCGACGGAAGCACTGCTCGCTATGTGGGCAGTCGGCCAGGTATAGAAGTGCGGTGGCAAGCGACGCGTCATTTGTGGTTTCAGGCGGATTATGGAATCTTTTACGCGGGGTCTTTTCTACGCGAAACAAAACCGGGTCGTGACCTGAACTACTGGGCACTGTGGGCCGGGTACAAATTCTAGGAGGGGTCCAATGGCCGAATCAGATGTGTTGTTGAAGCCGGAAGAATGCGCGATGTTGTTCATTGATTTTCAGGCCGGCCTCGGCTTTGGCGTGGAATCCGTATCGCGCCAGGTGGTCCTGAATAACGCAGTGGCGCTGGCTCGCACCGGCGTGGCTTTCAAAGTCCCTGTTGTCGCGTCAACGTCAGCCTCTCGTGTCTACAGTGGTCCTCTGCTTCCTGCCTTGCAGGAGGCACTTCCCTCGGTAAAGCCTATCGAACGAAAGAACATGAACGTATGGGAGGACGATACGGCCAAAAACGCCGTTCTTTCTACACATCGGCGGCGGTTGATCGTTGCGGGTTTCCTCACCGAGGCGTGTGTCTCATTTCCCGCGCTCTCGGCTCTGAAAGACGGTTTTGAAGTATTCGTCGTTGCGGACGCGTGCGGTGGATTGACTCCGGTCAGTCACGAACTCGCTCTCCGAAGATTGGAGCAGGGAGGCGCTCGCCTTACGAGCTGGATCCAGCTGCTCTTGGAGTTCCAGCGCGACTGGACTCGCCACGAAACATACGAAGCCGCCCGCGCCATTGTTGTCGCGAATGGCGGCGGCTATGGGATGGGATTGGCCTACGCGCGGGAAATGATTCGGCCCACATAGCATCGGAGTACTTCGTCGTGTGATCTGGAACGCCTAACATGCAGGGCTTCGCAGAGTCGACAGGAAGAAACCCCAACCGGGGACATCTTGAGTTTGTGGACATGGTGGATCGTTCGTAAGTGTTAATCGCAGTAAATCTAATAGGTACGAGTAACGGAGCACGTAGCGGTGGATCGCAACCGCGTGATTGGTGGGTCAATTATCATGGCGCAACAGGTCTCTCACGACAGGAAAATGTCGCCGCTATTGCTGCTAACCGCTGCCACCGGACTTGTAGATGCCGTGAGCTACATTGGCCTTGGCCATGTCTTCACCGCCAACATGACGGGGAATGTTGTCCTTCTCGGCTTCGCCTTCGTGGGCACACCAGGCCTTTCCGTATTTCGGTCCCTTACGGCTCTTGTTGCCTTCCTAATCGGGGGGGTGCTTGGCGGCCGTATTTTCACCAGACTGGCCGCAATTTCAACTACTCGCTGGATAACAGCAAGCTTTGGTAGCGAGGCAATCTTTCTGCTGGCAGCGACCGCCGTTTCGGTCGGCTTTCGACCACTTATCAACGTATTCCGTCTCTATGTGCTTATTGTCCTAACTGGGCTTGCGATGGGTGTTCGAAATGCTACAGTCCGAAAACTTGCTGTACCAGATTTGACCACCACAGTTCTGACGCTGACCATTAGCGGCCTTGCAGCGGATTCATCTCTGGCAGGGGGAAGCAATCCGAGATGGCAAAGACGGGTGTTATCGATTCTAGTCATGTTATCTGGAGCAGCCTTGGGCGCCCGACTGTCGAGGCTTTGTCTTGCATTGCCCCTCGGCCTAGCAACGGTTTCCGCTCTTTGTAGCCTTGCAGCGTTTTATGCCGAGCGACAAGAGCTTGGAACGGTTGCTGACGCTCAGAAAGGCACAGAATCAACGCGATCGCATTGATCGCCGTCGAGAAGTTTAAGGTGAATAACGAGAACCATTTCCGTGAAAACGATCTGAGCTTTAGCGAACATTGCCCGCATCCATTGCGCACTGCGATGTCCGCGCGATCTGGTCAACCTAAGGGAGAGCACGCCTCAATCCCACTATCGCCAATGTTGACGTTTTAGGCAGATCCGAACCCGAACACCGCGGAGGCCGACTATGAACAGCAAGAAGGATTTAAGCCACTTCGCCGGTTTAGCTGGTACAACTCTCCTCGGCGCGTTCTTCTTCTTCCTGATTATCGGTGTTTTTGGGCTGCGATTCGCGATTACTGGGGTGTTGGCGTTTATCGTCGGCGCGCTTGCCATCTGCCATAGATTTCCCGCTGGGGGCACAGAGCCATGAGACTTGATCCCTCCATTCTGGCCAGAATTCAGTTTGCGTTTACAGTGAGCTTCCATATCGTTTTCCCAACGATGTCGATCGGCCTCGCTTCATTTTTGGCCGTTATCGAAGCGCTCTGGCTGAAAACGAAGGACTCCATATATCTAGAAATTTATAAATTCTGGCTGAGTATTTTCGCAATGGGATTCGGGGTTGGTGTCGTCACCGGAATCGTGCTCTCGTTCGAGTTTGGCCTCGGGTTTGCTCGCTTTGCGGAGATCGCTGGACCAGCGATTGGTCCAATGATCGCTCTCGAGGTACTCACAGCCTTTTTCCTTGAGGCAGGTTTTCTCGGAATAATGCTGTTTGGCCTCCATCGCGTTGGTCCAAAGCTGCATTTTATCGCAACGTGCATGGTAGCGGTCGGCACCCTCATATCGGCCTCGTGGATTCTTTCGGCAAACAGCTGGATGCAGACGCCCGCAGGCGTAGCCATTCATGGTGATCATCTTACGGTTTTGAATTGGCGAGATGTGATTGTGAACCCATCATGGCCCTATCGATTGCCCCATATGATTTCCGCAGCATACCTTACGGCGTCATTCATGGTCGCAGGTGTAGGCGCTTGGTATCTCCTGCGAGGCATACATCAAGGTTTTGCGCGCCGTACCGTCGCTTTGGGCACCGCGTTCGCTACTGTGTTGATAGCGGGTCAGGTTTTTATCGGAGATATCCTTTACGGCACGATGCTGAAGTACCAGCCGCCGAAAATGCAGGCTGCCGAAGGCTTCTGGGAAGAGAAATCGCAGTCGCCGGCGCCATACTATTGGTTCATCATCCCCGACCAACCAAACCAACGAAATAGGTTGGAACTGGGAATGCCGTACCTGGGAAGTATCTGGCTGACCCACAGTCTCCGCGGCCGAGTCGAAGGCCTGAAGAATACCCCGCGCGACCGTCAACCCCGTATGGCAATGGTGTTCTACGCCTTCCGGATCATGTATGGCCTGGCAATTCTTATGTTCGGCATCGGCGTTGCCTCACTGTGGCTGCGTTTTCGCGGGAGACTCTTCGCTTCTCGCTGGTTTCTCTGGACGCTCGTCTTCATGACGCCGTCCGGGATCATTGCAACATTGGCCGGATGGTATGTTGCCGAGACTGGACGCCAGCCCTGGGTAATCTACGGCATCCTTAGAACTGTCGACGCCGTGTCTCCCGTTCCCGCAAGAGCGCTCTTGTCAACGCTGATCGGATTCATTTGTGTTTACTCCGTCTTTTTCAGTGCCTTTCTCATTTTCACGCTTCGAATTATCCGACTTGGCCCTGCGGAAGCTCCGCCACACGCCGAAGCTTCGGGGTCTCTCAAGAATGCGTTCCGGCCCCAGGTGCTGGACAGCCCGGCACGGGTGGTGAGCACGCAAAGCTCGTAAGGGAGTTGAAGGAAATGGACCTTCCACTGCTCTCGGCCTCTTTTCTCGCGTTCGCGCTTACCATGTACGCGATCCTCGACGGATTTGATTTGGGAGTGGGGATCTTGCTGCTGTTCCAACCCGTGGCAGCATCTCGCGACCACATGGTGGACTGCATTACCCCGACATGGGATGGTAATGAGACCTGGATCATTATGGCCGGTGTGACGCTGCTCGCGGCCTTTCCGACTGCTTATTCGATTCTGTTACCGGCGTTCTACCTGCCGGTCATACTCATGTTACTTGCATTGGGATTCAGGGGCGTCTCATTTGAGTTTCGTGTACAAACGACGCGCCTCCGTCGTCGGTGGGACATCGCGTTTGGAATTGGATCGCTGGTGGCTGCGTTAATGCAGGGTCTCATTTTGGGCGGCGTCGTGCAGGGAGTCACAGTCCAGAACGGCCGCTTTGCAGGAAGCGTTCTAGACATCGTTCGTCCTCTTCCCATAATCAGTGGCGTCACTCTCGGCATTGGCTATGCCGTACTTGGCGCAGGTTGGCTGAACCTGAAAGCAAATTCGCCAGTACAACACTTTGCGAAGCGCTGCGTTCGTATCTGTTCACCGGCGTTTACCGTCTTGTTCGGAATAGCTTGCCTCTATGCGGCTAGAATCCAGCCATTCATTCGCGCGAAGTGGGGCTCACATGAAATCGCCCTTACATGCCTTATCGCCGCGTTCGCCGCCGTGGCGGGAACACTGACCGTGCTGACTGAGAAGCTTAGAGCTTCAGTGCTGTTTTTCCTGGGCCTATCTGTCTTCGCTGTGGGAATCTCGGGGATAGCTCTTATTATCTTTCCGGATATCGTACCGTGCAGCGTGTCACTGTGGGATGCCGCATCATCCTCCACAAGCCAATGTTTCGTCTTGATTGGCGCTGCTTTCGTGACACCGGTGGTACTCGGCTATTCTGCTTTTGCTTATTGGATTTTCCGGGGCAAGACACCCGAGGAAGGATGGGGAGAATGACGATACGTCAGCGCCAAATTCTGTGGTTCGTCTTGATCTACATCTTGTCTCTGGGTTCTTTTGCTTTGCTGTCGCTATTCATCCGAACGATATTACGGTGGTCAACTTGATCCGCTTTTGGTCGCAAATCGGAAAGCAAAGGCTTGTGGAAGGGAACACCGGCTGCGGCAGTTGTTGGGCTCCGCACCCAAATGCGAGCCTCAATGCTTTGCGATGCCTCGGGGAACGGCTGGCCAAGCTTGATCCAGAGAGATCAGGGCGCTGAGCCACGTAATTTCATGTTGACTGCCCGGGGCCGCCGGGCATTCCCTAGGCATGCCAGCCTTGATTGCCAATTACCGGGGCTTTAGGCCGGCTAAATGCCTTGAGAGGTCTTCTTGACACACGGTAAGGTGGAAAAGACGGTAGCGGATCCCGTGTTGGCGTCTGGATTGGGACCATTCCGCCATGGGCTATTTCGAGCCTTGTGGATCGCCACTCTGGTTTCGAATCTTGGGACTTGGATGCAGAATGTTGGGGCGGCCTGGCTGATGACTTCCCTGACACCTTCCCCGCTTGTGGTTGCAATGGTGCAAGCGGCCACAACGCTGCCCGTCTTTTTTTTCGCCCTACCTGCAGGAGCTTTGGCCGATATTCTGCCCCGCCGCGGCGTGCTCCTTACCAGCCAGGTCTGGATGCTCTTCGCTGCCGCCGGCCTGAGTCTCATGACCTTCTCTCACGCCATCTCGCCGGTGGGCCTTTTGGCTTTTACGTTCGCGATGGGAATTGGGTCAGCAATGAACGGGCCCGTCTGGCAGGCTGTCGTTTCAGAGATCGTTCCAAAAACTGATCTGACGGCTGCAGTCTCATTGAACGCCGCCTCCTTCAACCTCGCGCGGGCAGTGGGACCTGCCTTGGGCGGCCTTATCGTCGTGAGGGCAGGAGCAGGAGCAACATTCCTCCTCAACGCTATCTCCTTTCTTTCCGTCATTGTGGTCTTGTACCGGTGGAAACCCACACCCGCGAAATCTATTCTTCCCGCAGAGCGATTCGTCGGGGCGATGCGTTCCGGTGTGCGCTACCTTATCCATGCACCGCCACTAAAGGCGGTCGTGGTTCGCACATTGGCCTTCACCGTGTTCGGAAGCGCTATTTGGGCGCTTCTGCCCTTAGTAGTGAAAACGGAATTACGACGGGGTCCCTCCGCATACGGGACGTTACTGGGCGCAATGGGCGTAGGTGCAATTGCCGGCACGATACTTTTGCCTCGATTGAGCGGCCGCACTTCACTCGACCGGATGGTTGTGGGTGGAACAGTCCTCTTCGCCCTAGTTTGTTTCGCGACTGCGCACGTACCAATTTACGCAGTCCTTTTGATTGTGATGCCGCTTGGAGGATTGAGCTGGATGATCCTTCTCTCCAGTCTGAGCGTCGCAACGCGTGAAGTGGTTCCGAGTTGGGTTCAAGGGCGTGCGCTCTCAATCTACCTCCTTGTGTTCCAGGGGGGCGCAGCACTGGGGAGCCTTCTGTGGGGCGGGGTTGCTCAAAAAGCCGGAGTCCAAGTTGCACTCATCTGTACCGGAGTCGGTTTGTCCGCGAGCATTTTGCTCGGCCTCCGATATTCTTTGGCTGCAGGAAAAACACTGAAGCTGACCCAGGAATCCGTCTGGCCGGAGCCGACGCTCCCGTCGGTATCTGAGCCCCCCAGCGGACCGGCATTCGTTACAGTTGAATATAAGGTACAACCGGAGCGCGCCGATGATTTCATCGAAGAAATGCACAAGCTCGAAGTGATTCGTCGACGAGACGGAGCGGGGCAATGGGGGCTGTTTCGGGACGGGAGTACGATAGACACCTACCTTGAGGAATTCATCGTCGAGTCCTGGCTTGAACATCTTCGCCAACACGAGCGCATGACCGTTTCGGACCTCGAGATCCAAACCCGCGTTCGTGCCTTGCATCTTGGCCCTGAAGTACCCAGAGTGACACATTACATCGCTGTGGGACGAGCTGATATTTCAAGAAGAGCGGGGTCTCTAAGACCGATTTGGCCGGTTGACTTATGAAGGCTCTTCGTTTTCATGAATTCGGCAACTTAGGCAATCTGCAACTCGAAGAGGTCAAGACACTGTGTTGGGCCCAGAGGAGGTAATGCCATCGCGCGACGCTAGGGACGAGACAAACGTTCACATACGGTTTTACGGGGTAGTTTGTTGTTCGGCCGCATGATGGCTAGCGAGGACAGCCCTTCTCGCAAGGAGGGCAAAGTCCGACCTCAGGTTGCGTATTCCGATGAAGTTGGTCAGTGATTCCGATTTGATCCCGGTCACTTGT
>CAZCVY010000062.1:0-34783 GCA_964501985.1 uncultured Acidobacteriota bacterium | reverse complement strand
CGGTCGTTGACGACATTCGAAAATGTGCCCCCGAGATCTGAACCTAACCCCTGGAAGCCATAGGTGCCAAAAACCTGGAGCTGCGGCAACAGGCCATTGCGCGTCGCCTCGACAGCATAATCCTGGCTCCGTAAGTTTAATTCGGCCTGTTCGATTTCCGGGCGATGAGCGGCGGCTTCCTTCAACGCCACGTCGAGTGCGGGGACGTCGTCGGGATGCGGTTCCGGCAGCTTATCCGTTGGGGAAATGTCCACGGCGGCCAGTTGGGGAGTAAAGGTTTTGGAGATTTTGGCTTTCAGCGACTGGGCGTCCTGGGAGAAAGTATTCCCGGCGGCCAGCAGGTCTTGTTGCCGCGCCGCGACTTCCTCCTGGCTGAGGAGCACGTCGTACTGAGCCACCGCGCCCAGCTTTAATTCGGTCTGGTTGTTTTCAAAAAGTCTCTGCGCGTACTCCAGACTTTCCTTGGCCACCCGAATGCTCTCCTGGTCGGCGAGCAGGTCATAGTAAGTCGACATTACCGCCGCCACCTGCGTCATCACGCTTTGTCGAAATTCGCTCGTAGTAATCTTCTGATTGTTTTGGCCGACGCGGATAAACCGGGCGTTGGCGCGCTTGCCAAAACCGTTCAACAGGTTCTGAGTGAAGCCAATGGAAACGCCAGAAACAAACGAAGGATCGAACAGGCTGGTGGTGGTATTGTCGGAATAACGGTAGCTGTACTCCGATACCCCCACGCTCGTCCCGGTCAGAAAACTCTGGCTATAGCCCGCCTGAAAGTAGCCGAAGTGACTTGTCTCGACCGGCACGCCGCTGACAATGATGTAATTCAGGGGAGTGGTGGCATTGGTTCCGCCGTAGAAGGCGTACACACTGGGATCAAAACTTCCCCCGCCAAGTTGGCTGATATTCTCGCCTCCCAGGGTGCCTCCCGCGCCGCCACCTCCGCCACCACTGTTACTGGCTGCTGCTCCACCGAGACTGCCGGAAAACAAGGTTGTGGTTTGGTTCGCTCCCGTCACCCCGCGCGTGGCGCCGCCTCCTTTGGCGCGGAGAAGGTCGGTTTGGGCAATCGGCATCTCGTAGCGGGCGACGGCGATGTCCAGATTGTTTTCCAACGCCAAGGCAATGGCGTCTTCAAGGCCCAGCATCAGTTTGTCGCCAACAATGAGGTTATCGAGACGCCGCGAGTTGTTCAAGTTAGGAGCGGGGACGTAGCGGGGGAAGTATGGGGAATAAAAATCAATAAAGCTGTGTTGGTTGTTCGAAAAGTCGATTTGCGTCACATCCTTACCCGTCGACGCCCCTCCGGCTGCTTGGCCCATCGCCAGACAGGGGAGCCAAAGTGTCAGCAAAGTAACCGTTCCTAGAAACCGCCAAAATGGCGTTCTTATATTCATGCCTACTCCTCCAGGGGGTTTTCGGGTTCCGAGCGCCGGGCACTACCTCCGCTGAACTGGACTCGGGATTTCCGAGTCCCTTGCTCCGAGCCCCTAAATCCGAGGCTTCAGACGCACGCTCAATGCCATACCGCAAATTGCGAACTATCTCGCCTTCAATCAATGAGTTCCGACTATGTTGGCATATCCCGTCGTGCCGCCAATCCGTTCGCTCATGGGATTGGAATGGCCGGAATCGAACAGTCAATTTGGGATCGGGTGATCGGGTGATCAGGCGATCAGGTGAACAAAAAGTCGGATCGTGAGGAGAGTCGGAGTCTAATGCTCGGACTCCGGGTTTGGAATTTCAATTTTCAATGACTCGATGACCCGATCGCCCGATACCTATGGCTTTGTTCGAATTCGCCAAGCCGAATCCCAGAATCGAACACCCGCCTTACGAGGCGTGCCTCGGCCCACTTTTTAACAGTCTTGATATCATACGATTAGGGGAAATCGAAGAGTGGTCCCCACCGTGCATAATCCACCGCGGAGACTTAATCATGGACATTCGACGTGAAGACTTAATCCGGCAGCGACGCACGCGCCGGATCATATATATCGCAGTAGGACTTCTTGCCATTGCCTCGGTAACGTATGGCGTCTCGCGCCTCAAGCCCGCCGCTCCCAGCGTTGACAAAGCTACGCTGTGGCCCGACACGGTGAAGCGCGGCCCCATGCTGTTAGAAGTTCGAGGACTCGGCAGTTTGGTCCCGGAAGAGATTCTCGTTGTATCTGCACCCGTGGATGGCCGCGTGGTGCGAAGACTTCTTCTTCCCGGCTCATCGGTTACGGCCAACACCGTCTTAATGGACTTGACCAATCCTGAGCAGGAACAGGCAACGCTTGACGCCGAATGGCAACTGAAAGCCGCCGAGGCGCAATTAAATACCACCAAGGCCACACTGGACAGCACCCTGCTCGACCAGAAGGCTGCGGCGGCCACCGTGCAATCGGACTATACCGTGGCCCAGCTTAATGCCAATCGCGACTCGGAACTGGCCAAGCGCGGTTTGGGTTCCGAGCTGAACGCCAACGTCTCGCATGCGACGGAGGAGTCGCTGGCGACGAAAAGCCAGATTGAAAAGGAGCGCCTGGCGGTAACCGCCGCCTCCGCCAAAGCCCAGTTGGAAGAGCAACAGGCGAAGGTGGAACAAATGCGCGCCCTTTGGCAGCTAAAGAAAAGCCAACTGGAAGCCCTGAATGTGCGAGCAGGCGCGGACGGGGTTTTGCAGGAACTCGACGTGGAAGTCGGCCAGCGCGTGGCCGCCGGAACTCCTCTCGCCAAGGTGGTTCAGCCCGAGCACTTGAAAGCGCAATTGAAAATCCCGGAAACGCAGGCCAAGGATGTGCTGATCGGCCAGAAGGCGTCGATCGACACTCGCAACGGCATCATTCCCGGCCACGTGATGCGGGTTGACCCCTCGGTGGTGGAGGGCAGCGTGACCGTGGATGTGAAACTCGATGCCGCGCTTCCCAAAGGCGCTCGCCCCGACCTGAGCGTTGAAGGCACCATCGAAATTGAAAACCTCGCCGACGTCATCTACGTCGGGCGCCCCGCTTTTGGCCAGCCCAACAGCACGGTGGGCATCTTCAAGCTTGACGAAGACGGCAAGGGGGCCAGCCGCATCCAGGTGAAGCTGGGACGCGCTTCCGTAAATTCCGTCGAGATTCTGAATGGCTTGGAGCCCGGCGATAAGGTCATCCTGTCCGACATGTCGCAATGGGATGCGTTCAACCGGATTCGGCTGGAGTGAGGTGAGTATGAACCCCCTGGCGGAAGAGCTTGCGAATACGACAGGCGCGGCTCCGGCTCGGGTCCTGATTGCCGACGACCAGCCGGACATGCTCGAAGCTTTGGACCTTCTGCTTCGAAACAACGGTTACCAGGTGCAAAAGGCGAATTCGCCGGCGGCCATCCTCGAGGCGATCGGTGGCAATCAATTCGACCTGCTCCTGATGGACCTGAACTATGCTCGCGATACGACCTCCGGTCGGGAGGGATTGGATCTTCTTGCCCGTCTTGAATCCCGCCGTGACTTGCCGATCGTGGTCATGACGGGTTGGGGCAGCGTTGATGTGGCCGTCGAAGCCATGCAGCATGGCGTTGGCGACTTCGTGCAAAAGCCCTGGGACAACGCCCGCTTGCTCAAGACACTGCGCAAACAGATTGAGATAGGCCAATCCTTCCGGCGAATGCGGGAAAAGCAGGCGGAAGACAATCTGCGCGCCGAGCACGCGATGCAAGAACTCCGTCAACATGAGGAGGAGATCCAAGAAGCTCAGCTCGTCCAGCAGCGCCTGGTTCCCGCCGATATTCCACAACTCTCCGGGTACGAAATCGACGCGGCTTGGCAGCCGGCGCGAAGCGTGGGAGGCGACTATTTTGATGTGCTGAAGTTTAACGACCAGTCGCTGGCATTGTGCATTGGGGATGTCACCGGAAAAGGTGTCCCCGCCGCGCTCTTAATGTCGAACCTGCAGGCCATGGTGCGGGGCATCGCTGGTCCGCACGTCCAGCCTGCAGATCTTTGCGCCCGTGTGAACCATGCCGACTTGCCTCAGGTCGGCGAAAATCGCTTTATCACCTTCTTTTATGGCCTTCTTGACGCGCCGACTCGACGCTTGACCTACGTGAACGCCGGGCATAATCCTCCCATCCTGGTTCACTCCGACGGTTCGCACCAGCGGCTTCGAGAGGGTGGGCCAGTTCTGGCTTTGGTCCCCAATTGGGATTGTCGCGAGGGGGTGGTCGAGCTTGCTGCGGGCGACCGCCTCATTTTGTTTACCGACGGGATCTCCGAGGCCACCGACGCTCAAGGAGAAGAGTTTCAGGAGGAGCGCTTGATCGCGCTGGTCACAGCTCATCGGCAGCATCGCCCCGGGGTCATCAAGGAAAAGGTCATGGCGGCCCTTCGGGACTTTACCGCCGACAAGTTGAACGACGACGCAACCCTACTCGTCTTAGGTGTTGAGGGAAGTGCGAAATGACGACAATTCTGCAAGACATTCGATTCGGTTTGCGCATGCTCGCCAAAAACCTTGGCTTCACTGCCGTTGCCGTCGTCACTCTGGCGCTCGGCATAGGGGCCAACAGCACCATTTTCAGTTGGATCAACTCGACCCTGCTCAACCCCATCCCTGGAGTCTCCCACACCAGCGATCTGATCACGATCATGAGGGGAGAAAGGACAGAACACCCGAGTCCACCTTTCTCTTATCTTGACTACCTTGATCTCCGCAATCATACGCAGAGCTTCTCCGGCATTCTGGCTTACCACGACGATTTCATGTCCCTCACCGGCACCGACAGGGCCGAGCGTATTTATGGGGCGCTGACCACGGCCAATTACTTCGAAGTGCTGGGCGTACACCCCATGCTTGGTCGAGGGTTCCTGCCTGCGGAAGAACAGCCGCGCGGAGGTGGGCCGGTGGTGGTGATCAGCGAAGGCCTATGGCGTTCCCGCTTCGGCTCCGACCGATCCATCATCGGCAAGCCCATTCAGATTGACCGGTACTTGTTCACGGTCGTTGGAGTGGCCCCGCCGGATTTTCAGGGCTGCAAGACGGGCTTGCGCACCGACGTATGGATTCCGCTAGGGATGGACTCATTCGTTTGGGGCCCGAACCGCCCCGAGGAGCGCGGCGCCTTCTGGCTCAATGTGCTCGGAAAGCTCAAGCCCGGCGTCAATCGGCGGGAAGCCGAAGGGGAACTCAATGTTGTGATGCAACGGATTGTCGCGGCTTCTCGTAATGTCGATCGCGGCCCCAGCCAGATTTCGCTGGACCCGCTCTGGCGCTCGCCCTTTGGCGTCAACGTTTATTTGTACAAAACGCTGCCCCTGTTGCTGGCATTGGCGGGGGCGTTGCTTTTGCTGGCCTGTGCCAACGTTGCCAACTTGCTGTTGGTTCGATCCGTGGGACGGCGCCGCGAAGTCGCGCTGCGCTTGTCCATGGGCGCCAGCCGCGGGCGGCTGGTCCGTCAGCTTCTGGTGGAAACTCTGCTATTGGCTCTGGCCGGTGGCGGACTTGCTGTGGCGTTCACCACGTGGACGGCCGGAACGTTTGCCGCCTTCGTTCCTCCCTCGAGTCTTCCCCTGACGATGAATGGCCATGTTAACGGGACCGTTCTCTTGGTAACGATGGCCATCGCGATTTTTTCCGCTCTGATCTTCGGAATTTTTCCGGCCCTTCGAGCTTCCAGCCTTGCGCCCATCTCCGTGCTGAAGGAAGAGGCGGGCACGATCTCCGGCGGCGTCCACAGGTCGCGGCTTTCGAACTCATTGGTGGTGGCGCAACTTTCCCTATCGCTGCTCCTGCTGATCTGCGCCGGTCTTTTCATTCGCAGTTTGCGCAACGCTCAACAGTTGGATCCGGGTTTTGATCCCAACCACGTGCTGCTGTCCACATACGATCTTGGCGGGCCAGGGGGCTATTCGCAGGCTCAAGGCTTGGCCTTCGACCGGCAGCTCCTCACCAAGCTCGGGACACTGCCCGGCATCGAGTCCGTGGCCTTGGCGGATTTTTCTCCGCTCAGCTTCACCATCCACAGCGACACCGTTTACCCCGAAGGTTATGTGCCCCAACCGCACGAATCGATGGAAATCAGCCGTGCCATCGTGAGCCCAAACTACTTTCGGACGATGCGGACTCCGCTCGTCGCCGGGCGCGAGTTCACCGACCAGGACGGCGAGAAATCGCAATTGGTTGCCATCGTCAATCAGGATTTCTGTGACCGCTACTGGCCGGGTTCCGAGTGCATCGGCAAAAGGTTCAACAATGGCGGAGTGGGGTTCAATGTCGTAGGAGTGGCTCGCAACGCCAAGTATCGGCGCCTGGTCTATGCTCCCGAGCCCGTCGTTTACCTATCCCTCTACCAAGCCTACCGAGGTCAGGTGATCGTTCATGCCCGCGTGTCGGGCGATCCGGTGGCTTATGCCCCCGCGGTTGAACGGAGCGTCCAGGAACTTAATGCCGATTTGCCTGTGTTCGACGTGACGACCGTCAGGTCAAGCATGCGCTTGGGCAGCATCTTCGAGCGAATGGCGGGAACCTTTGCGGGAGCCTTTGGACTGCTTTCGTTGGTCCTCGCGGCTGTGGGCATCTACGGTGTGATCGCTTACACGACGCGCCAGCGCACGCACGAGATTGCCATTCGGGTGGCGATGGGAGCTCAGCGAGGCAATGTTCTCCGGTTGGTGCTAGGGCAGGGCCTGTTGATGACTCTCGCCGGCTTGGCCCTAGGCGTCGCGGCCTCCGTGGCGCTGACACGTTACCTCAGGAGCGTCCTCTTCGGTGTCACCGCGACTGACAAGCTGACCTATGTCGCGGTAGCGCTGCTACTTTGCCTGGTGTCTCTTTTTGCCTGCTACATCCCCGCAAGGCGGGCAACGAAGATCGATCCCATGGACGCCCTGAGGCACGAGTAGGAAAGCTATCAGCGATCAGCTCTCAGCTTTCAGCGAAAGACGAAACCGCCTGGTGCGCACTGGCTGAAAGCTGATAGCTGAAAGCTGATCGCTGACAGCTCAGCCGAGGATACGAATGACCACTCTGCTCCAAGACCTAAAGTACGGCCTGCGCATGCTGGCGAAAAATCCCGGCTTCACGGCCGTGGCGGTTCTCACGCTGGCGCTCGGCATTGGGGCCAACACAGCGATCTTCAGCTTCGTGGATGCGGTCCTCTTGAAGCCCCTGCCGTTTTCCCACCCCGAGCGGATGGTGATGGTCTGGGAAAAGCCGCCGGATGGCGGGCGCAATGTGGTCTCAAGCCTGAACTTTCTCGATTGGAAGAATCAGAATTCGGTATTCGATGCGATGGCGGCGCAGGGGGGGGCCACTATGACGCTGACCGGGGCTGATCAACCGGTCATGCTGCGGGTTGGGCTTGTGTCCGCGCCTTATTTCAACATTTTCGGGGCGGAACCCCTGTTAGGCCGCACCTTCGCGCCCGACGAAGACCAACCCGGCAAGCAACACGAAGCCGTTCTGAGCCACCGGATCTGGGAGAACCGTTTTGGGTCCGATCCAGGGATCATTGGCCGCAACATCGCGCTTAACGGCGAATCCTACACCGTGATCGGAGTGATGCCGCCGGGATTATTCGACCGGTCATGGCCGGATCTGTGGGCGCCGCTCGCCTTCCAGCCCACAGACCTGACGCGGGACTATCACTGGCTGGTTTCATTCGCTCGCTTGAAACCGGGCGTAAACCTGGAGCAGGCCCGTCAGCAGATGAACGCTATCGCCGTGCGGATCGCCCATGGCTATCCGAAATCGAACAAGGGATGGGGTGCAACCGTTACCCCCTACGCGGACACGTTGGTCGACAATGATCTGCGGAAGACTCTTTTGGTGCTTCTCGCCGCGGTCGGCGCAGTGCTGCTGATTGGCTGCGTGAATCTGGCAAATTTGTTGCTCGTTCGGGGCGCCGGCCGTGAACGTGAAGTAGCGATACGGGCGGCGATGGGCGGAAGCCGCACACGATTGGTCCGGCAGTTTCTCACCGAAAGCGTTTTGCTTGCAGGCTTGGGAGGGAGCGCCGGCGTTTTGATCGGCTGGCAGCTCTTGTTGGCCATGAATCGTTGGATTCCCCGCTTCCTCCTGCCCGCCGAAGCCGACGTGCGGCTCGACGCGCGCGTGCTTGTATTTGCGGCGGCAATTGCCGTCGCTACTGGCATCCTGTTTGGAATCGCTCCGGCGGTCCACGGCGTCAGGACGGACCTGGTGGGCTCTCTCAAAGAAGGCGGCCGAGCGGCGACCTCCGGGTCCGGGCGCAAACAGATTCGCAACACCCTGGTGGTGGCGGAGATTGCCCTGGCTTTTGTTCTGCTGTCGGGGGCCGGACTGTTACTTCGCAGCTTTTATCAACTTCAGCAGGTCAATCCGGGCTTTGATTCGACGAACGTGATCACCATGGTGCTGCCCCTGCCATCCCAGCAGTATCCTGACGGACCGCGCATCGTCAGCTATCAGCAACAGGTGATCGAGAAAATCCAAGCCGTTCCCGGGGTCCGCAGCGCCGCCGTCGCCAACTCTCTTCCCTTGGAAGGCTGGCCGATTGGAATGCATTTTCAGATCGAGGGGCGGCCCTTCGTGGACCCGTCAAACCGGCCCGACTGCGGTTTCAAAACCGCAAGCCCCTCCTATCTTTCTGCCGTTGGGCTGCGACTGATCAGGGGGCGCTGGCTGGCGGAGGCGGACACCGCAGCCACTTTACCCGTTGCAGTCATTAACGAAACCATGGCGAAGCAAAACTTCCAGGGTCAGGACCCCCTCGGCCAGCGCATTTTGATCGACCAACTCATTCCCGGCCAGCCCGCCGTGGGTCCGGAAATACCGTGGCAGGTGGTGGGCGTTGTGGCAGACGAAAAGATACACAGGCTCGATGAATCCAGCGCGGGGTTGTACGTCTCGTACCAGCAAAGCCCGAGTCCGGGCACGGCGCTGGTGGTCCGCGGAGCCATGGACCCCACGCGGCTAGTGAAGTCCATCCAATCGGCCATCTGGCAGATCAACAGGAACCAGGCATTTGATGATATCAAGACATTGGAACGGATCAAGTCTGAGTCGCTGGGTGAGAATCGACTGCGGACCGTGTTGCTGGGCGCTTTTGCGGGGCTTGCACTACTCCTCGCCGCCACGGGAATCTACGGGGTCATCTCCTACTCCGTGGCCCAGCGCACCCATGAAATCGGACTGAGAGCGGCCCTCGGCGCAAGCCGCTGGGCTCAACTCGGTCTGATCTTTAGGGACGGGATGACGTTGACGGTGATTGGAATGGGAATTGGGGTTATGGGAGCACTCGGCCTGACACGGTTACTCGCCAGCCTGTTGTTTGGGGTGAGCCCGCACGACCCCTGGACTCTGGCCCTAGTCGGCGTGATTCTCGCCGCCGTCGCCGTCGCCGCCTGCCTCATCCCCGCACGCCGGGCCACGAAGGTCGATCCCATGGTGGCGCTGAGGTATGAGTAAGGAAGCTTTCAGCGATCAGCTCTCAGCTTTCAGCTAAAGACCAAACGGCCTTGAGAGCGCTGACTGACGGCTGAAAGCTGATAGCTGATAGCTGACAGCTCAGCCCGAGGATACGAATGAACACCTTGCTTCAAGACGTGAAGTACGGCTTCCGCATGCTGGCGAAAAATCCCGGCTTCGCGGTGGTGGCGGTCCTCACCTTGGCAATTGGGATCGGGGCAAATACTGCCATCTTCAGCGTGGTCTATGCTGTTCTGTTGAAGCCGCTCGCCATGCAGGACCCCTCGCGTGTGGTGTACATCCAGGAAAAGTGGCAAGGTATCTTCCCCAATCTTTCGGTCGGAAACTTCGCCGATTTACGCCGCCAAGGCACTTCGTTTACCAAGCTTTGTGCCTGTAATAACGCGAGTTTCAACCTGGCTACCGCGGAAGCCCCCGAACGCGTGCAAGGCGCACTGGCCACAGCAGACTGCTTCGCCACGCTGGGAGTTCAACCGATCGCCGGGCGCGTCTTTACCGCCGACGAGGACGCGCCGGGCCGCGGGCAAGTGGTGGTGATCAGCGAGCGGCTGTGGCGGGCGCGGCTCCATGCCGATCCTGCGATCTTGGGCCAGTCGATACAAATCAACGGCATGCCCTACAACGTAGTGGGCGTGATGCCAAAGACCTTTGACCCGCTGCTGGAAAATGACGACGTCTGGATTCCCGCTGCCTTTACGGCCGCGCAGCTTGCCGACCACGACGATCATTATTTGAACGTCATGGGCCGGATTAAGCCCGGGTTAACGCTCGCGCAGGCGCAGTCGGAGCTCGATGTGATCGCGCGGAGGCTGCAACAGCAATATCCGCTCCATGACAAAGACCGCGGCTTGCGCCTGATGCCACTGACCACGGCCCTGCTCGGCGATGAGAGGTCGACACTCCCCATGCTGCTCGGCGCTGTCGGCTTCGTACTGCTGATCGCGTGCGCCAACATCGCCAACTGGCAATTGGCGCGCGCGCGAACGCGGCAGAAGGAGATGGCGGTGCGGGCGGCGTTGGGCGCTTCGCCCCAGCGCATTATCAGGCAGCTCTTGGCGGAAAGCGTGGTGCTGGGAATCGCCGGGGGATTGGTCGGCATTTTATTGGCGTTTTGGGGAGTCTCCTGGATCGTCGCAAGTGGACCTGCCCGGATTCCGCGGCTCGATCTCGCGAGCGTGGACGGGACGACGTTGGGCTTTGCGTGTGCCGTTACTCTGTTCTCCAGCCTTCTGTTCGGCCTCGCTCCCGCGCTGCGTGCGGCGTCTGCCCGGCTGAACGAAGCCTTCCAGGAAAGAGGCTCGAGTTCCAGTGGCAGTCGTGATCGCATTCGCAGCGTCCTTGTTGCCGGGGAGGTTGCGCTGGCTGTCATGTTGATGGCCGGAGCGGGATTGCTGATTCGCAGCGCTCTGCTCGTGTCGCATCTCGATCCCGGCTTCGACACCTCGAACCTTATCGTCGGACGAGTCGGACTTCCCGGCGTTGGCTACCGCGATCCGGCGGCAGCGCGGCAGGCGTTCGAGCGTATGATCACGGCGGGGGAAGCATTGCCCGGCGTGCAGTCGGCCGCAGTAGTCTCTCGCGCTCCCCTGGCGGGCGGCGGCAGCAGCAACGGACTGCTTCCCGAAGGTAGGGCACTCGATCCGTCCAACCTCATCAACGCGGAATTTCAACTCGTCTCTACTGGTTATCTCTCGACCGCACGCATACCTCTGAAGGCTGGGCGCGAATTCACTGCCCAGGATACCCGCGATAAGACCCTGGTGACGATCGTCAACGAAACGCTGGCGCGCGCGGCTTGGCCCAATGACAACCCCATCGGCAAGCGCTTCGCGTGCTGCGAGGCCGGCCCCAAAGGGCGCATGGATCCCGTGTGGCATGAAGTGGTCGGAGTGGTGGGCGACGTTCGCGCCTGGGGTCTCGATCGCCAGGTACGTCCGGAGTTCTACCTTCCCATCCAGCAGATGCCGCCGAGCGCGTGGGATTGGATCGGGCGCACGATGGATTTGGTGGTTCGCACGCGCGATGGCAGGTTTCCGGCAAGCGAGTTGAGGACTGCCGTGGCATCGATTGCCCCCGGCGTGCCGATTTACCAACTCTCGACCGAACGGCAGAAGATTTCCGGCACACTCGAAGAGTCGCACTTTGACACTTTCCTGCTGGCGGTCTTCGCCGCGATCGCTCTGTTGCTCTCATCCGTTGGAATCTATGGGGTTCTCTCGTACGTGGTGGCGCAGCGTACGCGCCAAATCGGCATCCGCATGGCGCTGGGCGCAACACCGGGCCAAGTGATGCGAGACGTGCTCGGCTACGGCGCAGTGCTGACGGGCATCGGATTGGCGCTGGGTCTCGGCGGCGCGATAGCGGGCACACGCGCGCTCTCCTCATTGCTTTATGGCGTCAGACCGATTGATCCCTTAACGTTCGTTGCGGCGCCGGCGCTCCTGGCAGCCGTGGCCATGGCGGCATGTTACATCCCCGCCCGGCGGGCGACCAAGGTCGATCCCATGGTGGCGCTGAGGTATGAATAAGGAAGCTGTCAGCGTTCAGCAATCAGCGTTCAGCCAGCGGCGGTGGTGGTTGATGTCGCGGCGGGTTTTGATGTAGCGCGGGCGTCCGGCCCGCTGTCACGGGAGCGTCCCGCTCCCGTCGGCGGGCGCGGGCAGGATGCCCACGCCACAGCGGGCGGGACGCCCGCGCTACGACATGACCGCTGATAGCTGAAATCTGATTGCTGATAGCTCAACTCTCGAGGACACGAATGAGCACGTTGATTCAAGACCTAAAGTATGGCCTGCGCGTTCTGGGGCGGAATCGGGGCTTCACGGTGGTGGCGGTGCTGACGTTGGCGCTGGGCATTGGGGCCAATACCGCCATCTTCAGCCTGATTGATGCGGTGATGCTTCGAGCCATTCCCGTGCAGGATCCCTCCCAACTGGTGGTGATGCGGTGGATGGCGCACAAGCAGCCGGACCGCAACGGCACCAGCTCATTCGGCGATTGCGATTGGCGGACGGACGAGAAGAACCCTTCCGGATGCTCCCTGCCTTATCCGTTCTATGAGCAGGTACGCGAGCAGAAGGACGTGTTTGCGGGGGTGACCGCGTTCGCGGGGCCGGCGCAGCTTGTGCTGAGCGGCAACGGGCTGGCGCGCATGGCCAAAGGGGCGCTGGTTTCCGGGGATTACTTCGCGACGCTGCGCGTGAAAACCGCGGCGGGACGCGCGCTGGGACCGCAGGACGATTTGCCCTCGGCTGCGCCGGTCGCTGTTCTTAGCTACCCGTACTGGCAGACCGCCTTCGCGGGGGATTCCGCCGCCGTGGGCCGCACCATTCTGCTGAACAACGTGTCGTTCACCATCGTGGGCGTCGCTGAACCAAGCTTCACCCGGCTGACTCCGGGAAAGACCCAGGACCTCTTTCTCACGCTCTCCATGCTGCCGCGGCTGAATATTCCCTGGGGGAATGAGCGGGATCTTCACGCCGCGAACATCTGGTGGCTCGTGGTTCTGGCGCGGCTCAAGGCAGGCGTTTCGCGCGGTCAGGCGCAAGCGGCGGCCACGCTGATTTTTCGCAACCAGATGCTGCACGGCGCAAAGCCCGCCTCCAAAGAAGCCGACGACCCCCGAATTGCGCTGGTTCCCGCACAGGATGCCCTGTCGGGTGAGCGAATCTCCTTCTCCCAGCCGCTCTACGTGCTGATGTGCGCGGTGGGATTGGTGCTGCTGATTGCCTGCGCGAACGTCGCGGGCCTGCTGCTGGCGCGCGCGTCGGCGCGGCAAAAAGAAATGGCCGTGCGTTTGGCCCTGGGGGCGGGGCGGTGGACGATCGTGCGCCAACTGCTTACGGAAAGCGTGACGCTCTCCGTGGCGGGGGGCGTGCTGGGCGTGCTGTTCGCCACCTGGGGAGTGCGCATCATGACTTCCTCCGCGGTGCTGGGCAGCACGGATAATCCCTTCCCCTTTCCGGTCGTGGCAGACTGGCGCATGCTGGCATTTACCATTTCCATTGCGCTGTTCACGGGCGTACTTTTCGGCCTGGCTCCGGCGTATCGCAGCACGCGCTTCAGCTTGACGCCGGCGCTGAAAGAGAACTCTACCACGTTGATCAGTGGGGGAAAGAACGCGGGCCGGCGTTGGCGGCTTGACCGGGCGCTGGTGGTCGTGCAGGTGAGCCTTTCGATGATTGTTCTGGTCGGCGCCGGGCTGATGGTGCGAACGCTCCAGAATCTCCACAACATCAACCCCGGTTTCGATACGCGCAATGTGCTGCTTTTCAACATCAACCCCACGCTCCAGAAGTACACGGATGCGCAGATCCAGAGCCTTTACCAAAACGTGCAGGACCGGGTTTCCGCGCTCCCCGGCGTCATCTCGGCCAGCTACTCTTCCGACGCGCTGCTGAGCGGCAGCCTTTGGACCGAGGACGTCCACATCGAGGGGCAGCCGCAAAAGATCACGGAAGAAGTGGACATGCTCGGCACCGGGCCGGGATTCTTGCAGACGCTGCGCATTCCGGTGCTCGAGGGCCGGGCGCTTACGGCGGCGGATTTTGACCAGGCCAAACAGGCGAGCGCGGTGGGGGAAGCCCAGACGGCCGGTCCTGCCGGGGTCTCAGCGGCGCCGAAATCATCCACGGCCGCGAGCCCGCCCATTCCCATTATGGTCAACGCGGCGTTGGTCCACCGGTATTTCACCAACCAGAACCCCCTAGGCAAAATGATGATGCAGGGTGATGGCGAAAACACCAGCGGGGATTCCGCTGTCGGCAAGCCCAAGGTGAAGCGCTGGGAAATTGTTGGGATCGTGGGCGACGCGAAGTACAGCGATATGCGGCGGGAAGTTCATCCTGCCGTGTTCATTCCCCTCACGGGAGGGGGAGCTGCTTTCGAGGTGCGCACTGCCCTCGATCCCTCGCTATTGGTACCCGTGGTGCGCAACCTGATGATGCGCCTGGATAGCAATATTCCCATCACCCACGTGCGCACCCAGACAGAGAGCATCGAAAGCCTCTTGACGCAAGAGCGGGTGATTGCGCGCCTGGCGAGCTTTTTCGGATTGCTGGCGTTGGCGCTGGCCTGTGTGGGGCTCTATGGCCTGCTTTCCTATGAGGTCACCCGCCGCACGCGGGAAATCGGCATTCGCATGTCGCTGGGCGCCGAGCGCCGCAACGTGACGCGCCTCATCATCGCACGCGGAATGCGCCTGACGGTGATGGGCATCTGCGTGGGCGCGGCGGGCGGCCTGGCCATTACCAGGGTCCTGTCGAGTTTGCTGTACAACATCAAGTCCACCGACGTGCTGACCTATGTGTCCGTCGCGCTGCTGCTGGCCGGAGTGGCGTTTCTGGCAAGTTACATCCCGGCTTGGCGCGCGGCGAAAGTCGATCCCATGGTGGCGTTGAGGTACGAGTAAGGAAGCTGTTAGCTCAGCCGTGAGAGTAGGAAGGGAGCGCGCAGCAATCAGCGGTCAGCCAGCAGCCGGTGGCGTTTGATGTAGCGCGGGCGTCCCGCCCGCTGTCTCGGGAGCGTCCCGCTCCCGCCGGCGGGCGCGGGCAGGATGCCCACGCCACAGCGGGCGGGACGCCCGCGCTACGAGCTGACCGCTGATAGCTCATAGCTGATAGCTGAGAGTGAATATGAGCACATTACTTCAAGACGTCCGCTTCGGCCTGCACATGCTGGCCAAGAATCCGGGGTTCACGTTGGTCGCGGTGCTGGCGATGGCGCTGGGCATTGGCGCTAACACCTCCATCTTCACCACGGTCAACGCGATGCTGCTGCATCCGCTTCCGTTTGAGCGCCTCGACCGCCTGGTGGCTGTGTACGAAACGGCTCCGAAGCAGAACGAGGACCACGCGGCGGTAGCTCCGGCGAACTTCCGCGACTTCCGCGACGAGAGTCGCTCGTTTGAGGAACTCGCGGCCGGGCATGGCTGGGAAGTGAATCTCACGGGGTCCGGACCGGCTGAGCGTGTGGACGGCTTTCAGGTGACGCGGGGTCTCTTTCCGCTGCTGGGAATGCGGACGGAGCTTGGGCGTGCGATCACGGCGCTGGATTTCGAGCCCGGTCACACCTCCGTTGTCGTGGTGAGTTACGGCTTCTGGCAGCAACACCTGGGGGCGAATCCCAGCGTGATTGGCTCCCAAGTGCGCCTGAATTCCCAGGATTTCACCGTCATCGGGGTCATGCCGGCGGACTTTGAATTCCCCATGAACGTGAACGTCTGGGGCCCGCTCGACTTCAGCGCGCCTGGGCAGGCCGACCGCACTGGCCATTATTTGCAAGTATTTGGCAGGCTCAAGGCCGGGGTATCTCTTGAACAAGCTCAGGCGGACCTCGGAACGATTGCCGACCGGCTGGCGCAACAGTTTCCCCAGACCAATGCCGGGCATAGCGTGCGCCTGCTCAACCTCGTCAATGACATGCTGAGTGGGTCGCGCCAGTTCATTCTGGTGCTGATGGGCGCAGCGGGATTTGTACTTCTGCTGGCCTGCGCCAACGTTGCCAACCTGCAATTGGCGCAGGGCAGCGCTCGACAGAAGGAAATTGCCGTCCGAGTGGCGCTCGGGGCCAGCCGCGGACGAATTGCCCGGCAGTTGCTGATTGAAAGCGTGCTCCAATCCTTCTTGGGCGCGGCAGCGGGGCTGAGCTTCGCGTCTTGGGACCTGCAAAGGCAGCGCGGGAGCATTCCGGCGTTCATTGTGCAGCACGTCCCGGGCTTGAAACATCTGCGCGTCGATGGATACGTTCTGGCATTCACCGCGCTCGTCGCCGTGGCCGCGGGAATCCTGGCCGGGCTGGCATTTGCCTGGCATGCCTCCCGCGCGGACTTGAACGAGGCGCTCAAGGAATCGTCGCGCGGAGGGGGCGCCAGCTCATCCTCACACCGCCTGCGCGGCCTGCTGGTGGTGACGGAAGTTGCGTTGGCGCTAGTGCTGCTGACGGGCGCCGGCCTGATGGTCAAAGGGTTCCGCAACCTCGTAAACCAATACCCGGGCTACGACCGACGAAATTTGCTGACCTTCCAGGTGGCGCTGCCGGAATCAAAATATCGGGAAGATAGCCAGGTCCGCGAGTTTTACGACCAGTTGGTGGAACGCCTTGGCGCGCTGCCCGGCGTGGAAGCGGCGGCCGCGGCCTCGAACCTGCCGGGACAATGGAACTGGACCCGCACCCTGTATGGCGCGGAAGGCCAGCCGCCCGTGGCCCCCGGTGAAATGCGCCTGGCAACCGTGGAGGCCGTCACGCCCGAAGCCTTCCGAGTGCTGCGAATCCCCGTGGTCAACGGGCGCGCTCTCGGCGCCCAAGATGGCCCGGACTCGACCCGCGTCGTCATGCTCAATGCTAGCCTCGCCACTCGGCTTTGGCCCGGCGCCAATCCCCTGGGCAAACGCATGCACTTTGGGTCAAATGATAGCCTCGCCCCATGGTGCACGGTGGTGGGCGTCGTGGGCGATATCGAACCCTCCCCCATCGATCACACCGTCCCGCCCATGGTCTACTTCCCCCTCGCCCAATTGCCCGAGCGGTCGCTATCCGTCGCAGTCCGGACCTTTGGTGAGCCACTCGCCCTCGCCACCGCCGCGCGTGCCCAGGTGCAGGCTTTGGACCAGGAACAACCGGTATTCGACGTTCGTACTCTCGAGCAGGTAATTGATGACGACCTGAGTGGCGTGAAGGTTTCTGCCGACATGATGACGGTCTACGGGATCATCGCGCTCATTCTCTCCGCCTCCGGGATTTTTGCGCTCATGGCTTATTCGGTCTCTCAGCGCACCCACGAAATCGGCGTCCGGATGGCACTGGGAGCGCAACGTCAGAACGTCCTCCGGATGGTGGTGGGTCGCGCGCTCACGCTGGCTTTGGTCGGGCTTGCGATTGGCATTCCAGCCGCGGCGGCAATGACTCGCGCGCTCTCCAGCGTCCTTTTGGGAGTTATCCAAATGGACGCTCCGATTTTCGTGGGATTCGCTGTTTTATTGGCCATGGTCGCCACTCTTGCCGCATACATTCCTGCGCGTCGGGCCATGCGGATTGATCCCATGGTGGCGCTACGGCACGAATGAAGGAATCGGGACGTCTGTTCATTGGGTCATTGAACGATCCAGAGTCTTGGCGAGTGCCAGGGTAACAGGCGGAAGCCGAATGTCGAAACTCGAACGAGCACGCTGCGCGCCACGTTTCAAGTTTCGAATTTCGATTTCCCGGTGGCCCCGTGGTTCGATTCGAGGTTGAGAATGACCACCTTACTTCAAGACCTGAAATTCGGCGTGCGAGTTTTGGCGAAGAACCCCGGGTACACGGCGATCGCTGTGTTGACGCTTGCGCTCGGCATTGGTGCGAACACCGCGATCTTCAGTGTGCTGAACGCGGTCATGCTCCGGAAGTTGCCGGTCGATAATCCCCAACAATTGGTGCTATTCGGATCGGCAAGATCAGCCGGGAGCAGCGATGATTTTGCCGACACCGAAATCTATTCGTACGCCTTTTATCGCGACATCCGGCAGAAGAACCAGGTCTTCTCTGACGTGAGCGCTCTGCTGAGTATTCTTTTCACCGGCATGCACGGCGCCGTGGGGGGAAGAGCTGAACTGGAACCGCTGAATGTCCAGTTGGTATCCGGGAATTATTTCTCGCTTCTGGGTATCAACCCAATATTGGGGCGCTCCTTCACCGAGGCTGAGGATGATCCCGCCGGCGGCCACCCCGAGGCCATGATCAGCTATTCGTGGTGGGATCGGCGTGCGGCCCGCGACCCTGCTATCGTCGGAAAGACGGTGACCCTCGGATCGACGGTTTACACCATTATGGGCATCACACCCCGTGGATTTTTTGGCACTACCGTCGGCGAATCGCCGGACCTCTGGATTCCACTGTCCATGGAAAAGCAGATTTCCCCGGGCTGGAACGGGCTGGACAACAGATCATTTCAATCGCTTTACATCCTTGGTCGGCTGAAGAGCGGGGTCGGTACTAGCCAGGCCCAGGCAAACGTCAATCTGCTGGCCAGGCAGTTGTGGCAGGGGTATGCGGGCTCCACACTCACCAAGCGACAGCAGGAGGTGCTCCAGCGCGCGAGGATCGAACTGACCCCCGTGGAGCGTGGCCTTCCGCGCCTTAGCCGGGGCGCCGCCTTGCCCTTGCAGATCCTGATGGCTGTGGTCGGTCTGGTTTTACTCATTGCCTGCGCCAACATTGCTAACCTCTCGCTGGCGCGAGCCACCACCCGCGAGCGGGAGATTGCCGTGCGCATGTCGTTGGGGGCAGGCCGAACGCGCCTCATCCGGCAGATGCTTACCGAGAACTTGTTGCTGGCACTTTCGGGCGGCGCCTTAGGGGTCATGTTTGCCTGGTGGGCCAGCAACGGGCTCCTGGCCATGATGCCCCACGGCCCAGAGCCCCTGCCTGTGGACGTGCGACCCGACGCTTACGTATTGGGATTTACGTTTATCGTCTCTCTTGCCACAGCGCTCCTGTGCGGAATTGCTCCTGCGTTGCGCGCTACCCGAGTTTCGTTGGGCCCCTCGCTCCAGGAGGGAAGAGGGGCAATATCGGTAGCTCGCCGCGCCAAGCTGGCCAAGACCTTAATCGTCTCTCAAGTGGCACTATCTCTTGCCCTGCTGATTGGGGCCGGTCTCTTTCTCCGCACGCTCGTAAACCTCTCGAACGTGGACACTGGATTCAATAAGGAAAACATCCTTACGTTTGGGATCGACCCGCCATCGGTGGGCTATAAAGAGGACTTGCGCCTGGTGACCCTATATCAACAAATCGAGCAACGGGTAAGCGCGCTGCCCGGTGTGCGAGCCGCCAGCATTTCGTTTTTCACCTTCGCCCAGGGCGAGTGGACCGACCCGGTATCCGTCATGGGGCGCGCTCCTACTCCTGAAGACGATATGTCTGCCACACACAATGTGGTCGGCCCAGGCTACTTTGAAACCATGGGCATTCCCCTAATGGTCGGTCGTGGATTCGGTCCTCAGGATACCGCGGCGTCGCCTAAGGTTGCCGTAATCAATGAGACCTTTGCGCATTGGTACTTACCGGGCGGTTCGCCGATTGGGCGGCACTTCGGGCTCGGCCCTGATCCCAAGAACAGCAACGACATCGAAGTGGTTGGTGTGGTGAAAAACGCCAAATACCAAGACTTGCGCGAGCGGCCCTTTCCGGCGGCCTATTATCCGTACACCCAACGCGTTCAATACTTGAACGACTTCGAGGTGCGCTATACAGGCAATCCAGAAGCGATGGTTGGCGAGGTCCGCCAAGCCATCGGCCAGGTGGATCACAGCCTCCCGGTTACTTATGTGGGCACCATGGTCGAGCAGGTGAATCGATCCATCGTGGGGCAAACCTTGGTTGCTCGGCTTTCGACCTTCTTCGGCCTGCTGGCGGCATTTTTGGCGTGCATCGGAATCTATGGACTCACGTCCTATGCCGTCACCCGCCGGACCAACGAAATCGGTATCCGCATGGCGCTGGGTGCGGAGCGGTCCGGTGTTCTCTGGATGGTGATGCGCGAAAGCTTAACGCTGGTCGGCGTGGGCGTGGCGATCGGGATTGCCGGCGCCCTGGCCGCTGGTCGCCTCATTTCGAGCGTATTGTATGACACAAAGGCAACGGATCCATTGACCATCACCGCCTCCGCGCTGGTGATGATCGCAGTCGCCGCTCTGGCCGGTTACCTTCCCGCCCGGCGAGCGGCCAAAGTCGATCCCATGGTGGCTTTGAGGTACGAATGAGGAACCTCTCAGCAATCAGCGGTCAGCTTTCAGCTAAAGACCGAGCGGCCCATGACGCAGTCGCTGATCGCTGATAGCTGAAAGCTGATTGCTGAGAGTTCCGCGCGAGGGCACGAATGAATACTCTGCTCCAGGACCTGAAGTACGGTTTTCGCATGCTGGCGAAAAACCTCGGCTTCACCGCGGTCGCGGTGTTGACGCTGGCACTCGGCATTGGAGCGAACACGGCGATCTTCAGCGTGATGAATGCCGCCCTAGTCCGCCGTTTGCCGGTGCACGACCCCGAGCAGTTGGTTCGCTTGCACATCGACAACCAGCCTGAAAACACCTCTCAGACTGGCTTCAACGACACGTCGCTGACCGAACCTGTCTTCGAACAACTGCGGCAGCAGCGCAACGTGTTCAGTGACTTGGTGGCCTTCGTGCCGCTCAGCTATAAGAAGGCCGCGGTGCGCTTTGGAGATGAGCCGGAAGAGGCTAACGCCGATATGGTGAGCGGGAATTTCTTCACTGGGCTTGGAGTCCGGGTGGCGCGTGGCAGAGCATTCACCCTGGAGGATGAGACTCGGCACACCCAGACGGCGGTGCTGAGCTACGCCTACTGGTCGCGCCGGTTCGACCGTAATCCCTCAGTACTCGGCCAGACGTTCTACATTAAGGGCGTCCCGTTCACGATCATCGGTGTTGCGCCCAGAGGATTTGAAGGAGTGGGTCAAGGGGAGCCGACCGACATTTGGATTCCTATGCAAACCCGGGAGGACTTAAAGCCGTGGGGGCGCTCACCCGATAGCAAGGACAGTCTTTATGGAGCTCCGACATGGCTGTTTCTGTTGATGATCGGGCGCCTCCAGCCGGGCGTGAGCCAAACACAGGCGCTGGCCCAACTGAACCCCACCTTTCAACACGCTCTATACGAAGGAATCGGCAAGCGAGACGCGAAGGAACAACCATCGAAGCTTTACTTTGCCCCTGTCCGTGGCATCGAGAACTTGCGGGACAATTACGAGAAGCCACTGCTCCTACTGATGGCGATGGTCGGTGTCGTGTTGGTGATTGCGTGCAGCAATGTGGCCATGCTCCTGGTGGCAAGGAACACCGCGCGGCAGCGCGAGTTCAGCCTGCGTATCGCGATTGGGGCAACCAAGTTCCAGCTCTTTCGCCAGTTGCTCACCGAAAGTCTGCTACTGGTAGGGGCGGGGACGGCGCTCGGCTGGGTCCTTGCGATCTGGGCGACCGAGGGACTGGTTGCCTGGGCCGGACTGGACTTCAACGTGTCACCGGATCATGGGGTGCTGGCGTTCACCTTGGCCCTATCGGCACTCGCGGCGCTCGTTTTCGGCTTGGCTCCCTTGCGCAACGCTTTGCGATCCTCTTCCGGAATCGCGCTCAAGAATTCCGCACGCACAGCCTCCCGAGACAAGACTCAAAACCGCACCGGGCAGGCGGTGGTGGCATTTCAAATCTCCCTGTGCCTCGTGCTGCTGGTGGGCGCCAGTCTACTGTTCCGGACCCTTCGAAACCTCGAAAGCCTCGACCTGGGGCTGAATACCCATGGTCTGCTCGTCTTCGGCATCACGCCGCCGCAAGTCTTGCGCAAAGACGCGGAAGTGGTGCACTTCTACCGCTCACTGATGGGCCGGTTGCGCGCTCTGCCCGGAGTGGAATCGGCCACCTTAATGGAAAACCGTATTGGCTCGGGATGGAGCAACAACACCGACGCTTATGTTGACGGGCTGAGCCCGCGCAGTGATGGTTCCTCTTCCATGCGCTGCAACACTGTGGGGCCGGACTATTTTCACGTCCTTGGTACCCCCATCCTACTCGGGCGCGACTTCACCGACGCTGACTCGGGGACTTCCCTCAAGGTCGCGGTCATCAATCGGACTTTTGCCGAGAGGTTTCTTGCCGGCCGCGAGCCTTTGGGGCACCACGTGGCATTCGACCGAGGTTCCAAAGCTGACCAGTACACGATCGTGGGAGTGGTTGAGGACAGCAAATACACTAGCGTGGAAGAGAAAGCCAGACCCATGGCGTACTTCCCCTACACGCAAATCTCCGGCACAGCCACGATGCACGTTGAACTGCGCACACAGGGCAACCCCACGGGGCTGCTGCCCGAGGTTCGCAGCGCCGTCCGAGAGTTTGGCCCGGACTTGCCGCTTCTCGAACCGATGACCCAGCAGGAGCAGTTTGACCGCTCCTTTACCGATGAGCGCTTGTCGGCGCGATTGGCCATGTCCTTCGGCTTGCTGGCCGCGCTTTTGGTCGCGACGGGACTTTACGGGACCTTGTCCTATCGAGTGGGCCGCCGAACCGCTGAAATCGGCGTACGAATGGCTCTGGGCGCACAGCGGCGGCAAGTACTCTGGATGGTACTTCGAGAGAGTCTGGGTGTCAGTGTGGCGGGGCTTCTGCTCGGCCTACCTCTGGCTATCGCAGGCGCGCGAGTACTGCGCTCGATGCTTTTTGGCCTCGGCCCGGGAGATCCGCTCGCTTTCGCCGCAGCGGTACTTGGTTTGGCTGCGGTGGTTCTTGCCGCAAGTGTGATTCCCGCGCGAAGAGCGGCCACGGTAGATCCGATGGTGGCGTTGAGGGAGGAATAGAGCTGACAGCTGATTGCTCAACACAGAGGGTGCGGATGAGTACTTTGCTTCATGACCTGAAGTTCGGCCTGCGTACGTTGGCAAGGAATCCCGGCTTTACCGCCGTCGCAGTGCTGACTTTGGCGCTGGGGATCGGGGCGAATACGGCGCTCTTTTCTGTGGTGAACGGAGTACTCCTCAATCCGCTGCCCTATCCTGAGCCGAATCAGCTCGTCACTTTGCACGAGAGCAAACCGAATTTTCCAACCGGCGCGATTTCCTACCCGAATTTTCTGGATTGGCAAAAGGACAATCGCACGTTCTCGTCGATGGCTGTTGCTCGCGGCACGGGACTCACGGTCACCGGTGCCGGCGAACCTGAGCGGGTACGCGGGGAGTTTGTGTCCGCGGATTTTTTCTCCGTGCTTGGAGTGAAACCTCAGATTGGGCGCACCTTTGCCCCCGGTGAAGATGTGATTGGCGCCGCTCCCATTGCCCTCATCAGTGCCGGCTTCTGGCAGCGCAAATTCGGCTCAGCTCGCGACATTCTCGGCAAAGCTCTGATCCTGGATGGCAAGGGCTACACGATTGTTGGAGTGATTCCCGCCAGCTTTGATCTTCTCCTGCGGTCCTTCAGTCCCAAGGAGGTGTACATACCGATTGGTCTGTGGGGCAATCCGGCACTGAAATATCGGGAAGCCGGCCTGGGAATACACGGGATTGGGCGATTGAAACCCGGCGTGACGGTCCAGCAAGCAAGCGCCGACATGGATGGCGTTACCAGAAGTCTCGCGGCGGCCTACCCGAATGCGGACAAGGGTATCGGCGCCGGTATCCTGCCGCTGCGGGAAGATATGGTGGGCGACATCCAACCGATTCTCCTCGTGCTGCTTGCCGCCGTGGGCTTTGTACTCTTGATTGCTTGCGTGAATGTCGCCAATCTCATGCTGGCGCGCTCGGCCGGCCGTGGGCGCGAATTCGCAGTTCGAGTCGCTCTCGGCGCGTCGCCCGGGCGCGTCATTCGGCAACTCCTCACCGAGAGCGTTCTGCTTGCCTTGGCGGGAGGCGGCCTAGGCATCGTCCTGGCCGCTTGGGGCACGCGGGTCGGGTTGAAAGTCCTTCCCGCGGCCCTACCACGAGCGGCGGAGATCGGAATTGATGCCCACGTTCTGATTTTTACCGTGGCGGCTTCGCTGCTGGCGGGAATCCTCTTTGGATTGGCTCCGGCACTCAAGATATCTAAACCCAACTTGCAGGCAACCCTCAAGGAAGCCGGCCGCGGAACCATCGGTGCCCACCATCGGACCCAGGGAGTCTTTGTGGTGATTGAAATGGCCACAGCTCTGGTCCTGCTGGTCGGCGCGGGACTCATGACCCGCACCTTGACGCGACTTTGGGGTGTCAATCCGGGCTTTGATCCAAACAACGTGTTAACGTTCGGACTTTCCCTTCCGCCAGCGATGAAAAAAGCGGATCCGGACGCCATTCGGGCCGCCTACCGGGATTTCGATGCCAGGCTCGGCTCGACGCCGAGCGTCCATTCAGTCTCGCTCTCGTGGGGCGCTATCCCCATGTACACTGAGGACGACGAGCAGTTTTGGATTGAGGGCCAGCCCAAGCCTCCGAATCCGAACGAAATGAATTGGGCCTTGGAATACACCGTCGAACCGGACTATTTGCAGGTAATGCGTATCCCCCTGGAACGAGGGCGATTTTTTACTCCCCAGGACACCGAGCACTCTCCCGCAGTCGCGGTGATTGACGACATCTGCGCCCGCAAGTACTTTCCCAACGAGGACCCCATCGGCAAGCATATCCATTTGCATAACAACGGGGACCAACCGGCTGAGATCGTTGGCGTGGTCGGGCACGTGAAACAATGGGGGCTCGATTCGGACGATACGCAGTCACTCCGGGCCCAGCTCTACCACGCATTCAGGCAGTTGCCAGACAGCGCCATGGCGCTTTCGGTCCCAGGCACGGGAGTGTTGGTGCGTTCGGATGGGACGGCGGGCGCGCTCTTCGCCTCCATTCGCCGTACAAACCAACTCATGAACAACGAGCAGGCTATTTATGGACCGCAAACGATGGGTGAGGTGATTGCCGGTTCTCTCGCGACGAGGCAATTCTCCATGATTTTGCTTGCGAGCTTCGCCCTCGTCGCGTTGCTTCTCGCCAGCGTGGGGATCTACGGCGTCCTGGCGTATCTGGTCGGTCAACGAACCCACGAGATCGGCATACGCGTGGCGCTCGGAGCAGGCCGCATCGAGATGCTTCGCCTCGTGGTGGGCCAGGGCGCGAAGATGGCGCTTCTCGGCGTGGCCCTAGGCCTTGCGGCGGCAATTGGGCTTACGCGTCTCATGTCGGGAATGTTGTACGGCGTGAGCGCCACTGATCCGCTGACGTTCATTGCGGTCGCCATTCTATTGATTCTCGTGGCGCTGGCGGCCTGTTACATCCCCGCGCGCCGGGCGATGGAGGTCGATCCCATGGTGGCGCTGAGGTACGAGTAAAGCTTTCAGCACTTGTGTGATACCGCACGGCTCGTGTTGCGGTTGCTGAAAGCTGAAGTGAGGGCAAGCATGAATGCGTTGTTTCAAGATCTGAAGTACGGCCTGCGCGTGCTGGTGAAGAACGCCGGGTTCACGGCCGTGGTGGTGCTGACCCTCGCCCTCGGCATCGGCGCCAACACAGCCATCTTCAGTGTGGTCAATGGCGTGTTGCTGTCACCATTTCCATACCCAGGTGCATCGAGGCTGATCTCCGTCTATCAAAAGACCGGAGACGGAAACTACAACGTCTTCTCCACCCCGAATTTTCTGGTCTGGCGCGATCAGGTCAAGGCATTTGAGCAATTCGGGGCTATAAGGCCAGCCGCCTTCGATCTTACCGGCGGAAGCCAGCCGGAACGCCTTAATGGCGCCAACGTCTCGGTCGGCATATTCCCGCTACTGGGCGTTAATCCGATTCTAGGCCGGGCATTTCTTGATGAGGAAGATCGGCCGGGCGGGCCTAAGGTTGTCGTTCTGAGCTATGGATTCTGGCTGCGCCGTTTCGGCGGCGATCGACAGATTCTGGGAAAGCCGTTGGCGCTAAACGGTGCGAGCTACACCGTAGTGGGAGTGATGCCCCAGGGGTTCAAGCTGCCCCAAAACGACGATGAATTGTGGGCACCCTTGCAACTTAATCCCGCCGACGTCAACGGAGCGTCGCGGGGAATTCACTGGATCTGGGGACTCGCCCGCCTGAGGCCCGGGATCACCGCCGCGCAGGCCCAGAAGGAAACCGATAACCTCGCACATCGCCTGGGTCAGGAATACCCGGAAACCGACGCCGGCCAGGGTCTCCAGCTCGTTCCTCTGATGGACGACGTCGTAGGCAATATCCGCCCAGTGCTCTGGATTCTGCTGGGTGCGGTTGGCCTTGTCCTGCTGATTGCGTGCGCGAATGTCGCCAACCTTTTGCTGGCTCGTGCTTCGGTGAGGCAGCGTGAAGTTGCTGTCCGCGCCGCTCTAGGGGCCAGCCGGGCGCGAACGATGGGCCAGTTGTTGACGGAGAGTTTGCTCCTGGCCGCGCTTGGTGGAATGTTCGGCCTGGTGATTGCCTTTCGCAGCGTTCCTGCGCTGGTGAGCCTGGCGCCGGCAGCCAGCATTCCGCGATCGGGGGATATTGCCGTCGATGGTAAGGTCCTCATTTTTACCTTAATGATCACTCTGGCGACCGGCCTGGTGTTTGGCATAGTCCCGGCCTTCGAGGCATCCAAGTGCGACTTGAACGAGACTTTGAAGCAATCAGGCCGCTCGTCGGATACCAACATGCGAAACCGCCGGGTGCGCAGCGCCCTTGTGGTTTCGGAGGTCGCGGTTGCGGTGATGTTGCTGGTGGGCGCGGGATTGTTGCTGCGGAGTTTCGTGAGCCTTCGCAATGTTAATCCGGGGTTCAATCCTCGCCATGTCCTATCCCTACAGTTTTCGGTGCCGGGTTCCAAGTCATCGGAGGAACAACTGACGGATTTTCGCCGCCAAGTGGTGGAGCGCGTTGCGGCGCTCCCCGGTGTCGCCTCTGTCGCGCTCACGCGAGACCTTCCGCTGAGCGGAGTTGACCCGTCGCTGTTCTTTAGTATCGAAGGTCGCCCGCCTGTGGCTCCGGGAAAGGAACCTGTGGCCCGCTGGCGGATGACGACTCCCGGTTATTTCCGCACCATGGGTATTGCGTTGCTCGCGGGCCGTGATTTTACCGATCGCGATACCCCTACCTCTGATGGCGTGGTGATCATCAGCCAAGCCATGGCGAGGCAGTACTGGCCGCACCAGGATCCTATCGGTAAGGCGATTCGCCCTGGATATCCAGGCATCTCCAAGCTCTGCACAATTGTTGGCGTGGTTGGTGACGCGCGGCAATGGATCGCCATTGACGAGCCGCCCACCGCTTACTACCCCTACTCCCAAATCCCCGCCTCGCTGGGTCCGGTCATATTCGGCCGCATGAGTCTGGTGGTCCGGGCAGCTTCCGACCCCGCACACCTGGCAAACGGTATCCGGCAGGAAATTCATTCCGTCGATAGCGACGCACCCGTCTACCAGGTGAGCACGATGGATGAACTCGTCGCCAGCGCGGCCGCATCAACTCGCTTTCAGATGGTCTTATTGGGCATCTTCGCGGCAGCCGGCCTGCTGCTTGCAACCGTGGGGATATACGGTCTGATCTCCTATTCCGTCACCCAGCGCACGCGTGAAATAGGTGTACGCATGGCGCTCGGAGCAGGATGCAGCGATGTTCTCCGCATGGTGGTGCGCCAGGGCGTGATTTTAAGTTTGATAGGAGTGGGCGTTGGCCTCGCGGCCGCCTTGGGCTTGACGCGGCTAATGTCCAGCCTTCTTTATGGCGTCGCGCCCCGGGATCTCGCAACTTTTGGGTTTATTCCGCTTGGGTTGTTGGTTGTAACGGTTCTCGCAAGCTACATCCCCGCGCGACGCGCGACGAAGGTGGATCCGATGGTGGCGCTGAGATATGAGTGAAGGAGTTGTCAGCGATCAGGTCTCAGCTTTCAGCTAGGGACCAAACGCCCCGGTAGCATGAACTGAAAGCTGAACGCTGAGAGCTGAACGTTCAACTCTGAGGAGACGAATGAATACTTTCATTCAAGACCTGCGATACGGCCTTCGCATGTTGGTGAAGAATCCCGGCTTCGCGATCGTTGCCGTGGCGACGCTGGCGCTGGGGATTGGCGCGAACACGGCTATCTTCAGCGTGGTGAATTCCGTGCTACTGAAGCCGCTCCCATATGCCGAGCCGGACCGGTTGGTGGCTGTCGAGTCCATGGATAGTCGCCGAGCCGGCGTCTCGAATTCTCTGTCCTACCCCGACTTTTTCGACTTCCGAGCGCAGAACCACGTGTTTGCGCACCTGGTGACCTCTCGCGACACGGACCTGGCACTGACTGGCCGCGGTGAGCCTGAGCAAATTGACGGTGAAATGGTGACGTGGGACCTCTTCCCGGCATTGGGCATCGTGCCGGAACTGGGGCGTGGTTTTTTGCCCTCGGAGGAAGCCGCGGGGAGTCACGTGGTGGTGCTGAGCCATCGGCTGTGGCAAAGCCATTATGGTGCCGATCCCGGCATCGTCGGGCGGACGATCACGCTCGACCGGCAGGCTTACACGGTGGTGGGCGTGGCTCCGGCGGGATTTGCGTTCCCGGCCAATGAACCCAACATTCAGCTTTGGACGACGATTGCGAACGACCGCGTAGCGCCCGCGGACGATCAGCCCATGACCGAGCAGCGGGGGGCTCATATGCTGACAGCGTTGGGACGCCTTAAACCCGGCGTCAGCATCGAGCAAGCGCGTGCGGACCTGGACGTGATCGCCGCGGCCCTGGCCAAGCAGTATCCTGACACCAACACGAACTTTCGCACCTCGTCCGTGCGGCCGGAACTCGAAACGCTGACGGGCGATTCACGCACGCCGCTGTTGATCCTGCTGGGCGCGGTCGGCCTGGTGTTGCTGATTGCCTGCGCCAACATCGCCAACCTGCTGTTAGTACGGACGGCGGGGCGCGAGCAGGAAATAGCCGTGCGCGCAGCCATGGGCGCAAGCCGAGGGCGCGTGGTCCGGCAACTGCTGACGGAGAGCCTTTTGCTGGCGCTGGCAGGCGGCGCTGCTGGAACGGCGCTGGCGGAATATGTTTTGGGTGCGCTCTTGCCCCTAGGCGGCGGGAGCATACCGCGCCTTGCCCAAACCAGCATCGATGAACACGTCCTGGTTTTCTCACTGCTCATCACATTCCTCACCAGCATCTTTTTCGGGCTGGCTCCGGCGCTGCACGCCGCCAAGGTTGATTTGACTTCATCGCTCACGGAGCGCAGCCGTGCCGGCACGCACAAGCACGAACTGATTCGCGGCGCGCTGGTGGTGGCCCAGGTCACCGTGGGTTTGGTGCTGGTGAGCGGAGCGGGTTTGCTGATGTCTAGCTTCCTGCACTTGGAAAGGAGCGATTTGGGACTGAGGTCTGACCACCTGCTGACTTTTCGGTTCAGCCTGCCGGACTCACATTACAAGTCTGCCCAGCAGGTGAGCTTATGCAATCAACTGCTGGAGCACTTGCGCGCTGAGCCGGGAGTGCAGTCCGCGGCGGGGGTGTGGCCGCTACCGCTGGGCGGGGATAATGCCACCGTCTCGTTCAATATTGAGGAGCGGCCGACGACGCCCTCCAACCGTCCCAACGCGCGCATGGCCTTTGCCACTCCCGGATATTTCTCCACGGCGGGCATTCCCCTGCTGCGCGGCCGCAATTTCACCGACCAGGATGATACCAACGCGCCGCGCGTGCTGATTGTCAACAAGGCGTTCGCCGACAAGTTCTTTCCTGGTGAAGGCGTCGTCGGCAAGCGTATCACTCCTGGCGCCACGGCCGACGGCGAGAAGGAATCGCCGCACGAGATAGTCGGCGTGGTGGGCAGCGCCAAGCTATTCGCGATGGACGCCGAGCCCAAGCCTGTTTACTACTTCCCGTACAAGCAGCTTCCCTGGATGCCGCCGGTGATGATGGTGCGCACCACGGTGCCGCCGCGCACGCTGGAATCCGTGGTCCGGAAAGAATTGGCCGCACTCGACCCCATGGTCCCGGTGTTTCAAGTCCGGACCATGGAGGAACTGCTCTCGACGGAAGTCACTGAGCCGCGATTCCACACGGTGCTGCTGGGTAGTTTCGCCGGCATCGCATTGGTGCTCACCATGGTGGGACTCTACGGGGTGATGGCGTACTCGGTGACGCGGCGCACCCGGGAAATCGGAGTCAGGATGGCCCTGGGCGCGCCCCGCTCCGTGGTGCTTTCCATGGTGCTCGGGCAGGCGTTGGTGCTGCTGGCGGCAGGGATGGGCCTGGGACTGGCCGCCTCGCTCGCCGCCGACCGTCTTCTGCGGACCCTGTTGTTTGGCATATCGTCGCTTGACCCGGCGGTTCTCGGCCTATCGAGCCTGCTGGTGGCATTGACCGGATTGCTGGCGGCCTACCTGCCTGCGCGCCGGGCAGCGGCTCTGGATCCCATGGTGGCGCTGAGACATGAATAGCGAATCATGAGTGCGGAGTGACGACATCTCCAGTTTGATGTTCGGAAAGCTAACCCGGTTCTAAGAACCTAAGACTTGCAGATCACGTATCACTTTAGGAGGAGGGCTTATGGCGAAAATGGAACGGATTCGCGAGATCGTAACGGGCCCGCTGGATCCGGAGTACCTACGAAGGAAGACCGCTGCCGGTTGGAGCTTGGTCGCGGTGGAGTGGCAACGCCAGGCGGAGGAAGATGGACTGGGGTCTGGGGCAGGCGAAGAAGCGGTCCCCTATGGATCTCGAGTGGCCGGAGACTGTGAGCACTTAGAAGAGAATCCGCCTGAAATGGACGCATTGATGCTCATTCTCGAACTGATCGTTCAGGACCGCTCGTTGTCCACTATGGCGGAGGCCCTGAACCAAGGCGGATTTCGCACGCGCGACGGATCAAAGTGGTCGGTGGTGACGGTGTATAAAATGCTCCCTCGCCTCATCCAGGTGAGCCCCCGTATTTTCACCACAGACGCCTGGATCGAGCGAAGGAAACGGATCCCCATAGCCGGATAATCAGGGAGGGAGCCAATGCGGAAACTAAAGCAGGATCTGAAATACGGCTTGCGCATGCTGGCGAAAAATCCCGCCTTCACGGCGGTCGCCGTCCTCACTCTCGCCCTCGGCATCGGCGCGAACACGGCGATCTTCAGTGTTGTGGATGCGGCGCTGCTGCATTCGTTGCCCTACAAGGAGCCAGGCCGGTTGGTGTACGTCTGGTCCGCGGAAAAAGCGCGGGGAATCAATCAGAGTACTGTGTCGATTCCCGATCTGCGCGACTGGCGGGAGCAGAACCGCGCCTTTGACGGCATGGCGGGGTGGTTTAGCGGAACCTTCAACCTCTCCGGCGGCGACGAACCGCAGCAGGTGGGTGGGTGGATCGTCTCGCCAGATTTCTTTGACGTCCTCGGCGCCAGGCCGGAATTAGGTAGAACATTCGCCACGGGAGACAGCAAGGATCGCGTCGTGGTTCTCAGCCACGCGCTTTGGAGCGGCACCTTCGGCGGGGATCGCAGCATATTGGGAAAAGGTATTGCCATTGATGGTGCGAGCTATACGGTCATCGGGGTAATGCCGGCGGAGTTTTCGTCGCCTTTCCCGAACGTGCAAGTCTGGGCCCCTTGGCCTGACGCGGTGGCAGCCACGGCCACTCGCGGCGATCGCTTCCTGCGTGTCCTCGCGCGCCTGAAACCAGGCCTGAGCTTGGGGAGCGCCCAAGCAGACATGGACCTCCTCGCCCCTCGCCTCGCGCGGCAATTCAAGGAGGATGCGGGCGTCTCAGCATATTTGGTTTCTGCGGGCGAGCAAATCACCGGAAGCGTGCGGCCGGCCCTGCTAGTGCTGCTCGGTGCGGTGGGTTTTGTGTTGCTCATTGGTTGTGCCAACCTGGCGAATTTGCTTCTGGCACGGTCCGCCGTGCGCGAGAGGGAATTTGCCATCCGCACGGCGTTGGGCGCGGGTCATTCCGACTTGGTCCGGCAGTTGTTGACGGAGAGCCTCCTACTTTCATTAGTGGGTGGCGCCATCGGCGCGTTGCTCGCAAGCGGCGGAACACGTTACTTGCGCGCCGTTGTCGCCGATCAGATTCCCCGTGCTCAGGACATTGGTCTTGATGCTCGCGTTTTGTGGTTTACGCTCGGGCTATCCATTCTAACCGGCATCGGCTTTGGCTTGCTGCCTGCGCTCGCGAGCTTCAAGGGCCAGTTCAACGAATCGCTAAAAAAGGGAGGCCGTGGCGCGGGCGCCGGAGTTCAAGCGCGTCGATTACGAGATTTGCTAGTCGTGTGGGAGATGGCGCTGGCGTTGGTGTTGCTTGTGGGCGCTGGCCTGTTGGTCAACAGCTTCGAGCGTCTACGCAAGATAAATCCCGGATTCAACCCGCAAAAGGTGCTGACGTGCCAGATATCGCTGCCGTCATCGACGTATAAGGACCCCCAGATCGTGGATTTCTTCCAGCGCTTGCTCGACCGGGTCCGTGCTCTGCCCGGAGTGAAGTCTGCAGGGGCCACGATGACTCTGCCGCTCGAAAGTCCGAACAGTAGCTTCTGGGGAGGGCTGAACATCGAGGGGCGTGCTGCCCTCGGACGGGAATCAATTCCCATTGTCAACTTTGCCCAAATCACGCCGGGCTACCTCAGTGCCATGGGGATTCCCGTCCTGAAAGGACGAGCGTTCACCGAGCAAGACAACAGTGAGCAGAGTCCCAAAGTTGTAATCATTAATGCCACGCTGGCTCGCCGCTTCTTTTCAGATTTTGATCCCATCGGCAGGCGAATCTGCATGGGTGAGGACTGTACAGAAGGGCCTTGGCTGACGGTGGTGGGTGTGGCAGGCGACGCCGCGCTCCAAAGCTTGACAGACCCGCGCTTCCCGCAGGTGTTGTCTCCTCACGCCCAAGGTGTGGAAGGCGGCCAAGCGGGAGGCATGCAGTTGGCGATCCGTACTTCCGGAGATCCCTTGAGTCTGGCGGCCTCGGTGCGAGAGCAAGTCCACGAATTGGACAAGGACCAGTCCGTGGCCGAAATGCAAACTCTCGAGCAGGTGGTCAGCGCCTCGCTGGCGCAGCCTCGATTGAACACACTGCTGCTGGCGGGTTTCGCGGCCCTCGCGGTGTTGCTGGCGGCGATTGGGGTTTACGGCGTGATTTCCTATTCTGTCGCGCAGCGCACCCGTGAGATTGGCATTCGCATGGCGTTGGGCGCCACGCGGAGCAAGGTGTTTCTTTTGGTAGTCGGCGAAGGAATGCTGCTTGCCCTGCTCGGCTTGGTAGTCGGATTGGTTGCTGCGTTTGGTTTGGCGCGCTTGATGACCACATTGCTCTATGGTGTTACGCCCAGCGACCCTGTGACGTTTCTCGCTGTCTCCATTTTGCTTTTGGGAGTCGCTTTCGTCGCGTCATACATACCGGCACGTCGGGCGACCAAGGTCGACCCCATGGTGGCGTTGAGGTATGAATGAAGGAGCTATCAGCGATCAGCTCTCAGCTTTCAGCTAAAGACCAAACAGCCCGGTGAGCACGGACTGAAAGCTGACCGCTGAGAGCTGAAAGCTCAACGTTGAGGTAACACATGCACACTCTATTTCAAGACCTGAAATACGGCTTCCGTATGCTGGCCAAGAATCCCGGCTTCACAGCGGTGGCGGTCGTGACGCTAGCGCTGGGCATTGGGGCGACGGTGGCCATTTTTAGCGTGGTTTACGGCGTGCTACTCAGGCCGCTGCCGTATTCCCAGCCCGACCGCCTCCTCGAACTGAATGAAGTGAACAGCCACGGCGGGCACATGAACTTCGCCGATCCGAATTTTGCTGACGTGAAAACGTCGAGTCAGTCGCTCGACGGCGTAGCCGAATACTCGGCTTGGCTGGAGTCCGTGGCCGGCGCCTCCGAACCCACTCGAACCATGACGGCCTCGGTTTCGCGTGATTTCTTCCCCATGTTGCGCGTGCAGCCGATGCTGGGGCGAGGTTTCGCGCCGGAGGACCAGCACTTCCACGCCGCTCCCGTAGCGCTGGTGAGTTACTCCTACTGGAAGCAATACCTGGGTGGCCAGACGGACCTCGCCCACCTCAAGTTGAACATTGAGAGCCAGGACGTCTCCGTGGTGGGGGTGCTGCCCGCGGGTTTCCGTTTTCCCATGGACAGTGACATCTGGGTGCCGCGCGAATTGTGGGAGACGCTTCCCAGCCGCACAGCGCACAACTGGCACGTTCTGGCGCGCTTGCGCGAGGGTGTATTGCTGACCCAGGCACGTAGCGAGCTGACCGGAATCGCCCGCCGGCTGAAGCAGCAGTTCGGCAAGGACACCATGATGGTGGATATCTCCGCCGTGCGCTTGGAGGATTTCCTGACCAGCGACGTAAGCAAGCCCCTTTATATCTTGCTGGGCGCGGTGGGATTCTTGTTGCTCGTAGCGTGCGCCAATGTTGCCAACCTGCTGCTGGCCCGCCTCGCGGCGCGCGAGCGCGAGTTCGCCGTGCGAGTGGCGCTGGGGGCCGGCCGCGTGCGCCTAGTGGGCCAGCTCCTCACGGAGGCCTTGCTGCTGGCTCTGGCGGGTGGAGCGCTGGGCGTGTTGCTGGCGCAATGGGGAGTGGATGCGCTGCTGGCCGTTGCCCCACTGAACATCGTCCACCAGGAGCATGTCTCGCTAAATGCGCCCGTGCTGCTTTTTGCCTTGGCCATGGCCATGGGTGTCGCGCTCAGTCTGGGATTGTTCGCCGCGTTGCGCGCATCCCGGGGCGACCCGGAGCAAGCCCTTGCCGAACGCGGCCAAGGTTACCTGGGTACCGTACGCGGCCAGCGGCTGGGGCGAGTGGTGGCGGCCGCACAACTGGCCATCACCCTGGTTCTCCTGGTGGGAGCGGGATTGCTTGGCCGTAGCTTGCTGCGCGTGCTGTCCGTCGATCCGGGTTTTCGTACCGATCACATCCTCA
>CAZCVY010000061.1:0-35149 GCA_964501985.1 uncultured Acidobacteriota bacterium | reverse complement strand
CGAAAATAAATATTACGTTCAAATCCGGAATGTATATGAAAACAAAGGATCGCACGACAAAGTGCCCGAACAAAAGCGGACTTTTAGGTCTCGATTTACGGAATTTACATCAATCGGAACTCTATTTTGCAGAAAACTAGCTGTTTTTCGACGACAAGTCGTCACGTCCATCCGATTTCTTACGGGTTTCACTATCGTGAGGGATTGTGGAACACCGATGCTCTGCGAGAACGAGGCGTCAGCGCACGAGCTTAAAGGTCCGCCGCCAGCGGGTTTTGGTGGGGAAATGGATAATCAGGTCAATGATCTGCCCGATGCGGTCGCTGAGAGTGTTGTGCAGGTATTCGTCGTGCGCGGTCTCGAACGACCAGTAGATCAGCAGCGGGCGTCCGCTCACCACGCTGCGGTCGACGAAACCCCAGAAGCGGCTGTCCCAACTCTGCTCGCGGTTGTCTCCCATCACAAAATACTTCCCCGGCGGCACCACGATCTCGCCATTCTGGACCACGCTGCCGAGTTCCGCTTCCCAGGCGGAAGTCGCACCGCTCAGATACTCGTCACCCATAGGGGGAAAGTCGTCGCCGGGCCGAAGCTCGCCCACATAGGCGGGGTCGTGGCGCACATAGGGCTCGTTCTGCATTTTCTCATTCACAAACACTTTCCGATGGAAAACTCGAACACGGTCGCCGGGAAGGCCAATCACGCGCTTCACAAAGTGCTCGCCGGGTTCCGTCTGATCGTCAGTGGGCTCAAACTTGAAAACTACCACGTCGCCATGGCGAAGCTCGCGGTAGGGCAGCAGGTGTCCGAGCACTCCGCTCTCTGGGGCGAAAATGAACTTGTTCACCAGCAGGTGGTCGCCGATCAAAAGCGTGTCTTCCATCGAGCCGGTAGGAATTTTGAACGCCTGAAGGACAAACGTGGTGCCGAAGATGGCCAGGATCACCGTCACGACCAGGGACTCGAAAGTGTCGCGTGTTGAGGACTTCTTGAAAGCTTCATCCATGCGGATCGGTCTTCCTTCCCAGCTTGGCGAGAATCAGTCGGGCGGCTTCCTGCTCGGCAACTTTCTTGCTGCCGCCCCGCCCTCGGGCACTCAGATTGTCGCCTGCCAGGGCCTCAACCGTAAAGGTCTTTTGATGTTCGGGGCCAGATTCCTCCACCACCCGATATTCGGCGGGCGGGATTCTCCCCGCCTGCAAGTGCTCCTGAAGGGCCGATTTGTAGTCAATCGAGAACAGTTCATCGGCGGCGGCCGCCATATCCTGAGGGGCGATGAAGCGGGCAATAAAATCCGAGGCGGCGGTTATCCCCCCGTCGCGATAGAGCGCGGCAACGACCGCTTCAAGCGCATTCACCAGCAGCGCGGGCTTATCGCGGCCACCGGTCTTCTCTTCCCCCCGGCCCAAGCGCAAATGCTGGCCCAGGTTCAAGCGGCTGGCCACGGCATGCAGATGAGGCGCCGCCACCAAGTGTGCCCGCGCGCGGGTGAGCTTGCCCTCCTCCCAATCGGGAAAGGCATCCGCCAGCATCACGCTCACCACAAACGTGAGCACCGCGTCGCCAAGAAACTCCATCTGTTCGTTGTCGCGCGGACGGTCGGCCGACTCTTGCGCGAAGGAGGAATGCGTGAGGGCTTCCAGCAGGAACTGAACGTTGCGAAATGTGTAGCCAACGACGTCTTGAAATCGTTCGGGGTAGTTGTCCGCCATGCTCACTGGGCGCCGATTCCTCTCGCGGAGTGTCCAATTACGGCCGGAAAATCCGCGCTATTGTTTGGCAGGAGCAGTGGACTGAGCCTTCGCGTTCTTCAGCGCCTCGATTTGCCGGTCGGCGAGGGGCTTCAACTGCGTCGGGCTGAGATCCCCGGCCTTGGTGAATGCCGCAATGGCGTCATCATACTTGCCCAGCAATTTGCAGGTTTCTCCCAGTCGAAAGTAGGCCGTGGGATCGGGTTGATCCGTGCCGGAAACCGCCAGGCGATATTCCTTTTCCGCCTTATTCAGTTCCTCGGTGTCCAATCCCATCAGGCCAAGCTGCGCGCGGTCAATGTGGATCATTCCCTCGTCGGCATGGATGTCGGAAATCGCCAGCGCTTTTTGCTTGGCAAAATCCGCGTCCGACACGTTGACCGGCTTCTTGAGCTCGTCGAGGGCTTTGAAAGCCTCCTGGGCGTATTTTTCCGCCTTGTCGAGCTGCTCGGACTGGTCCGACGAGTGCAAGCCCATGAACTGCGTCGAAGGGATGATGAACGCCAACATGTCGAGGCTCATGAGGTTGTCGGCCTTCAGCGCCACGCTCTTCTCGGCGAACTCGACCACATGCGGCAAGTCGCCCTTCATTTTGTAGCCGTTGGCTTCGTACGAGTAGGCATAACTGAGAATGGTGCTTTGAGGGTATTTCGTCACAAAAGCGTTCGCCAGGGAGATGATCTTGTCGGGGTCGAGTTCGGATTGCAGCGCCTTGTAATCGGCGTTCTCCGCGGGGGGAATGACGATGTCGCCGTTGGCCATGGCCGCGGCTTTGGCGGCAGCGGCCTTCTCCTTCGGACCGGCGGCGGTGACGGCTTTGATCACCTGATCCGTCGCCTTGGCCTTGCGCAAACTTTTCTCGATGTCGGGGTCCATTTCAAAAGCCACGCCGCGGGCATCGAGGTCTTTTTGGAGCTGGTCCGCGCCCTGCTTCTTGAGCTCGTTGATGACTTCCTTCTCCGTCATGGGACCCGTTGTCGACCCCTTCGTCGAAGAGCTGGGCTGCTGCCCCATCGTGGGGGAATTCTGGTCCCCAATCGTGGGGGTATTCGGCGGGTTGGTTGTCGTGGGGGCGCTCGGCGTCGCGCCGTGGGCCTGAGCAAACAGGTTGCCGGAGAGAAACACCACCAGCCCCAGCAAGATTATCGATTTCGTTTTCATGTTCTTTCTCGCTTTCCTAATATAAGTGCAGTCGTACACAAGTCGACGATTGAGCGTACAAGATTCCGGTTGCGGCTGTCAATCGAGCTGCGAGCTTGGGGGGTCGCTCATTCAAACTGTTTCTTGAATTCAGCAAACTGGTGTTGCAATTCGCTCAACTGTTGCCGCAGTTCGGCCACCTCAGCTTCGAGATGTGGGACGCGGTCGTCAATCGGCGATGGGACCGTAATTGCTGTCGGATCCGCCGTTGATGTCCACTCCGCTTTTTCCCCAGCTAACAATTGGGCGAACCGCGGTTCCTTGGTGCCCGGCAAACGCGGCAACTTCTTCACCAGCGGCGGCTGGCGCTCACTGAGTTTCAGGAGAGTGGACTCAAGGGTCTCGAGATCGTCGAACCTGTACATGCGCTCGGCATGCGCGCGCAGTTCGCCCAACGTTTGCGGACCGCGCAGCATGAGTTCGCAAAGGACGGCAGTCTCGCGGCGGTCAAAGTTGAAGACCTCCTGCGCGCGGTGGGCGTATTTGGTGACGCGGCTCTCCGCGGTCGAGGACGGGCCCGCCAGCCACTTTCGGCTTAGGGAGTCGAGAGCCTCGCGCACCGCGTCCTCGTCCAGCGCCATCAGCGGGTAGCGGTTCGACTTCTGATTGCACGCATTGGTCAGTGCGTTGAGCGAGAGCGGATAGTAATCGGGCGTGGTGATCTCCTTCTCGATCAGTGCGCCCAGCACTCGCGCCTCAAGGTCCGATAAGAGCAAGTCCACGAGGCATCCTTTCATGGCGATTACAGTTTGCCCATCCGATGATCTCCAAAAAGGGCGATCTATTATAGTGCGCATTCAATCCTATTGTTACCCATGGAATGAAATGCTAAACTGCTTGTCGCGTTCAAGATTCCCAGTCAACACATTTGGGTTCGCCTGTTGCCGAGCGCTACGTGGCAGCACGGATGGCTTTCCGGATCGTGGCATTGATCGGCGTCGGAAGCTGGTCGAGGTGGTAGGAAGCGAGCGGCAACCTGCCCGCGGATGGGTTACGGCCGCCGCGCGATCTGAACTCCGGCAAGCTTCACATGGCCGTAACGATTGCTTAACGATTTCACAGAAATGATTGTAGTGAGCGGGCGGGTTGCCCCACGCAAAAGAATTCCCGGTTCCCCCGGCGCATCAAGGAGAAAACATGGCCCTGGTAATCAACGAAAAGGAGTTGCGCGGAATCATCGTCCTGGAACCGGTCGGCCGTTTGGTGCTGGGACAAGAGAGCATGGACTTCCGCGGCAAAATCAAAGAGGTTCTCGACAAAAGCGACTGGATCAAGGAAAAGTGGGGATGGAATACCCGCATCGTGCTCGACCTGGGGAGCCTGGGTTTTGTCGATAGCGCCGGCCTCGGCGCGCTGATCGCCGCGCATACTCTTTCCCGGAGCCGCGGCGCCGCGATAAAACTGGCCAGTCTAACCAAGAAATTACGTGACGCATTGACCATCACTAAGCTTGCTACTGTCTTTGATGTGTACGACAGCGTAGAAGCGGCAATCAAGTCCTTCCCCGCACTGGAACCCGCTCCGGGAGAAGCTCCTCCTGAATCCTAAGCGGGCTACTTCTTCATCAGGTCCAACACGGCGCTGGTCATGGATTTCACGCCGGTGCGCAGCGTGGGCTCAGGAACCGGCGCCCACAAACTGGAGTGCAGCCCTGGCAGCGCCACGCCGGTGCGTTGGCTCTCCACTAGCTTCGCCGGATCCACCGCGCCCAGGCTGAATTGACAAATTGGGATTTGCTGATTCTCCAGACCGAACCGGCAGAAGTCCTCACTGGCCATGACCGGCGGCACTTCTGCGACATTGTCAGATCCCAGAGTAGTCTTGAAAATCTGTGCCAGGCGCAGGGTCAATTGCGGATCGTTGTAGGTGGAAGGTGTGTATTCGCTATTGACGGTCACGATCGGCGCACGCGATGCCGGAATGCCGTCCGCCGTGGCGATGCCCCGAGCCATGCGCTCGAGCGCGGCCAAAATATGCTGCCGCACCTCCTCCTTGTAAGCCCTGATAGTGAGCTGCAAATGCACGTCGCCGGGAATGATGTTGTAGCGCGTGCCGCCGTGGATCGAGCCCACTGTTACCACGGCAGGATCGAATGGGGAGTCCTCACGGCTCACGATGGTCTGGATCGCCAGGATGAATTGCGCGGCCTCCACGATGGGGTCCTTGGCCACTTGCGGCGCTGAACCGTGGCCGCCGACGCCGCGAAGGGTGACATCCACGGCAGTCGAACTGGCCAAAGCATAACCGGGTGTGTATCCGACCCTCCCCGCCGCGAGTCCGGGCGTGTCGTGCAGGGCGATGACGTAATCTGGCCGCGGAAAGCGGGTGTAGAGGCCGTCGTCAAGCATCGCTTTCGCCCCGTTGATCGCTTCCTCGGCCGGCTGAGCCAGCATCACCAGAGTGCCGTGCCACTGGTCCTTAAGCTCCACCAGCATCTTCGCCGTGCCTAGGAATGAGGTGATGTGAATGTCGTGTCCGCAGGCGTGCATCACACCCACGTCGCGTCCAGCGTCGTCCTTCGCCCGGACCTTGCTCGCGTAAGGCAGCCCCGTCATTTCTTCCACGGGCAGCGCGTCCAATTCGGTTCGGACGTACACGGTCGGCCCGTCGCCATTTTTCAAAAGGCCAATCACGCCGTAGCTGACCCATTCTGGATGTTCAGTATACTTGCCCACGCGCTCGGTCACCGTATACCCCAGGGTGCGCAGTTGCGTGGCAACGAATAGCGAGGTCTTTTCCTCGTGATGCGAAAGCTCGGGCGCCGCATGCAGCGATTTGTAAGTGGAGAGCAGCGACGGCATTTCTCGATCAAGAAGATCATCGAGTTTGACCTGCTGACCGCGCGCGGCGGGGGCAATTACAAGCAGACAGATTAAGACGAAGCAAAGCGAAGTAGCACGACTGCTCACAGAAACCTCCAAGTTGAAACATGGTTCTTCACAGACGGTGTCCCGCGGCTAATCGGGATCGCAGCAGAAGCGAGCGCAGTCAGTATCCCGGAAGTTGACCGCGCAAGGCAAGCGAAAGGACAGGCGGGGTCAACGCCGCTTCTTGCTTTCGTTCTGTGCGACACGCAGCTTCACCATCTTCTTGACCAGCGCTTCCGGAAGAGGTTTGTCCGTGGGAAATTGAATCGTCCCTTTGGATAGGGAGTAGCCCTTAAGGTCGTCCTTAAAAGCTTCGATGACGGCAGCGGTCGGGAAAAAGCTACAGTGGTTCCGAAACGCTGCGAACCACACCAGCACGCCTTTATACTCGAGCGCGGGCATCCGATAACTGATGGTCTCGGTAGCTTCCGCTGGTGCAGCAGACCGAATGGCGGCGCGGATCTTATTCAAGGTGCCGCGGGCAGGTTCCGGAACTGTGGCAAGGTATTCGTCGATTGTGGTCGGGGTCCCGCTGCGGTTCGCCGCAGAACTACGATCGCTGGATAGCGCTCTTTTCATGGGGCCATTTTACAAGAACTGCCACTTTCTGAGCTGCCAAATGTCGAGGCCTGATACCCTGCAGCGCCTCCGTGCACTGTACGGCCCTCGACGGGCCGATCTTCCGGAACTTGCACCTGCCACTAAACGTATCAAGTCTCGGGGCGTCTAAATAGTTTCCACCCGGATCACGGCGATTGCGCCCGAAGGTACGACCACCACAAGGGGAGGTAGGTTTATGGGCTCATTGACAGCTCAACTCAAGCAGGTCCTAAGGAGGCTCGGACGTGCGCCCCTGTTCACGGCTGTCACGCTGCTGACGTTGGCCGTTGGTATCGGCGGCAACACTGCGATTTTCAGCGTGCTCGAAGGCATTTTGCTGAAGCCCCTACCCTATCCTCGCCCGGAGGAGTTGGTCGCCGTCCGGCTCACGGCTCCTGGAATGAACATCAAGGATCTCGATCCCTCACCCTCAACCTATTTCATCCTTCGCGAGCAGAGCCGCACTTTCCATGATATCGGTATCACGATGGGCTATTCGGTGAATATCACCGGCTTCGGCGAGCCGGAGCACGCGTCCGGCCTGTTGGTATCCGAGGGCGTACTTCCCCTTCTGGGAGTAACTCCCACGCTTGGCAGGACATTCTCGCGGGCAGACGATTCGCCCGGTAGCGCGGACACAGTGATACTGACTTATGGCTTCTGGCGCCGCAAGTTTGGCGGCGATCGCACAGTGATCGGGCGGACCATCACTGTGGATGGGAAACTCCGCCAAATCATCGGTGTGTTGCCGCAAGAATTCCGCTTCGGCGATAACCGCGAGCTTGCCCTTCTCATACCCTTGCAGCTTGACCGTGCCAAGACCTTCTTAGGGGAATACAGCTACGACGGCATCGCCAGGCTCAAACCCGGAGTCACTCTGGCGCAGGCGAACGCTGACGTGGCGCGCATGCTGCCGATTGTACTACGAAGTTTTCCGGCTCCCCCCGGCTACGGCCTCAAGATTTTCGAGGACGGGCGAATCGGGCCAAACCTTATGCCGCTGAAACAGTACATCGTAGGCGACGTTGGCAAGGTCCTGTGGGTTCTGATGGGCGGCCTCGGCTTGGTGCTGCTCATCGCCTGCGCCAACGTGGCCAATTTGCTTCTGGTCCGTGCGGAGGGACGCGAGCAGGAACTCTCCATCCGCGCCGCGCTCGGCGCCAGCCGTGTCCGCATCGCGGCGGAGATGTTTTTCGAGAGCCTGATTCTCGCGCTACTTGGAAGCGTCATCGGCCTGGCGCTGGCTTATGGAGCCCTGCGCGGCCTGGTGGCGCTCGCGCCGGCGGGTCTGCCTCGCCTCGATGAAATCGGCGTCGACGGCACGGTTATGCTGTTCACACTGGCTCTATCGCTCGTTGCGAGCATGCTCTTCGGTTCCATACCGGTCTGGAAATACGCGGGCGCGCGCCTGGGAACCGGGTTGCGCGAGAGCGGCCGCTCGATGAGTGGCAGCCGCGAGCGGCATCGCTCGCGCAGTGTACTAGTCGTTGTGCAGGTGGCACTAGCCCTGGTTTTGATGATCAGTTCGGGCCTCATGATCCGCACCTTTCGTGCTTTGACCAAAGTGGACCCCGGGTTCGTCGCACCTTCGGAACTTCAGACATTCCGCCTTGACATTCCTGACACACAAGTGAAGGAGCCTGAGCGGGTGGTTCGTCTTGAACAGGGAATTCTAGATAAGCTCGGCGCCCTTCCCGGCGTCTCTTCCGTCGGTCTGTCCATGAGCGTCCCTATGGATGATAACGGTTGGACCGATGCAGTCTTCGCGAAGGACCGCACCTACTCTTCAAGCGAAATCCCGCTCCAGCGGTTTAGGTTCGTGGCCCCGGGCTTCTTCAAGACTCTGGACACGCCGCTCATCGCCGGGCGCGATCTCACCTGGAGCGACATCTACGAAAAAATCCCGGTCGCCATCGTTTCCGAGAAACTTGCGCGCGAATATTGGCACGACACCGCCAGCGCCCTCGGCAAGCAAATCCGCGTTAGTACCAAGGACGACTGGCGCGAGGTTGTGGGAGTGGTCGGCAACGTCCACGACGATGGGATGGACAAGGAAGCGCCCAGCTCAGTGTACTGGCCCATCATGGCAGCGCATTTCACCAACAACGATATTGACGTACGCCGCTACGTGACCTACTCCATCCGCACCCCCCGCGCCGGTTCGGAAAGCTTGATGAGCGAGGTGCGGCGGGCCGTGTGGTCGGTGGACCCCGCGATTCCGCTGTCGGACATCCACACGCTGGATTACCTGTACAAGAAATCCATGGCGCGGACTTCGTTCACGCTGGTAATGCTGGCGCTCGCGGGGGGAATGGCGCTATTGCTCGGCGTTGTGGGCCTTTACGGCGTGATCGCCTATTCCGTGTCACAGCGCCGGCGGGAAATCGGCATTCGCATGGCGCTTGGCGCCCGGAACCAGGAACTGACGCGTATGTTCGTTCGCCACGCTTTGGTCTTGACCGGCGTCGGCGTTGCCTGCGGATTGGCCGCCGCGCCCGTACTGACCCACCTGATGTCGTCCTTGTTGTTCGGAGTGAAGTCGGTCGACGCGGCAACGTACGTTGCGGTATCGCTCGGCCTCATCGCCACGGCTGCGGTGGCCAGTTACCTGCCCGCTCGGCGCGCTGCCACCGTGAACCCCGTGGAGTCGCTGCGAGCGGAGTAAGGGACCGGGCGTGGCACAGGGCGCTCACCAAGTGCCACGCTCGACCGTGCTCTGGACACCACCAAGCTGGACATCGCTCGACTGCGCACCCCCGAGAGCACGCAAGCGTGCACCCCCCCCCATACAATTCCCGCTACCGTTGCGGCAAGGTGGTAGGATACTGCCCGCGCCGAGGGCTGCAAACCGCTCCGGCCATTTATTGCATTCTTAGGAGGAGTCATCATCATGTCGAAATATTGGTCGGCCGTTCTGGCCATCCTTTTCAGCCTGGGGTCATTGCTCGCGCAAGCCCCTCCCAAAGTGAGGGTGCTCATTCTGACGGGCGTGAGCAATCACAAATGGGCTGCCACCACGCCGGTGCTCCGCGACATCCTGGAACAAACCGGTCGCTTCGAGGTCCGCGTCAATGAAGAGGTGCGGGGCAACGGACCTGAGACTTTTGCGCCTTATGACGTGCTGCTGCTCAACTACAACGACTACAAGCAGACCGCCGGACCTTGGTGGGACGACCGCGCGCGCCAAGCCATGCTCGACTTCGTCCGCAACGGCAAAGGATTGGTGAGCTACCACGCTTCCAACAATGCCTTCTGGGGCTGGGACGAATTCGATAAGCTCGTCGGTGGAACCTGGCGCGATACCGCGGGTCACGGACCCTATCACGCTTACAGCGTCAAGATCGTGGACAGCGATAACCCCATCACCCAAGGCATGCCTGCGACATTTGCGGAGAGCGACGAACTCTACCACTTGCTCTCGATGCAACCCGGCATTCATATTCTGGCCACTGCCTGGGACGATCCCAAGAACTGCTGGAAGCCTAACCAGGGTTGCGGGACGGGAAAAGACGAGCCCTTGATCTGGACGGTCAAATACGGCACGGGACGAGTCTTCCAAACGGCCCTCGGCCATGATGTGAAGGCGATGGATGGCGCGGGCTTCCGCCTGACTCTCGTGCGCGGCACCGAATGGGCCGCCACGGGTGCAGTGACGATCCCTGTGCCTGCTGATTTGAAATAGGCTGTACCCGATGCTCCATGCCCAATAACTTCGCCTCCTATTACGACGCAGTGATCAACTGGGAAAAACGCCTCGCGCGCGAAATGCCCTTGCTGGCAGAACTCGCGCGCCAAGCGGGCGGACGCGTTCTGGTTCCCGCATGCGGCTCCGGCGGGCACGTGGTAGCGGTCGCGCAAGAAGGCTTCGACGTGTTGGGGTTTGACGCCGACGCCGACATGGTGGAATTCACCCGCCGGAGGATAGAGGCCGCTACAGCCTCTATCGCCGCCGCCCGTGGGAAGGCGGAGGTCAGGTTGCTCACAATGGAAAGCGCCGGCGAACTTCATGAGGAATTCGCCGCCGCGTTCTGTTTGGGCAATGCCCTTCCCGGCCTTTCCGGCGAGGGCCAGTTGCTCGTCGCGTTGCGCGGAATCGCAAGCGCTCTGCGGCCTAGCGGAATCTTCCTGACGCAGAACTTGAACTACGACTTGCGTTGGCAGCAACAAGCAAGCCAGTTCCCGCTTCTTTCCGGCGAGACTCCCGAAGAGGAGTTTCTCCTCGTAAAGGTCGCGGATTACCATGCCGACTACATCAACTTCCACGCCATGTTTCTGACCCGCGAAAAGCCCGACAGCAAATGGCAGGCAAACACGCGAACCTCGAGACAGATTCCACTTTTCCAAAAACTCCTCGCTGACCTCGCCACAGAAGCCGGTATGGGCGAGTTCACTTTCTGGGGAGACTTCGCCCGCACTCCCTTTGAAAGAACACGATCGCACGATTTGATTTTCGCGGCGCGCGAGCATCAAGACGTCGTTACAAAAAAGTGACACAATGTTGACATTCCAGTTGCACCACGGATTGCCTTGATGACATCTGATGTACGGCGTGGTGTATGATTCGCATCAGGTTCAGAAGCTCCGGAGCCCGGGGTTGAGTCTTCGGAGTCCGCGGACTTGAAACGGAACAACCGCCAGCTGCATCTCTCGCAAGTAGCCAGCTCACAATGGACGATAAGGGGAGGAATATATGGGGAAGCACGCCCAATCCGCACTGCCCGGCCTGTTGGCTTTGGCCTTGGTCTTTGGAGTCACGCCCGCCCAAGGGGCGGCCGGCAGCCTTGATACGACCTTCGGCAAAGGCGGCATCGTCGAAACCAACTTCGCCAGCGACGTGAATGTGTCTCCTCTAGCCGCCGCGCTGCAAACCAATGGCGATATCCTGGTGCTCGCCCAGTTCGGGAATGGGGCCGCGGCGGTCGTTCGATACACACCCACAGGTGCTGTGGACACGACTTTCGGCACGAAGGGAGTTGCAGAGCTGCCAACGCCTTTCGATGGCCCGACGGCCAGCATGGCGCTTCAGTCGAACGGCAAGATCGTGGTCGCGGGCGTCGTCGGGCAGATGACCGGCGATGCTGCATTTGCGGTGGCGCGATTCAATACCAATGGAACTGCGGACACAACTTTTGGTTCCGGCGGCGAGGTCAGCACGGCATTGGGCTTCCCCGGCGTCGGCGAGTCCGTCTTGATCGAACCCGACGGCGCGATTCTTGTGGGCGCGCAGCTTGAGCCGGCCGGTCGAGGTCTGCCTTTCGAGACCGCCCTTATTCGTTACGACGCCAACGGCACTCTGGACAGCACGTTCGGTGACAAAGGGACGGTCTCCGTAACGAGCATTGGCGGCTGCACCGCCTTGGGCCTGCTCTCCGATGGCGAAATCATGGTGCTGAACGGGAGCGCGATTGCGCAGTTCACTTCGACCGGCACTTTGGAGGCGACGGTTACTGGCGGACCCATCGCCATTTCCACCCCCAGCCAGGTGCCTTCTTTGATCAACGTCTTCCAGCCGAATGGTGAGTATATCTACGCTCAGACCGTTGCCATCGGTGCTGGTCGCAATGGCAACGACGCGGTCCAGGTGCTCCGCTATACCGCCACGGGCAGCGTCGACTCCACCTTCGTGAGTCCGACTTTCCACTTCGTTGGCACTGGCGGGACGGCCAACCGCGACTCCCCCAGCGGCGTTGCGCTCCAAGCGAACGGTGAGATCGTAGTGGTGGGAACCCATTCCGTGGAGTTTGCGAACGTGGTCAACGGCTTGGCGCGGCTTGAGACGAGCGGGAGCTTCGACGCGACTTTCGGCACCGACGGAATCGTTATCAACAGCCTCCCGACCGCCACCGACGGTCTGAGTGGTGTTCTCATTCAGCCCGCGGACGGCAAGATCGTGACCATCGGCGTTGCCAACAACTATACCGAGCTGACCCTTGGAAGGTATTTGCCAAACTGACTTACTGATCGGGGTCGTTGGGTACAGGCGCACGCGAAGCCGGCAGCAGTTTGTTCAGCCCCTCCAGAATCTCACGCTCATGGGGAGAGAACTGCTCTCGCACGCGCTGGCTGTCCAGGAAGGCCCGGCGTTGATCGGCGGGAAGATCACGCAGGTGCCGGAAGGCCACCATCACGGCTTGGCGACGCCCGGGCGTTAGTTCGCGCCATTGGGGAAAGATATTGCGAGCCTCTTGCCGTTGGGCGGGCGAGAGGCCTTCCAGAATCTCTTCTCGCTCGCGCACCCGCTCCTTCTGCTCGGGCGGCATGGCATTCCACTGCCGCAGCCGCTCGCGGATTAACTCCTGCCGCGCGGGCGGCAAGTGCTGGAACTCAGGGCTATTCTCCATAAAGCGTCTTTGCTCGGCGGGAGGAAGGTCGCGGAGGCGCTTGAACACTCCGACCGGCGGACGGCTTTGCTGTGAGGCATGTTCGCCCCCGCGGCGCTCGGCTCCGGCTTGGGGATCGGGCCGCTCCCGGTCACCATTCTGGGCAAGAATTATGGCGGGCGAAAGCAGGAGCGACACGAGCAAAGTACAAGAGAGATCGCGGCAGCGGTGGAGTTTCCCTCGTCTCGCGGAGAGGGTTCGAGCCGCACGTTCAGTAGACAATCCGCGAATCTCCCTTAGGAATCTCCGAGAGTACGTCGAAGTTCGCAGCCATATCATAGTCTTCGAGCGCCTGGACGTCATTGTCGTCGGACCGTGAAGCGGTTGCCGCACTAGGTCCGGAAGTGTGCGGAGCCAGCCTCACCCCGGTGCTTGCCGCTGGGGCCGCGGCATGCAGGATTGCCGCTCGTGCCGGCCTCGGTGCGGCGCTCGCTGAGTGGAAGGGTCGAGCCGCAATCCGCGCCAATGTGGAAATCCGGCGATGGCCTCGTGAGAACCATACCGCTCCCGAGGCGACCATGACCGCGAGGCCGGCCAGAGCCAGACCGCGGGCCCATCCCCAGTTCCAGAAAGCCCACGCTGCACGGCCGGTATTTCGAACGTCCACAGCTTGCCTAACGCGGACGTCGAATTCAGGCGTGGGCTCGGCCGCCTTCCATTCATCCAGCAGCGAGTCCAACCGCCCGTATTGCTCAACCGTCGCGCGGCAATGAGAACACTCGCCCAGGTGCGCGCGCACCTCTCGGGCCGCCGATTCGTCGGTCAAGCCGTAAGCGTAACTAATGAGTTGGTCCTTTTCAAGGCACTTCATATCTGACCTTCCCGGAGCAGGGGCTCCAAGCGCACGCGCAAGGCTTCGTAAGCTCGAAAGAGCAACGACTTGACGGCGCTTTCCGAGACGTTCAGAATTCCGGCAATCTGCCGATAATCCACTTCCTGATATTTGTGCAGGATCACGGCCGTACGCTGGTTTTGCGGCAGCGCCTCGACGGCTTGGCGAATCGCACGTTCTCGCTCTGCCTTCAATATTCGCTGCTCGACCGACGGGTGGGGATCCACGAACCGTTCCATGACGGGCCCACCTTCGCTATCGTGGTCCGCGTTATCGGAAACCGTGTCCTTTCGATCGCGAATCGCATTCAAAGCAAGATTCGTGGCAATGCGATAAAGCCACGTGGTAAACCGAGCCTCAGGTTGATAGCGCTCCCGCGACGTGTAGACACGCAGGAAGACCTCCTGAGCCAAGTCCTCCGCCAAACCCTGGTCGCGTACCATGCGGCAAAAAAAGCTGACCAAAGGAAGGCGATAGCGGCGCAGCAGGATCTCAAAAGATGCCGCGTCCCCATCTCGGACCCGCAGCATCAAATCAAGGTCGGACTCGATGGCCATAGTCGCCACACTATATACAACACCCTGTCCGGAAAAGAGTTGCGGAGTAACCATAAATTCCACTCTCACCTAAGTGGGCCATGTCGTATGATGCAGACCGAGGCGTTATGGCGGCAAGCCATAGGAGCTTACTTATGGAGAACCTGGAAATTGTGGATTCCCTCCGCGGCCTTAGCTCGAACACACCAGACGTGACTTCGTTACTGGGCGAGACGGTCACCCTGCTACGCCGGGAGCGGCAACATTACAACTGGGTGGGCGTCTATCTGCTTCAGGGTGAAGAACTTGTTTTGGGGCCGTACGTGGGCAAGCCCACCGTCCATACTCGGATTCCCCTGAACCAGGGCATCTGCGGCGCGGCGGCTTCCACCGGCGAAACCCTGATTGTGGACGACGTGAACGCCGACCCTCGCTACCTCGCCTGCAGCCTGGAAACGCGCTCGGAAATCGTGGTGCCCATTCGCCATAATGGACGCATCCTCGGCGAAATCGATATCGACAGCGACCAGACGGCCGCGTTCACGCCCTACGACCGGGATCTACTCGAGGCTGTGGCAGCCATACTTGCGCCAAGAATTTCGAAGACCCCATTTTCCTGACGCCTTCTTCCCCGCCCCGGCCGGGCCAAATCAGAATGTCAACCGCTGGCGCCCTCCGTGTAACGCCACCCGGTTGCCGCCCCAGTAAAACCACCCGCTGAGTTTCTCTGGCAAAGTCACGTCAGCCGTAAAGCTCTTGCCGCGAAGTTCGTACGCCACGTGAATTTCTCCCTGAGGATGAGGCAGCGTCGCCTTGAGTTCGTGAAGCGACCCGAGGTGCGGGCGGATTTCCACTTGGCGAAACTCCGGCGCGCCGGGCTCGATCCCAGCGACTGTGGCGAGCAGATCGAAATTCGGGTGCGCACTCCACGCATGGCAGTCAGAGCGCGTGGGCTCGGGTTTTTCCGCCCAGGTTGTTAGGCCCAGCGTCAACATGTGCCGCCAGGGGCCCAACTGGTCGAGATACTGATCGCCTAATCCCGCCTTTTTCATGGCTTGAAACAGGTAAAAGCGGAAGTAATAAGTTGCCTGCGTAAGCGACGTGTCGCTGAGGACTCGCTTCATCAGTGCCGGCTGGTCGGCGGCCGGCACGGCATCTTGGAGAGTTGCCAGGATGTTGGCATGCTGCGAAAAGTCCTTGTGCGCGGGCGTATCCGCGAGCAGGTGCCGCGAAGGGTCCCAACAGGTTTTGTAGACCGCCGCGGCGATTCGAGCGGCCAGGGCGCGATCGTGTTCGGCCTGTTGAGCGCTGCCGAAAGCCGATTCCAGGTCAGCGGCGGCGCGCAATCCGGCGACAAATTGCAGGCTTAGAATCGATGACTGCCCATCCTTCTCCATCGGCGGGTCGCCATCCTTGAACTCTTCGGACCAGTCGACGAAGTTCCACCATTCCATCCGGCCGAGGAGTCCCGACGGCGTCAGGCGATTCTCAAACCAGACCAGAACGTTGCGCGCGCCGGGCAAATAACCGCGCAGAAATTCCGCGTCGCCGCGATACCACCACAGATCGTGCATCATGCCGATCCAGAAGAGCGAAAACGGCGGGATGTACTGAGACAGCCACGAGGGATAGCGGCTCTGAGTCAACCCTTCCGGAGTGCGGGATTCGTCGAGCGATTCAATGGCATTCTTCACCAAACGGTCGTCGCCGGTCATGTAGAGAGAGATCAGCGCCTGGATGCGCGTATCGCCGCCATACTGCAATTGCTCGTAATACGGGCAATCCATATACGTTTCGTGTGCACAGAGCCGGGCCGTCCGCCAGCCGACTTCCCACATCTGGGCGAGTTCTGGGTCGTCGCTGGAAAACTGGGCGCGCATTTGGAACGGATACGCGGTAAAGGCGCCGAGCAGGTCGTCGAGCACCAGAGGTTCGGCTTGGGTCGTGATATCGAGTTGGAGGTAGCGATAGGTCCGCCACCACAGCGAGCGGAACATGCGGTGATCGCCGCCGTCGGGGAAAAACTCATCGTGGTATCCGACGATCTCACGGCCCTCGGTCTCGTTGCGATTCCCCTTCCGATGATCCTTGAAAAGGGCCTCGGCATAGGTCAGAGTGACTTCCGAGCCGCGGCCGCCGCTGACCGTAAGCTCAGGGTAGGCCGTGGTCAGATGAGCCTGATCGAAGAGCAGGGTCGCATGCGAATTGGCGGGCACGGTGACCGGCGATTGGCCTGCGGGAAAGCCGCTGGCTCCGTCCACTCCTTGCGAGCGTACCAGGCGGGCCAGTCGCTCCGGCGTCTCCTCCATCAGCGGAATCGTGCGGGGAATGAGGTACCAGCGCGAAGGCGAGTCCTGCGCACCGCGCGGGCCTGCGTGCGCGGCGCGATCTGCTGAAACCCAGGCCGAGTCATCGTAGTCACGTTTCTCCCAGCCCCAGGGGTAGCGGGAGCCCTCGATGCGCTCGCCGGGTCCGACGACAAAATAGCCGAGATCCCCGCGCGAAGTGTACGAAATGGCCTGCGCGCCTTCGTCTTTGAAGGCCTTCCACGACGCGTCCGTGTTCGCCACCGCTTCTTCCGCGCCATCACCTTGCACGATGAATCCTGTCTCGTTCGTCTCTTGCGCCATGGGGGCGAGTTCTGCGTAATTCCACACCACCGCCGCGAGGACATTCTTTCCCACCTGAAGTTTTGGGGCAATGTCCAGCGTCTCGTAGCGCCAATGCTTCAGGTCCCCGCGAGCCGGGCCCGTGGCCACTCGTTGGCCATTCACAAAGAGCTCGTAGCGGTTGTCGCCGCTGACGTGAATTACGAATTGTCCCGGAACGGCGTCGAGCGTGAAGGTCTTACGAAAATGATAAACGCCGAACTCGCGAAAAGGCCCGCTGGGATGACGGATCCAGTCCGCCTTCCATTCCTGCGTCAGCAAATCGGCCCTGATCGTTTGAGAGTTTGAGATGCTGCCAGGAAGACCTGCGAGCAGCACAATGAGAACGGAAACGAACATTGTTATGCGTGGGAACATTCTTTCACCTCGGGAGCGTAAACCCGCCGGTCGGCAAGACGAATCGGATGGGCGGAGTGTGTTTATCACTTCCCAAATAATTGTTCAAGGCGGAGTTCGTCGGTTCGGCTGTTTTGCGGCGCACTCGATATGCTAATATGGCGTTAACTCGGGTAGGTAATCATGGCAAACGACGACGGGCAACTTGTGCTGGCCTGTATTCTTGGCTTCGGTGGCGGAATCTATACCTTCTTGAAAGGATTCCGCGAATACAGGAAGTACCGGCTGGTTGCAGACACTCCTTCAATCCACATCCGCAGCATCCCGATGGGGCTGGTGAAGGTCCGAGGCGAGGCGCGTGCGGAGGAAACTCTGCTGAGTCCGGTCACTCACAGCCGGTGTTACCTGTTCAAAGTGGTCGTCGACGAATGGCGTTCGAATTCCGATGGCGGGGGCGAGTGGAAGCATGTCACGACGGACGTCAAAGGGGTGAAATTCTACCTCCAAGACAACTCGGGCGACGTGCTGGTTGACCCTGCCAACGCCGAACTCGACTTGCCTCGAGGGTTCACACGAAAGGTTCGGAGTGGCGGATCTAGCACGCCTCCGCCGCAGCCTCAGGGGGTGACGGGATCGGGTACAGCCGCGTCCGATTTGGAGTTACTCCAATACGTTGAGCAAGCACGCATTCGGCATTTTGGGCAGATGGTGGGAAAAGGTATCGGTCTGATCAGTCATGCCAGCAGCAAGCCGACCCACTCACCACTCGGTCAATCCTTAATGAGCATCCTAGCAGACCCGACCGGCCAAGGCGCGGAAGACTTCCGCTCGCAACTCATGTTGGCCTCGTTGGCTCGAAAAGATCCGAGTGGAGAAATCAATCGCCTGGCATTGGAGGTTTGGAAACATCCGCAAGGAACGCCGGAATATGATGCAGCCTTGGTCCGATTCGGGCAGGCTTACTTCCGTGCGCTGAATGCCACCCAGCCTGTACCCGACGCTTCGGTTGTGAGAGCTTACATTCTTCAGCACCCTGAGGCTTTAGGTATGGTGGCGGTAATGGCTGGTAATGCGGACCATCAGCCGGATCCAGACGCCGAAAAGGCTCGGCAGGCCGCTCTAGCTTTTGCCCACGGGCAGGTTGCGGAATTCACCCGTGAACGAGCCCCCGCCGCGAGCGGCCATTATCGCCTGACCGAGTACTGCCTTTTACCGGGTCAGACGTACGACATTACCGGCACCTGCGCCGAAAATCCCCGGCCCCGCGATGAACACGACCGCAACATCATTGTGAAAGGGGCAAACGAACCTACCTATTTGATTTCGTCACGGACGGATACTGGGGTTAAATCGCACCTGCTCAAACAAACCTTGTGGAAAGTGCTGGGCGGCGCGGCACTCGCCATTGTGTGTCTCGCCATTTTGCTGGGAAAACTTGGCCTGCTGTAATGGCGAAGGAGAAGATTACAATCACCAATCGCGACCCGTCCGCCGCGAGTCTCTTATTGCGGCGCTGCTGGACATCCGGTAAACACTAGCGTGTAGTCTACGCAAGGTTGATCGGGGTGCGGCGCTGTGATGAGTCCCAAGTCATCACCTTGACCTTATCCACCAACCAGTGCTCAGACTTGGGCAGGAATAGCTTCAACTCATTCAGACATTCCTGACAACTTAACGGCATTTGGTTGAAGCGCCATTCTTTGGCTGTAACGCGCTGAGCGCCGAAATCCTGTAGCGCAGCAAATAATAGGGTCTCCGCTTTCCGTTCGACAAAATCAGGTAGAATGATTTTCAGTGCCATTTTACCCTCACTTTGATTTCATGATTCGTTACCGTGGTCGATGCTTCTGCGGAATGCACCAGTGGTGAATCCTCGAGCAGGCCGGGACTGAGCGAAAACAGTTTGAAACGCATTGGCGGGACTCCTGAGCTCAGAGGTCCAACCGCACCATTTCGAAAAGGGTATTGTCACCTGCTGCGGTCACGAGCGCCGCTTAAACTCACCCTTGAGACTTGACTTCCATCGCGTCTTCGCCAGATTGTTGAGAAACCCCAAGGTACTACAGGAGCGGGTCATGTGCAACAGCAATGTTCCCGGTGGCGTTTCCCACGGGTGCCTCCGTTATCTGCTTAACTCCGTCCCCCATCAAGCTTAACCATTACTTGTTCTCCCCTAGCCTTGTTGGTTTTTGTGATTGTTGCTACACTAAGTCATTACGCATTTAGGGCCGATTCCGGCTCATATCCGAGGCTTGGGCGTCCAGGCTCACGAGGCATTTCATGGCAGATGAGAAGCACGAACCCTCGGGGTTCAAAGTCGTTGATCGTCGCAGCTTCACTTCGGAAGGTTCCCGGCGCGACGAAAGTGAGCCCGAGGTGCGAAAGCCTGAACCGCCACCCCTGACCGAGCGAGTGTCGCGGCCGCAATCCATCGAGCCGCCCGATGACGAGTTCGGCGGCGAGCCGTCGGGCTTTGAAACGCTGGTTTCCTATCTGAGCACAACCACCATGTTTCAGCTCGGATTAATTCCCGGACCCGGCGGGGAGCGCATCCCTGCCGACATGGTGAATGCGCAACGGACCATTGACTTGCTCCAGGTGCTTCTGGAGAAAACGAAGGGGAATCTCACGCCCCAAGAATCCCGCCTCCTCGACGACGTCCTTTACGAATTGCGGATGACGTTTGTGGAATTGCAGAAGCGGCAGGCTCGTAAAGGGAAATGACCCTCACGTTTCTCGGCACAGGAACCTCTACCGGGGTTCCCACTCTCGTCTGCAAGTGCGCCGTTTGTACGTCTTCCGACCCGCATGATAACCGCCTGCGACCTTCCATCCTCCTGGAGTACGATGGCCGAGTGGTGTTGTTCGATACCACTCCCGACTTTAGAACCCAGGCCTTGCGTGAGGGCATGACTCAGCTGGATGCCGTGGTTTACACCCATCATCACGCCGACCACATCATGGGGCTCGATGATACGCGTGTGTTCTATTTCCGCCAGCAAACTCCGATTCCCATCTATGCTGATGCGCCCTGTATGGCGACGCTGCGCGCCACCTTCTCATACATATTCGACGGAAGTTACCCCTTCGGCGGAGTGGTGAAGCTCGACCCGCATGTCATAGAAGGCCCCTTCGAATTGTGGGGGCTGAAGATTATACCCGTGCCCGTCATGCATGGGAACGCCTCGATATTAGGATTCCGATTTCGAGACACTGCGTATGTCACGGACGTCAGCGAAATCCCTGAGTCGAGCATTCCACTACTCGAAGGTCTAGATACTCTCATCCTCGACGCCCTTCGCATCAAGCCTCACCCTACCCACCTCTCCCTCGCGCAGGCTGTGGCGATGGTCGAGCGGCTGAAGCCGCGGCGCGCGTTCTTCACGCATATCGCCCATGACCTCGGCCACCAGGTAACAAACTCTGCCCTCCCCGCGCACGTGCAATTGGCTTATGATGGACTGAAGTTGGAATTCTAGGCCTCGGACTCGGGACCTCGGACTCCGGAGTTGCTTCTATGCGCGTTGTCAGTACACTTCGGGAAATTGGTGAAGCGGGAACGCCAAGTGTGGTAACCATCGGGAATTTCGATGGAGTCCACTTGGCGCACCAATCGTTGTTGCGCCGCGTCGTGGAAGTCGCCCGGCCGCGGGGAGCTCGCGCTACGGCCATCACGTTTGAGCCGCACCCCATCAAACTGCTCGCACCCGACCACGCGCCCAAACTTCTGACCCCGCTTGAGCGCAAAGTGGAGCTGATCGCAGCGACGGGAGTCGACTTGCTGGTGGTGTTGCCCTTTACACGAGAACTTGCCCGCCAATCGCCGCTGGAATTCGTACGCCGAGTGCTCGTTGATCCCTTGCGGGCATCCTCCGTGCATGTTGGTCCGAACTTCCGGTTCGGCTACCGGCAGTCCGGCGACACCGAAATCCTGGAGGAACTCGGGAAGCAGGAAGGCTTCCGCGTGGAGGTTGTGCCCCTGGTATACATGCGCGGCGACCGCGTTTCCAGCACGCGTATTCGGGAGCTCTTGAGCGAAGGCCTGGTCCACAAGGCCAATCGCTTGCTCGGCCGGCCGTTTTCTGCGAGTGGGCTTATCGTGGCCGGCATGGGAGTTGGCCGCAAGCACACCGTACCTACCCTGAACCTTGCTCCCATCGAAGAGCAGTTACCCAAAGTCGGAGTCTACGTGACGCACACGGTGCTCGCCGGCGTGCGCCACGATTCGGTGACCAACGTGGGGTTCAAGCCCACATTCGGCGAGCACCGCCTGACGGTTGAGACCTTCTTGTTGGATTTCTCCGGACAAATCGACGAGACGGTGATGGAAATCGAGTTCCTCTACCGGCTGCGCGACGAGATGAAGTTCCAAAACCCCGCGATCCTCAAGGTGCAAATTCAGGAGGACGCGCGCCGATCGCTTAAGTTCTTCCGCCTTCTCAAACAATACCGCCAGTTCCCGGGGAGATCAGGCCAACGTCTCATCGAATCATCGGGACATTGAGGGATCGAGCCATCGAGCCATTGAAGACACTCTTATCAAGCCGCGAGACGGGTCACGTGGCACGAGTTCAATCACATCATCTCAGGGGTGAGGCTTACGGAAGACGACGCAGTAAGTGGGATGATAGGAATCGTGGGCGCCAAGCCACTCCTGCGTAGTTACAACTTGGAAGCCTGCGGCGGTCAGCTCTTCGACCACGATCTTTTGCGGCACACCGTGCCCGATTCGGTTCTTGGGCACACCCTCTGGAATTGAGCTTCCCGGCGCCGGTTCCTCATCGAGCACCGCCAGCAGACCCCCGGGTTTCAGAGACCGCAAGAGACTGGCGTCGACCTCGGCGGGTTTGGTGAGGTGATGGTAGACGAGGCGCATGTAGATGGAGTCACAGCACTCGGGCGGAAGGTTCGTATCGGAGTCGCCCGCCTTGAGAACTGTGATGTTCTTCTCCGTCGCAGCAAGCTCTTCCAGGTGGGCAAGTTTCTTGGGATCGAGTTCCGTCGAATAGACTCGCCCCGTCGGACCCACGCGCTTGGCGACAACAAGTGTAAGTTCTCCCCTGCCCGCGCCGATGTCGGCCACGACGTTGCCAGGCTGCCAGTTTAGCAGCACGGCCAGGCGATCGGCCTCTTCCTGATAGTTATCCTGGGCGCAACCTGGAGCTGCGAGCAGCCCGGAGAATACCAGGGCCATCAGGAGGGAGCGGCGGAACATAAATATGTAGCCTATATAATTACGACGAAGAAAGGGTGACGAGAGGGGCTTGCTTGGCCTCAATCTCGGACGGCGGCACAATCTCCGGCGGAGCGGTGTTGACGCCGGCCGCCTTGTCGGCGATAAACCGCTCGACCTCTTCCAGCAGGGCGGAAACAATCTCGTCTTCCTTGACGCGGCGGATGGCCTTCCCTTCCCGGTAGATCATGCCATTGCCGCGGCCGGCAGCAACACCGAGATCGGCCTCGCGAGCCTCGCCGGGGCCGTTCACAGCGCAGCCCATGACGGCTAGGCTGATGGGAGTTTTGATGTGCTTTGTCGCCTGCTCGATTTCCCCCGCGATCTTGAACAGATCGACTTCGAGGCGTCCGCAGGTTGGGCAGGCAATCACCACCGGTCCGCGGCTGCGCAGTTCCAGTGCCTTCAGCATCTCGAACCCGACGCGTACTTCTTCCACGGGGTCGGTGGCAAGCGAAACCCGGATGGTGTCACCAATGCCCTCCGCCAGCAGCATCCCCATGCCAACGCAGGACTTCACTGTGCCGGAAAACTGCGTGCCGGCTTCCGTGATGCCCAGATGCAAGGGGTAATCCACTTGCCGTGAGAGCAAACGATAGGCAGCCACTGTCAACTTCACGTTCGAAGCCTTCAAGGAAATGATGGTGTCGGTGAAGCCTAGGTCCTCCAGGATCTGGATGTGGTACATGGCACTCTCGACCATGGCTTCCGGGGTGGGATAGCCGTATTTCTCCAGCAAGCGGCGCTCAAGCGAGCCGGCGTTTACCCCGATGCGAATAGGGACTTTTTGTGCCTGAGCCCGCCGCACCACCATGCGGACTTTTTCAGCATCCCCAATGTTCCCCGGGTTGATGCGCAGCTTATCGATGCCAGCGTCCAAAGCCATTAAGGCAAATTTGTATTGAAAGTGAATGTCGGAGACCAGGACGGATTCAGGGCAGCGTTTGCGGATTTCCGGAAGCGCCTCGGCGGCCTCTTGATCGGGCACGGCTAAACGGACAATTTCGCACCCTGCGGCTTCCATCTCATGGATTTGCTCGACTGTCTTCTCCACCTCGCGCGTGTCCGTCTTGGTCATGGACTGGACAGCGATGGCAGCGTCACCGCCGACCGTCAGGCGTCCAACCTTGACCGGGCGGGTCTTTCTCCGGGGCGGAAAAAACTCAGTATCACTAAAATTCACAAAAGCTCCTTAGAGTGGAGTAGACGGGTTACAGTAGACGGCATATGGGGAATCGATCGATGTCTTAAGAGCCTGTCTACCGTCTACGGTATTCCGACCCCCGCACTTTCAATACGGTCTAAATGTCTTAACCAGATCATTGTACATCACAAACGCTGCTAGAAGCAGCAGGAACACGATGCCGACCTGGACGAAGCGTTCCTTGACTTCCAAGCTTAAGTCCCGGCGAATCAGCCCTTCTACCACTAGGAGCAGGATCACCCCGCCATCGAGAACGGGGATGGGCAGGAGGTTGAAAATGCCCAATTGCAGGCTAATGAAAGACACTAGGAGGACCAATTCCGGCAGCCCGGCACGATAAGCTTCTCCCGAAAGCTGCGCGATGCCAATGGGGCCAGAAAGCGATCGCGCCGACATGTGACGGGTCAGGATTTTCCCCAAGACGTCGATGGTGGCGAGGCAATTCCGGGCGTTGTCATCCAAAGAGGCTGCTAGCGCCTGCCCCCACGGCAAATGGCGGACGACCATCCCATTGCGGAACCAGAAGCCCACCCGCCAGCGCTTCTCACCCATCAAGTCGGCATAGACGGGCTTGACGGTAATCTGCAACGGCGTGCCATCCCGAATGAGGTCGAAGGTGACGGGTTTGCCATTTCCCGTCTGAATGGCGATAGCGACGCTCGGAAAATACAAAATCTTGCGCCCATTGATGCCCACGATCTGGTCGCCCGGTTTCAGGCCGGCTTTGCTGGCGGGAAGGCCCGGCTCTATTCCTTCCAGGATTCCCGGGGCGATCGGGTCCCAACCGACATACCCGGCACGGTTAGGCCCCTTGGCAATGGGCGTGATCGAGGTGCTCTCGACCTTGCCATCGTGCTCGAATTGAAGGGGGATAGCTTCATTCGTGGTGGTCAGGATTTTGAAATCCACGTCATCCCACTTGGGGTTTTCGAGATTTCCCAAACGGAGGATTCGGTCTCCCGGTTGAATATTGGCGAGGGCTGCCGGCGAGCCCTCTTCTACATCGCCGATGCTGGCAGGCTGCTCCAGGTAGGCGGGGCGCTGAAAATGAAACTTATAGAGTCCGGTCAACAGGACAATCGCCAGCAGAACATTCATCGCCGGCCCCATCACTACAATGATAAAGCGCTTCCAGCGAGGTTGGGACAAAAACTCCCCTTTATCCCCGTGGCGAACCTCGGAAGGGTCGTCCCCCGCCATTTTCACATATCCACCGAAGGGGAGAATGCTGATGCGGTAATCGGTATCGCCCCGCTGGATATGAAGAAGCGATTTGCCAAATCCTAAGGAGAACACCAGCACGCGGACGCCGAAGGATTTCGCGGCAACGAAGTGGCCCGCCTCGTGGATGAAAATCATGATCCCCAGAACCACGACGACGACCAATGCATCCGTAAAAAAGCTTCCCAACATGTAGAAGACTTTCTCCCTAGCCAGAGATGGCTGCAATCTCTTGCGCCGCGCGCGACCGAGCTTCCCGATCCCCTTCCAAAACATCTTTCATCGAAGCAACCGTCCGGTGCGAGTCCATTTGCCGCATCACCTTACCGATTAATCGGGGAATCTCCGAGAATCTTAATCGGCGATTCAGGAAAGCCTCCACCGCAATCTCGTCGGCGGCGTTCAGAACGCAGGGCATGATCCCGCCCTGCGCTAAGGCCTCGCGCGCCAAAACGAGGCTCGGGAAGCGCTTCGTGTCCGGCTTGGCAAAATGGAGCTTGCCGGCAGATATGAGATCAAGCTCAAGCCCTTTTTCCTCATTGGCTACCCGGTCCGGATAAGTTAGCGCATACTGAATGGGGATGCGCATATCCGGAACCCCCAATTGAGCCATTACTGACCCATCAACAAATTCTACCATGGAATGGATAATTGATTCAGGGTGGATTACAACGTCAATTTGTCCCGGAGCGGCGCCAAAGAGCCAATGAGCCTCAATGATCTCCAATCCTTTGTTCACAAGCGTCGCCGAATCAATGGTGATCCTTCCCCCCATTCTCCATATTGGATGCTTTAGCGCCTGTTCAGGACTGAGGGAATTAAACAGGCGCAGAGGGGTTTTGAGGAACGGCCCACCCGACGCCGTCAAAATGATACGTTTGACTTCCCGCGGTCGGCCGGCACGAAGGCACTGGTGAACGGCGCAGTGTTCGCTGTCAATGGGAAGGACCTCAGTTCGCCGTTTGGCGGCGGCTCGCATCACCAGTTCCCCGGCGGCAACCAGGGTTTCCTTGTTGGCCAAGCCAACGTGTTTGCCGGCGCGGACGGCTTCGTAAGTAGCCACCAGCCCCGTGGTGCCATGGGACGCGGAGACAACAAAGTCCACCGAATCGTGAGTCGAAGCTTCTACCTGGCCCTCAACTCCGAAGGTAATCTTGACGCGGCGGGAGTAGCCAAGTCGTTTTAGGCGTTCTCGCAGCGGTTCTCTGAGTTCGCCATGGCTTACCACCACGGTTTTGGGGTGGTGCTTCACCACCTGCGCCGCGAGCACCTCCAGGTTCTGCCCTGCCGAGAGCGCCTCCACCCGGAAACGCTCACGCAAGCTCTCGACCACGCGCAGACAGTTCTGGCCGATAGAACCGGTGGAGCCGAGAATACATAAACCTTGGGTCATGACACAAAACCTAACGCCAGCAGGGCGAGCCAAAGCGCCGGAGCGCCAAAGAGTAAGCTATCGATGCGGTCGAGAAACCCCCCATGTCCCGGCAAGAGGGCGCCGGAATCCTTTTGGTGGGCGCCCCGTTTGATGGCCGACTCCACCAAGTCGCCGACCTGGCCCGCTATTGCGATCCACGCGGCAATCAGAAAGACGATTTTCAGGTCGATTCTCGTCAGGAACCAATGGGCGAAGCCCCAGGCGGCGAGCAGACTCCCAGCTAAACCAGCGACGGCGCCTTCCCACGTTTTGCGGGGAGAAATGCGTGCGAAAAACGGTCTGCGGCCTAACGGTCGGCCCACCAGATAGGCGCAGATGTCGCCCGCCCAGATCACCAGAAACAGAAGCAGCAGAAGGCGCGAACCCAGGCCAAGCATCACCGTGTGGCCCGTGTCGCCGAGGGTCGCCCACGGGACGCCAAATGACGCCATAGCGAACCGAATCGGCACTAGGCAAGAAAGCGAGAGGCCAACCCACAAAACGCCAAAGATGGTTGCGGACGTAGCAGCGAGATAATCCTTTAAGTCCGTGCTTGGCCGCATCGCGACGCTGGGGATTAGCAGCGCGAAGAGCACGACGAGCAAGAGTGTGAAGCCAAAGTAGTTCAGAATCTCTGGCAGCATCTGTACTGCGCAAAAGGCCGCTCCTGAGCCGTAGCCGATCCAGGAAATGACTTTGATCCCCGACGCGCGGCACAACGCGAAATACTCGCGCAAGGCGAGCACTACCGCCGTCGCCACCGCCAGGACAAAAAGCCATTTCGGGGACCACCCAACGAGGTAAACAACTGGGGGAATCAACAGGAGGGCAGTCAGAGTGCGTTTTAGCATGCGGTTGTCAGTCGTCAGTTGTCGGTCGCCAGTTGTCCAATGAAGGGTGCCGAGACTCAAAGGTCGGAAGTCCCACGCCCATGATTTTTAGCTATCGGCGCAGCGTTAAGAACTGACGACCGACAACCGACCACCGATAACTAACTTAGTGCCAGGCCGCCGTACCGGCGCTCGCGCTTCTGGAAATCGATGATGGCCTGGAAGAGATCCTTCTGCGTAAAGTCCGGCCACAGCGTTTCCGTCACCCACAGTTCCGCGTAGGCCACTTGCCAGAGCAGAAAGTTGCTCAAGCGCAGTTCCCCGCTGGTGCGGATCAGCAGATCGGGGTCCGGCTGCCCCCGGGTGTAAAGATGCTCGCTCAGCAGCTTCTCATCCACCGTGATCGAGCCGTTGCGCTTCGCCTGGTCGAGCAATTCCTGCACTGCATCCACCAATTCCGCTCGCGCTCCGTAATTCAGCGCCAACACCAAACGCATTCCGGTGTTCGCGCCGGTCTTTTCCAGAGCATTCTGCAAGTCCTGGACCACCGGCTGGGGCAAATCCTGAATTCTTCCGATTACCTCCAGGCGAATGTTCTGCTGGTTGAGTTCGTCAATTTCCTTCTTCAAATACTGCCGTAGCAAGCTCATCAAGAGCTTGACTTCCGTGTGCGGACGCTTCCAGTTCTCCACCGAAAAAGCATACAGTGTCAGGTAAGGGACGCCCACGCGTGCCGAGGCCTCCACCGCTTGCCGCACTGCGCGGATTCCGGCTCGGTGGCCGGCGATGCGAGGCAGGTGCCGGCGCTTCGCCCATCGTCCATTTCCATCCATGATGATGGCAATGTGCCGGGGCAGGCGGTCCAGATCGATCTGTTTCAGGAGAGCTGCTTCGACAGGTTCTGTCTTCACGGGAACTCGGACCTTCAATTCATCTTAAATCCATAGAAACCCTAGCATACCCGCATGTTTACCGCAAGCAAAGCGCGCGGAAGGCACCGGGGATGGTGGGAAGATGGGGGTGGACGCGATTCTTTAATCCGGCACGCGAGTTAAGCGCCCGTTCCCAGAGAGCGCGGCCACCTTCGTGCCCCGTGCAGGACGCGCAGGATAGTAACTGCGTCAGCGGTAACGCGATAGGCTGCAATGTAGGGGGTGTTCGCAATGACCAATTCACGGGTACCAGCGACGCGGCCAAGGCGCCCCGCCTCGGGATGCTTGGCCAAGATCCCGATTCGTTTTCGGATTGCATCATGCACGCGATAGGCCGCTTGCGGGCTGTCGGCCGCGATGTAGGTCACCAGTTCGATCAAATCGCTACGCGCCGACGGGTGCCACTCGATCTTCACGCCCCAGCCTTTTTGGTCGTCATCCGGTCGATTATGGCGCGTGTCTCAGCCATCACGGAATCGTGTGGAATGGAAGGGCGGGGATCGCGAAGCGCGTGCTGGACCTCGGCACGGAACCAGGCGTCATGCTCCCGCGCCTCGCGCTGGCGTTCGACGAACTCGCGCATGAAATCACGTACGATCTGCGAAGCCGGCCGGTGGGCCGCCTCGGCCTCGGCCGCGAAAGCGTCGCGAAGATCTGATTCCAGCTTCACCGTGAAGACAGCTTCCTTCGCCACTGGAGAACCTCCTTGACCACGATATTGACTATACCACGTCATTACCTTGTCTGCACGGTGTGTTTTTTCCTTCCTGACACTTCGGGCCACGAGGTTAGCGACCCCAAGCAGTCACCCTGGGGACGCCACTGGCCACAGCCCTTCGGGCGAACGCGGTTTGAGCCGTTTCCTCGTAGGGTTGGGCACAGTACGCCAAGGACCGTCTCACCGCGCCTGTGTTTTCATCAACATCGCCGGATGAACCTTCATTTTTGACGATTTTCTCCTCCCAGCACGATCCACTTCGCCCGAAAGATGTGTTGCTTAGCCCGGACACGTGGCCCACGGCACCGGAAACCTGTCGTTCTTTGTTTTCATCAATATCCCCGGATGAACCTTCATTTTCCGGCTTGTCCCCGCACTCAACACCCCAACTTTAAGCCCGAACGCGTCGCGAGTTCTCTCTGACACCAGGCACCGGAAACCTGCTCTTCTTTGTTTTCATCAACATCTCCGGATGAACCTTCATTTTGGGCTATTTTTCCCTCGCCAAGCACCCTTAACTTTGGCCGACACCCCGGCCACCATCAAGACTCACCTTCGGCCCATCCACAGATGGTCGCTGTGCCCGACGCTCCTGGCAGCGTGCTCGTCGGAGCGCAGCATTAGAGTGCGGCAACTGGCTGCTGCTTTCTCCCCAGCCAACTTGCTGGCTGGGCTTCCACACCGCTGGTAGCGGTGAAACGGACGCGGTTTCAAGATCCCGCGAGCGAGCTCGCGGAGAGGAAAGCGGCAACAAGCTGCGGCACTGTAAAGCTTCGCAAGCACTTCTTAGCGAGGGGTGAGGTACGACGAATAGACCCTCCTCTGGGTCGCCAACCGCCGGGTAGAACGTGCCGACGAGTCCGGCAAGCTGAGGGGGCGACTCGGCGCTGGAATCAGGGGTCGTCCCTGCGACGTAGCAACACCGGCGAGCAAATGCACTACTGCTTTATACTACATCGTTACTTTTGTCAAGAAAAATAAATAAGTGCGGGAGGCTACCGGCGGTTCACTGAAGCCGCGGACCTAACGAAATTGGACGGCGCCCTACCCTTGTCGGGCAGACCCTCAAACACTATTTCGGCAACCAGGGGCCTGACAAACCGGGGCTCACGACTTTCGATCCACTGCCTTCCGTCCATCTGGCCCTACCCCGGCAACTTGCCCGGCATGAGGCTGGTGATGGCCAGCATCGCGGTCAGGACGATCATGACGATGCAAGTCGTCCAGGCGATGATGTTGAAGGAGCGGCTGTTCTTATAGGGGCCCATCAGGTCTTCGCGGTTCGTGAGTTGCAGCATGAAGATTACGACAAACGGCAGCAGAATGCCATTGGCCACTTGGGAAAGCAGAATGATGGGAACTTGCTGGTCCTCGCTCAAAAGGACGACAGCGAGCATACCCAGGAAAATCAGGCTGGTATAGAGCCAGTAAAATGCTGGGGCTTCGTTAAATCGCTTATTGATCCCGGATTCCAATCCCAACCCTTCGCAAACATAGTAAGCGGTAGCGAGAGGCAAAATGCAGGCGGAAAAGAGCGAGGCATTAACAAGTCCAAGGGCAAACAACGCGCTGGCCGCGTGGCCTGCCAGGGGCTGAAGGGCCATCGCCGCGTCACCTGCGTCCTTGATGTCGCGGTGGCCGGTGACGTAAATCGTCGCGGCGCATGCCACGATAATGAAAAACGCCACCACGTCAGTCATGACGCAGCCGACGATGACGTCCATTCGCGAGTAAATGTAATCCTTTATCTTTACCCCTTTTTCCACGACTGCGGACTGGAGGTAGAACTGCATCCACGGTGCGATGGTTGTTCCCACCAAGCCAATGACCATATAGAGATAGCCAGAGCTGAATTGGAATGACGGCTTGATGGTGCTGACCAGCGAACTGGTCCAATCGGGATGCGCCAGGTAGCAGGAAACCGGGTAAGCCAGATAAACCACGCACGCCGCGAGAAAGACCTTTTCCACATAGCGGTAACTTCCCTTCACCACCAGAAGCCAGACAAAGATGGCCCCCAGTGGCACGGCGACAAACCGGCTCATGTGGAAAATCGAGGTTCCCGAAGCGAGTCCGGCAAACTCTGAAACGGTGTTCCCCAAATCCGTGATGATCAGTAGGACCATCAGAATAAAAGTAGTTCGGAAGCCGTATTCCTCCCGGATCAGGTCCGCCAGGCCCTTGCCGGTTACCACGCCCATGCGGCCTACCATTTCCTGAACGATGATGAGCGCGATGGTGATCGGGATCAAAGTCCAAAGCAGGGAGAATCCATATTTCGCCCCCGCAACGGAATAGGTGTAGATGCCGCCCGCGTCGTTGTCGACATTGGCCGTAATGATGCCGGGGCCCAGGATTGCCATAAAAATCAGCAGTTGGACCCGCAAATTTCGAAACCTCTTGAGTTTTACCGCCACAGGAACTCCCTAAGTGCAGTGACGAGTGATGAGTGACAAGTGACGAGCAAGAAATCTTTAATGCGCTTCCGCCACTCCATCACCCGTTACTACTCTTCTGCTTGCTCGTCACTTGTCACTCACCACTTTTCGCTGTTGTTATGCTTGCTCGTCACTCGTCACTCGTCACTCATCACTTCTTATTGATCACATGCTCCAGCACGTCGTCCGCGGTAACGATGCCCAGCAAGTGGCGCTCCTCATCGACGACGGGCAATGAGATCAAATTGTATTTGTGAAAGAGGTCCACTACGACTCTCACACTCTGCTCCACCTGCACCGAAATCAGGGGCTCCGTAGAAAGGTCCGTCAGGGGCGTGTCGGCGGCGGCCAGCAGGATTCGGCCAAGGGGCACCGCTCCCGTAAGGGCAGTCTCCTTGTCGATCATAAAAATCTGGTGAATGGCTTCCACCGGCCCCTCGAAATTGCGTAAGGCCTCAATGGCTCCCTCGACGGTGGCGGAATCATGCACCATGGCGTATTCGGTGGTCATCATCGACCCCGCCGTATTCTCCTCGAACCCCAGCAATTCTCTGACTTCCTCGGCCTCGTCCTTTTCCATATCCGCCAGCACTTCCGCCGAAGTCTCGGGAGAAAGCTGATTGAGGACGTCGGCGGCTTCATCGGGCGGCATCTCTTCCACGATATCCGCCGCCTTTTCCGTGGGGATGCTTTCGAGTAAGTCCGCCTGCATTTTGGTGGGTATCTCAGAAAGCGCATGCGCTGCAGTCTCATCATCCAACCCTTCGATCACGGCTTTTTGTTCGTTGTAGCTCAACTCCTCCAGGATGTCGGCGATATCCGCGGGATGCAATTCCGCCAGCCGGTCATAAGAAATGCGGAGCTTCACGCGGCGCGCCGGGTCAGATTCGATGAGATTCACAAATTCCCATTGAATGGTTCGAGTCGGGAGCGACTTGGTGACGGCGCGAATGTTGTGCTTGGCGATAATTCCCTGGAGCAATCGGCGCACGGCGCTCGCCAATCCCACATTGACCGCCATGATCCGGAGCTCGCTGTGGCCATCGATGGGCTCGATGTCGAGATCCACGTCATTGACCCGCACCACTTTACGATTATTGACGTCAATGATCTGCTGGTCGAGCACGTCCTTCTTGATTCGGATCAGCCCCTCATCCGGCGCATAGCAGCGAATTTCTTCTCGCGCTACGTTGGTTTGGCCCGCGCGCACGGAGATGGATTGGATTTGCGAGTAGGTGATGCATTGAATGCCCTTGTGGGGCGTGCGCACTAGATACGATGCCACGCGAGCCATCTTCTGGCCCGGATCGACGCAGAGGTCCTCCAACTCCCCCAGGAACTCGCCTTTTACTCCATACATGGGGAGATTCTGTAGCTCGGTGAAGTAGATCATGCTCGTCCTCCGCTGCAACGGCCGCGACTTGTCTTAGGGCGTCTGGGAAGTGGCGGGTATTTGCCACCTCGCTAACGGGGTTGAATCCTTCCAAATATCAACGTTCCGGGTATTTTCGGGCTTGAGAATGCTCCAAGTTCCCTTAATACGGGGGCCTGATTTCCTTTGTCAAGAAAAAACACGTTTCTTGCTTAAAAGCTGCGGCCGCGTTGTCCTCACGATCAATACTCGGCGTGGAACCGTAGCGCGATAAGATCGACCGGCCCTCGGACGTGGTCGTAGGCCGGGTTTTGAGCGAACTGATAATCCAGCGTTACCTGGTAGTGTTTCGCGATCTTCCAGTTGTAGTAAGTTTCAGCAATGCGTTCCGAGCGATAATCGAGACCGCCATCGCCGACGGTGATTCCCAGACCACCAGCCGCGAGGTACTGTCGATGGGCGGCGCTGATGCCGTTGACAATCACCGCGAGGCCCACCGTATCGTCCGGGCGGCGCCAGCGCGCGCCTTTCAGGCTTACCCCGGCGCTGGCAGTGCGGTCCACATCGGTAAACTCGAAGGTCTGATTCTTGCCATCGCTCCAACCCAGTCGAGCGAAAACCCCAAGATTCTTTCGGAGTTCCTGATCCACATTGATGCCGAAGCCGTACTTATAACGGTACGCCGCCGTTAGATATATATCCTCCTCGATGCTCGGATCGTTCAGGGTCGCCTGGTAGCTTCCCATGTGGGCCCGAGTGTCGTAGGTGAAAAGCCGCAAGGTTCCCGCATGCCCTTTTTGCGAATATCGCCTTTCGTACTCCGCCGCTGCCGACCATGCCTTGGGCAGGTTCCAGTCGATGCGCAGTCCGTTCGCAACCTTGGACACGGTGAAGATGCCAACGCGCCCGGTCCATGTGCGCATGTTTAATTCCGCGGCCGCGCCATTCGTAAATCCCAGCGTGTTGGCTGGATAATCCCAAGCGTCATTGGCCATCAGCGACCAATTCATGAACTGGGTCCGCGAGTCGTTGGCGTAGGCGTTGTTGTCGAAGATGTCTTTAGCGCTCAGGTGGCCGACGGTGAACGTCAGGTTCCGAACGTCCTTCGTGCCGCCTAGTCCGTCGTCGTTGGCCTCCTTCTCCCCACCCAGACCGACGGTCTCGCGGAGATAAGCGCGGCAGAGATAAGCGTCGGGATAAGTCCGGCCGATTCGAAACGCCTCCCCATTGGGGAACGCGGCCATTCCGAGCGTGTTGCTGAGGCCATATCCCTGCCAGATGACGATGTCCCCGAAAAATTCTGCCCCGCTCCAGAGGCGCGTGCCGCCGATTACATCCACCGAGATGGTGTCCTTGATTTCGGCGTCGGCCTTAAGACTGTTCAGCCCCGTGTATTGAGCCGAAAACGAAGGGTGGCCTTGAGCGCCAGCCGTCGACTGAAAGTGCAGATCCCACCGCTGCGGGTCGGAAGGTGTCGGGTTGGCCGCGTCGGAGGGTTGGCTCTGGGGGGTAGCGTCCTGCCCGCGGGCGAACGGCCCATCCAGCACGACCACGAGCATGATTGCCGCCAGCCATCCGACCAGCGTCCATCGCCATCCCGCGCGATTCCGGATTGTGAAGTCATGGATTCCAACCACGGCACTATCCGTTCCAGAAAAGATGCCCTAGAAAAGCTGCCCTAAAAGCAAAAAGCCCCCGGGAGCAAAAGCTCCGCAGGGGCAATCATGGGAAACCGGGCGGTGGACACGCGGTTTCTCAAACCTCCTGGTGAGAGCTTTGGCTCCACACAACGTAGTGTCCCGTATTCCGGAACAGCCACATTAGGCAAAGCCTTAATCCGGCCTTGCCTGCTCCACCCGTTGGCTCGTCTCCGAGTTTCTGGGCAGTGGCTTGTGTTTGTGTGGTAACCTCGCCTAACGAGGTTGAACCTTTTCCTACGGCTTCTCGTCACAAGTGCACTCGCAAGACGCCGCAGTTTTTTGGTATATCAGCGGGGAATTTCCCGTGTCAAGAAAAAACCGCACGCGGGGCGAAAATAGCCCAAATTGCCAAGCGAAGTTACGTCGCAACAAGATCCCTGTAAGGCACACTGCTGCGGTGCCCCCCGATTGAATGCGACGCTCGGCCCACCCGGGGATTGCGATGCTCACGTGGGTTTTGAGCATTTCCCTCATCACGAGACGAAAAAGAACTACGCGCCTGCCGCATGGCGCGCCACTGCCTGGGTCCTGAGCGCCTTGCCAATTTCCCGGCAAAACGCAGGCAGATCCATGGGCGTACGCGAGCTGATGAGATTTCCATCGACCACTACCTCTTCGTCCACATACTGCGCACCGGCGTGGACCATGTCGTCCTTAATGGCCTTGAAGCACGTGGCCTTGCGCCCGCGCAGGATGTCGGCCGAGCACAGCACCCAACCCGCGTGGCAGATGGCGGCGACGATCTTGCCGGCCTTATCCATGTCACGCACAAACTTCAGCACACGCTGGTCCTGGCGAAGCGTGTCCGGCGCCCAACCGCCGGGAATGACCACCGCGTCAAAATCCTTGGCAAAGGCGTTCGCGATCGACAGATCCGCGACGACCGGGTAGCCCTTCTTGCTGGAGTAGGTCGTCC